>JAYEJW010000617.1:0-5391 GCA_034716535.1 Pseudomonadota bacterium
GGAAAGGATCGCCCGGCAGACCGAAGAAGCCGGTGCCGGATGATCGACAGGCAGAGATGGCTGTTTAGTCCGGTAAAGGTGGTCTGTCCCTGAGAGGTACTCGGTAAAGGTGGTCTGTCCCCGAGAGGTACTCTGAGAGGTACTGAGAGGTACGAAGAAATGAGGCTCATTTAGTCGAACTCGCCGAATATTAGCGGCAACAACCGGTTCTGATCAAAAAAATCGAACACGAAGCGCGTAACCAGAAAAAATCGCCGAATAAATCAGCGGTTCCTTAATGATTCCTTCAATCGTCAAATCCCACTACTTCCAATGCTCCTTCTTTCGCGAGCCTGTTCAGAAATGCAAGGGCGGCAGATAGGTCCTGTTTGTTAAATTCGCTGTTAGTCGGAAAAAGAAGTCCCAAGATATCTTTGATGCTCTTCCTGCCATCGAGCATCTTCAAAATACCGTATAGTGTCTTCGCCTCCCGAAAATGCTCTCCAGAGCAGAGCAGAAGCTGGACATCAGCAATGGATTCCCCCTCGGCGGAGATCAGGCCCGATCTTAGATACTGCACATCCTCCGCAAGTCGCAGAACGGTTTCCTCACCCAGGTAGAAGTCCGGGCGGGCGCGCTTCTCCTGAGTTAATACCGCGCCGAAAACCCAGTTGTCGAACGCTTGGCGCGACATCGATCCCTCGCTACTAAGGTGTTTGTTTGCAGTATACTCATCGGCGTAGACTTCAAAGCCGTTTTCCTCAAACAACTGCCTGACCTGTTCAGCGCTGAGATGCTGACTGATGTCGTCGAAATGGTATTCGAGAGGCCCGAAATGCAGAAATAGCCCCCGCGGCTTTAAGACTCTGCGTATTTCCTCAAAGTATTGCCTGAGCGGCATAACGTCGGTGAAGTAGGCGGACACAATCACAGATATCGAGCGTTCGGCAAACGGGGCTCGGCAAGCGTCGCCAACCAGATAGGCTAGTCTGCGCCGGACTTGCTCATCACAGGCGCCTGGGCTTCCCGGCGGTACGGCACGGGCCTTCCTCGTTTTTACCATGTCCATACTCCTGGATATACTTGAGGTATTCACGGAGCGGAACGTCACGCCTTCGTTCAGCACGTTATGCAAGCACTGCGCCATGGTTAGGGAGATATCTAGTGCGTACACCCGCTCGAAGCGATCGAGCAAATCCCACGCTATGCGGCCGGTGCCCGCCCCGAGTACAAGCACGTTCTTGTCATCGGGTGAGTAGTGATCGGTTTGTTCGAACAAGGCATCCCTGATTGTGGACAACTCCTTCTCCCCGGCAGGGAGCCAGCACCAGTCTCTTTCTAGGTATTCGAATATGCTGGTATAGCCGATGAACTGAGGGGCATTGACTGCCTGGACAAGATCAGCTATGGAAATGTGTCCCGACAGCTCGTTGCAGGCTGATTCGATAACCTTGTTGTTCTCGTCAAGTCCCTTTGCGATCAGGGAGAGAACCTCCAGTCGCTCCGGGGATTCGTTCCCGGCTGCTTTGAGTGCCGCTATCCGTTCTTCTTGGCGCCGCAGATAGCGATGGTGCTGAAGGTAGAGCGAGGCCAGGTATACCGGTGCATCCTTCATCAGGACCGGGATTCGTCCCGAGATGAGGGGGTAGCGTTGACCGCACGCGTGGCAGGTAAGCCAGTCGCCCTGCAAGGACGGTTCGTGTAGAGCCACTCCGCACTCGATACAAATGATGTCGTTGAACAGACTATCCATGCAAAAAAAGCTTCGGAACTCGGGTCTCTGCAGGCCGTAAGCCAGCCCCGTCAGAGATGACAAGTAGACGAAAGTGTTCGCGCGTCGTCAGGCTACAGAACCTCTTTAGGCAGGGGATTTTTCTCTAGGAATCTACCGTAGTTGAAGATGTAGGGCTGATTCGAAGTGTCGTACTGTTCGATGAGTTCGCGCTGCAAACGGTATAAAAAGACAAAAGTATTCCGGAAGTAGTCGTATAGTTGCCAACCAAGCTCAGTGTAAAAATCGCGTTGTCCGATAGCATGTATCGCACCCCCGAAGCGCTTCATATTATCCGATATTCGGCCTTCCAATTCGTGCCTGTCCCTTCCCGAGAAGACTTCTGCTTCCCTGCAGATGTTGAGGCAGCGGTTGATGTTCGTTTGAGTAAACAAGCCGTGAAATGCCTCGTACAGGGTTCCGTGGTAATCGTCCAGCGCAGATAGGGAGCTCAGAGGGGTGTCGGGATCCACTTCGAACAGTCGACTCTTGTCCAGCGTAGCGGCATTGAATATAACGTGGCTACACTGATGGAGCATGTCCTCCAGGAAAAAAACCGACATGCTGTCCGGGCGGCTGTTCAGAAACGCGACGCCGTGGGCGCCCATAGTGGCGAAAGAGTATGGATGTGGGGCGCTGTAGATAAGGACGCCCCGAATTGTGTCGAGAATATTCTTGAAATAGTGGACATAATGCTCCCGCAGAATAAGGCACGCGTTTTCCAAATATTCTCTCTTGGCGGCAGCGATGCTGACTAATTCAACCCTGACTGGGCTACCGGTCGGATCGACGAAGAACGGCTCGAGCAGCTGGGGAAGGGTTTGATATACCTCTATTTGCGTACCATTGATTCGGGAAACGTTGCGGAAACTGGAGGGAACACTCCGACCCTGGCTGTGGAGTTCGGCTGCTCTTGCCGATCCGTTCCAATGAAGATCCATACGCTTGTTCGTTTGCCGGGTAAAGAAATACCCTAGGTTTGGAATGTAGACCGTGCCGTGCCGGTCAGCGGCCACCGTGACACAATCCGGCCTACGGTCTTCCGGAACGGAGGCGTACAGTATCTGTTGAAGCGGAATTCGCGGGGAGTTCGCATGAAAAAAGGCGCAAAGCATCGGCTCCAAAAAAACCCGATCTTCGACGGATTCCAGACCCTCTGCCAGTTCCTGGTCCGAATCGCGGACTAAAGACCGCAGAAGCCCAGCTAGTCTGGTCTGGCCCTCGGTGATGCCATGCCTGACGAAGTCGAGGAAATCCTGCTCTTTCACTTAATCCGACTTCCTTCGAAACGGAGAGATCGGCACCGATCAGGCGGCTCCGCCCTCCCAGAAACAAGGAGGGCAGAGCGCGATCACCGAGACGTGTCTTTACCTGATCTTGGCAAGAGACGCATCGAGTTTTTCAAAGACGGGGACAAGCTCTTCGATCCAAAGACCGGTCTCCTGTCGCACTCTGATGTGACACTCGGAGAAGGAACGGCAGTCCTTAAACAAGTCGGCCTTTTTCCCAATAACCAAAGATTCCCATGCTTCCGGCATAGGAAAGGCCTTGAAATCCTCAAGCGGCATGGTGTGAAGGGTCGTGGTGCTTTCTTCAGGTTTGTCAAGAGCCATAATTGCAGTTCCTCGCTAGATAGATCAGGTTTGCGATTGTATTGAGGATTGGGAATGTACTCCCTAATCCCACAGTCAGTGTACGAGACCCGGCGCGTATTTTCTACCTACAGAAACGATCATCGAGATTCACCGAGACAGCGAAAGGGTCGCCAACGGTCAAAACTCGGGGAAACATGGTCTCCGAGGCCGGAGGGTGATGTAATTAAAAATTAAAAAAAATTAAAGGAATTAAAGGGGCCAGGCTCGAATGGCGCTAAGTTAGGCCGCATCTCTCTGAGAAACAGTGGGTTAGCGCCAAGATCAGCGCTGTTTTTTCGGATGGCCATTCGCGCGAATCTCCGCTCTGGCCTCTTTCCTTGGCTTGGTCAACAGCGGGTAGGCGTCAGCACGGCGTTTCAAGGCGCGCGGTTCCACGCGACCCGGACGTAGCCCGACCCGCGGTTCGGCGATCAAGACGAATAAGGCGTTGAGAGAGAGCGCGTCGTACGTGCTGCCACCCCGCGCTGTTGCCAGGAGAGCCAGATCTGCACTGTGTGCTTGAAGCTCAGTTGTCGGGGGATCTGGTCGGTCAACAGCGCGGCCTGCGCCATCAACAGCCGGATCAGATTGTACGCCAGCAGATAGACCCACAGCTCTTTGATCGCCATCTCCGGGGTCCTGCAACGCAGCTGCTCCATGCCGAGCGTGGTCTTGATGTTGCGCAGGTCCAGCTCGACGTTCCAGCGACTGCGGTAGAGCACCTTAAGCTTGCGCTTCGGTGCTTGTTTCGGATCCAGGAAGGTCGTGACCATGATCTTCCCTGCGGCGAAGAACTCACGCACCGTCAGCGTTTGCGGAGCCTGGTCGTAGTCTTCCTGACTCATCCAATCCGGTTTCTTTTTCGGCTTGGTCAGTGTAATGAGATGATCGCGTGCGCTGAGCTTCTCGCCGGTGCTGAAATCGGTGCTGCGCTTACGCGCACCATATTGCTCGAAGACGCCGTCAATGCCTCTAAGCGCCAGAGCACACAGCAGAAAGTACGTCGGGTAGAAGGCATCGCCGAGCAGGATGTCGCCCTCCTCGAGGGTGTCGAGCATCCCGCGCAACAGGGTTTGTTCATCACTGCCCTTGCCTTCGCAGGGCCCCGTTGCGGCATTGACCAGTGCACCGCTGGCCAGACAGATCAGCGCCACCATGCGACAAATCGGAAAGCCCAGCCCGGGCTTCTGACTGCTCGGCTGTGGATAGGCGAGCTGATTTTCCTCCGTGTCCGGTAACAACAGCGTCGCTCCATCGACCAGGCGCACCCGACGCCCCTCCCAGTGCCACCAACAAGGGGCATTGTTGGCGACGAGCTCTCCGGTCTTGCGCGCCAGCGTCGAAATCATCAGCGTCGGCAGCCGAGAACGTGCCTGACAGTAAGCGCTGGTGCTGCTGCTGCAACGCGGCAAGCCGCCAACAAGGCGCTTGAGCGCCGCGTCGTTGACTGCCTCACGGCAACTGCTGTCCGCCGAAAGCACCTGAGCCAGGAACATCGATAGGGTTTCGGTCGGAGGGAACAGCCGCTCTCGATGAGCCGGCAGCAACTCCTCGACATCATCGAGCAGCTGCCGCCCGGTCAACAGATTGAAGAAGGCGTAGGAGTCGGTGTCCTCGACGTGACGCTGCACACGTTGCTGTTGCCGTGAGGCCGGACGCTGGCTAGGATGCATCAAGGCTGGCTCCCTGGGTGGTTGGTGGACTTTTGCGATTTCACCGTATCACCCAAGCCAGCCTTTCCCAAGTATTTTCAGCCGCTTGCGTTTATCTTAGTGCCATTCGGGCCAGGCTCGAATATTTCTGCGGAAACGTTGAACGAGTCGGTGTTTCCTCAGGATACGTCGACAGAGGCCAGTCGGATTCGACCTCCCTCGCGCCAACTGACCCGAAGCTGGTAGGCCACGATCAAGTGGGTGATAGAGAGCAGGGGCACGGCGAACAGGGGGATCAGAGCAAGCGGGAAAGTCCCCATGGGATCGGTGTTGATCGCCCCGCCCAGGTTGTCGG
>JAYEJW010000618.1:0-5367 GCA_034716535.1 Pseudomonadota bacterium
TTAAAACTTCAGGTGAAAAATATGATAATAAAAATGAAAGTACTATTAGAGTTAATGTGCTTGGAATTTTTGTAGAGGTTTCTACAATTCTGGATAATATAATGAAAACTAAAAGTATAGATGCGCCAGCTCTTCGACCAGCGCGTGTTTGCCCACGGCTTCGCGTTTTGCCGTCTCCGCCTCGGCCCGCGCCTGCTCGGCCTGGGCACGGCGGCGCTCGTTGAGCTGATCCTCCAGAAACCGCTTGCGGGCACTGAGCATCTTCAGGTCCTGCGCGGACTTGTCCCGCTCGGCCTTCAAGAGGTCTTCGCGCGCTGCGTGGCTCAGCAGCTCGCGGTCGAGCATGAGGATCTCCGAGCGCACCTCCCGTTGCCGGGTCTCCGACACCCAGCGGCGGGCCTCAGTCAGGGATGGTGATTCGCCTTCCGGTACCTGTCGGGCGAGCGCCTCGGCGATCTCCTCCAGCTCACCCTTGGCCTCGGTGATCCGCTTCCGCATCTCGGTCGGACGCCGGGACCAGGTCTCGAGCTCCTTCTCCATCTCGCTGACCTTCGCCTCGACCGCGGCTACGTCCGCCTGCTCCTTGGCAAGGCGCTGCTCGATTTCTTTGATGGACAGACCGTCGGGCAGGGGCTCTTGCTCGCCATCGGGCGGCGCCGCCTCGAGCCGACGGCGGAGCTCTTTCGTCTGTTCAGGCGCCGTCTCGATGGCCTGGGCAAAGGCGGCGATCTTGGCATCATAGGACTTTGCGGCCTCCAGACTACTCAGGGCCTTGCGGTAGTACTCGGTCAGCTTGGATCTGGTCGCTTCGTCCAGCTCGGCAGTGGCCTCTACCTCCTTGATTTTGCTTTCCAGCCTGCCCTCGGTGACGGAGGATCCTGAGACTGGGTCCGTCGCATCCCGCGCATCCGCCGTGACTGTCTGGGGCCCATTCGGCGAGGAGGCCGCATCTTGGGCATGGGCCCCCGGCACGTGCAGCAACAATAGGAGTACGACCCACAGGCCGGCGGGGCTTCTTTTCAACAGATCTTCACTCGTTTGCGCGCCTGAGAATGGAGGCACATCCTTGTGCCTCGGAAACGCTGAATAGATCGGCGTTTCCCTGGGAGTCGCGCCCGGCTGTGCACAGCGATGCTGGTGGGACGGCGGAGACTGCCTCGGTTGGGCTTACTTCTTGAGGCTGATTTTCATGCCGCCCAGGTCCAGGGAGATGTCGACGCCTGCCTGCGTGCCCTCGAGCTTGAGCTTGACCTTGTTCTGATTCTCCATCTCGACGACGCCGGCACCGCCGCCCAGCGCAGCGGATGCCTGGAGCTGCGTGTAGGTGCCTTCGATATCCTCGACCTTCGTCAGGTTATAGACGTTTCCTACGAGATCTATCGTCGAGATTTGGGCTGTGGCGCCGACGCGAAGTCCCGCAATTTTCAGGGGATATTCCTTGCCTTTGAATTTGAGCGTGCCCTCACCCCCGCCCACGCCCACGATAAACCCGACTTTCCATTGCTTGAGCTCGATGGTGCCGTCCGGTTTGGGATCTCCAGCCACTAATGTGGCGGACGAAAGCGCCAGGGCGGCAACGAGACCGAACAGGGACAGGAGCTTGACCAAGGTGGCTTTGCGCATAATCTCATTCCTCTTGTTGAAGACGTTGTGTCCTGTTTGACCACGGTGTGAACGGCATGTCATCCGCGGCCGTGTTTGATTGTAGGTGTTTCCTCTCAGACTTGCGTTACTTCGGAGGTAACCGAAGAATGGCCGACCCTTCCCGCCGGTGCCTTGCGCGCCGGTTTCTTTTTTTCCGATCGATGTGCGGGGAAACAACAGCTTCCGAAGCCGTTCGCCGATCAGGGATTCGCGGGTGGCATAACCGCTTCGGGTTTGGACGCCGTCACCCACAGGAAGGTTTCGCCGCCGATGTCGCGGTTTACCGCCGATTCGATCGCGAAGCCGATGGATGTCAGGCCGGCTCCCCTGTCAGGTGCTTGGGGTAGCGCGTTACCACCCCGCGCCATTGGGTACTCTTATTCGGCTTCAGCGATCCACGCCTTCGCCTGTTCGAGCTGGTCGGCTGCGAACCCCTTGACCTGAGCCGCGACAAAGTGCGCGGCGATGTGCTCCGCCAGGTCTCCGATGGCGGAGTCCGTAACCAGGGCGACTTTGCGAATCTTACGATGGTGATCACGCACGAAGCGAAAGTGTCGGACCATTGCCGCGAGATTCTCCCATCCTGGAAACTTTGAGGTCTCGATGATCAGGCCGTCGAGGCCACCGCTCTCTTCGATGAACGGATCGACGAGTTGGACGAGCTGCTCGAAGTCCTCCGCTTCGAGCGCTCCCTCAGGGCGCACGTGCAACAGGGAGTGGTCGCGGTCCAGGTCGTATCTCATCATGTTCTTCCCCTCCGGTTGGTCTTCGATCGCCTATAGGATAAGCGGAGAAAGCTGTGAGCACCTTGGAGGATTCCACAAAACGAGGTGAGTTGTCTGAGTGATGCCGGGGCGAGCTTACTCTGACTTTCCCGAAGATCTGCTCAGCGGGACGCATACCCGCGTTGGATGGACCAGAAAGCTGTGGAGGGGAAGTAACGGTGCCTTAGTCGTCGTGGTCGGGACACAGGCGAGGCGATCAGAGGGGTCAAGCCCCGGCGGTACAGTGCCCCCGTTCTGCGTATTGCAAAAAAAGGGGAGTTGCTGCCACCAGTTCAGCAGCGCCTAAGTTTCTCTTACAGTCATGATGCCGGTAGATTCTCTTCTGTTCTTCGCGTTCTTCGCGGTTTCGCGTGAGACTTTATCTATCTTGTTACGGAGTCTTAGGTGCGCCTGTGCTAGGGCGTCTCGTCTGCAGGTACCAACTCTTTGAGCGGGACGAAATAGAACCCACAGGTCGCCGGCGTCAGATTCTCCGCTGCGGTGCGCGGATACTTGCGGCAGCTTGGCGGGCGAAAAAGATAGACCGAACAGCTACTCTGGCCATGCTCGTCGTAGCTGAGAAACGGGCAGGGATAGGGGAGCTTGCAGCACTCACCGCAACGATTGCACTCGCCTCGCCGGTTGTCCGCGACTGGTAGTAGGGAGGCTGCAAGGCGTTTGAGCTTGTTCTTCATGTGCTGATCAGGGAGGCGACTGGAGTAGCGGTCCGTTGTTCGTGGGGGCCGTATTGTATCGCCTTCGATGCCGGCGATGGGAGATCCCTTACGTTGTTGGCGGAGATATTCTCGGATTGTGCTCGATGTTTCGGCACGGACACCCGAAAAGATTCAGTCAGGTTTCGGATCGAAGATAAGGACCCCCTGCGGACTGCTCAGGACCAGATTGCCGAAGCGGAAGCCGAAGCGTTCCACCTTGCCCATCTGCTCGAGAAAGGCCTGCTCCTGTGCCATGAGCGGCTCCGGGCAGGCCATGCGGGTGGATCCCACCGGGCCGATGGCGACAGCGCCCTTGCCTTTGTCGTCGATGTTGGCGAAGTACCTGTTGCAGCCGGCGGAGCCCCCGATTCGGTCTCCCTTGATCTCTGCCGTGAGGGTACCCTCCGGTACCTTATCCGTTCCCTCTTCGGCCATCTTGCGAAGCACCCAGGCGGTGTTCCCGATGTCCGCAAGGGATAGGGATCCGAGTGCCTCGGACGCCGTTTCGCTAAGCTTTCTGTCCCGGAGCTCATAGGTCTTACGGACCTTCTGAGAGGGAAACGGGGCCGCATCCCCTTCGCCGACAACAACCATTTCCAGCGTCACGCCGTCCTCAGTGTGGTCGAGGCTTCTTACCTGCACGCGATCGCCGAGTAGGGTCGTGGCCAGGTTTTTCGGGTCGTCTCCCGCGAGCGACACGACCGAGAGGTAGGCAAAGCTGCCGCTTCCACCGGAGCTTTCCACCAGCAGCACGGCAGCATCTTTCTTGCCGTCCCCGTCGAGATCGCCTTCGGTGATCAGGTCGCCGATCAAGGTCAGGGAGGGCTTGGATGCGCCGCCCGGGACGAAGGGCTCGCCCTCGTAGTGCCCATTGGTCAGCCTGACCGGCTGCTCGTAGATGCCGGCGTAAGAGCCATTGGCGAGCCGGGTAGTCAGGGAATCCTTATCTGTCTGGGCCGCCTGAGCGCAAAGTCCGAGGAAGGCGGATCCGATCAAGAGTGGCGATGAGAGCGACAGCACCTGGACCGGTCGTTTCATGCCGCTAGTCCTTCTTGAAAAGGCCCACGACGAACAACAGAATGGCCGCGCCCACAACGGCAGTGATCAGGGAGCCGATCAGGCCGTTGGCCGCAACGCCGACGAAGCTGAAAATGAAGCCGCCGATCACGGCGCCGATGACCCCAACAACGATGTTGCCCAGGATTCCGAAGCCGCCGCCGCGCATCAGGCTGCCGGCGATCCAGCCGGCGATCGCGCCGATGATGAGAAATCCAAGCAAGCTTTGCGCTTCCACGATATACCTCCAAGGCTAAGGGAAAAGAATCTTAGGTTACCCTGGAGCTCCGCCCAACCCAAATGGAATGCTGACCGACGGCGCCGTAGCGGCCATTTTCGGAGGTTGTCGACAGGCTCCGAAAACCCCCAACTCATCCTTCGATCAAATGGCCGTGGGAAAGCAGGGACTTGAACAAAGCGATCACTTGCGATCCATCCATCCGGGATGCCGAGAGTCTTGGTTCTCCGCAAGTGGCGAGGAGAATTTCCTTCGTGCGGTCGTCCAGCTCATCGGGCCACTCGACGACTTCAGTCAGCCACTGGCCGAACTCTCGGTTCGCGACCTGCTTCGCTTCGATGATATGGACGTCATGATGACGGACGTCCACGCTGATCTTCTGAAAGAGTCTGTTCACCACATCCCGCTCCCCTTCCAGAACCTGCAGGAACTCGCCTTGCCCGTAGAGGAGCATTCCTGTGATCTCGTTGTCTCGGTTGTTCTCCGTCGCCTGACGTACCAACTCGTACAGATCTTCCGCCTCTAGCGACGGTTCTGAATCACTCGCGTAGATCAGTCTGAACAGCATGAATAGCTCCTCGGTGGACGACGACGAGGGTGACGTTGTTGCTCAGTCCGAAATATAGCTCAGAAATCGAGAAGTCCTTACGTTGTGGGCGTGAAGGCGGGCAGATTCGGCTACTTCATCACGCAAAGCTGCGGAGCTATGGTCAAGATTGGTGTATGAGCATCTTCTGATCGGACGGCGTCCGGCGACGGGACGGAAAATCTGCGGCGGACGAAGGAACTCTTCAAGTTTTTTGCCTGTCACCTAGCCCCTACCCATACCATTACCCACAACTCTCCCCGATGCTGCGCTGAGCCTCGAGCGCGAGCACGAAATCGGGGACGCGTTGCAGACCGATCCAGAGCGTTTTCGGGCCCGGGAAGCCATCGTGTTTTCGGTTCA
>JAYEJW010000619.1:0-5345 GCA_034716535.1 Pseudomonadota bacterium
TCCGGGTCCGCGGCGAACCGCTCGCAGGCCTCAACACCGTTCTCGGCCAGGGTCACGCGAAGCCCCCAGCTTCCCAGCAGGTCTTCCATGAGCTCGCGCACCGAGGCCTCGTCGTCCGCCAGCAGGACCCGGCCGCGCAACCCCGCCGGCTCGCCCGCTGAAGACGCATCGCCCTCCGATGGCTCGACCTGTGTCTGCCCAACCGCCAGCGCGGGGAACCATGCGGGGAACAGAACGCGCACCGCCGTGCCCTTGCCGGTCTCGGTGTCCACGCGGATATGGCCCCCGTACTCGTGCACGATACCGTGCACCATGGCGAGCCCCATGCCGCTGCCCTTGCCAACCTCCTTGGTGGAGAAGAAGGGCTCGAAGATACGCTCGAGCGCCCGGGGCCCGATGCCGGTTCCGGCGTCTTTTACGGCGAGCTCAACGAAAGACCCCTTGACGGGCTGGTGGCAGGAAGTGCAGACGCAATCCGGGCAGCTCGCGGACTGCAGCGAGATCGTGAGGGTCCCCTTACCCTGCATGGCGTCACGGGCGTTGATGCACAGGTTCAACAGGACCTGCTCGACGTGCAGGGGATCGAGGAGCACACGAGGCACATCGGGTGCGAAATCGGTTTGGATCTCGACGCTCGAGGGCAAGATCGAATGCAGGAGCTTCACCGCCTCGTTCAGGTGTGGCGCCAGCTGCAGCGGCCTCGGCTCGCCGCGCTGGCCGCGACTGAAGGTCAGCATCTGCTGGATCAGCTCCTTGGCGCGCTGGCCGGAACCTTCCGCTCGGTCCAGGTACTTGGAGAGCTTGTCGTCACGGTAGCGCTCCGCCCGGTCCTGGGCCATGACCAGGTAGCCCATCGTTCCGGTGAGGATGTTGTTAAAGTCATGGGCGATGCCGCCGGTAAGCTGGCCTATGGCCTCCATCTTCTGCGCCTGGCGGAGCTGGCCTTCCAACCTGACCCGCTCCTCCTCGGCCCGCTTGCGCTCGGTGATATCACGGAGATACCCGATGAAAATCCTGCCGTCCGGACCCTGGGCCACGTCAATTGCGAGCTCGGCGGGGAACTCGCTACTATCGGTGCGCATGGCGGTGATCTCGACCCGGCGACCCAAGTATGGTCCCTCGCCCATATCCAGATATCGCCGCATCCCAACGACGTGGGCCTCACGGTATCGGGCGGGGATGATCAGATCGGCAAGGGATTTTCCCATCACGTCAGAACGCGCGTAGCCAAAGGTCTCCTCTGCCGCCGGGTTGAACTCGATCACCCGACCCTGTTCGTCCATCCCGATGATGCAGTCGAGGGCGCACTCCACCGTGGCGCGCAGCCGGTCCTCGCTCTTGCGCAGGGCGTCTTCGCGCTCCTTGCGGTCGGTGATCTCGCGCGAGACGGTCAGGATGCGGTCGACGCCGCCGATCTTGACCAGCTTGATGTAGACCTCGTCCCAGTGCAGGCTGCCGTCCTTGTTACGCCGGTGCCACTCCACGTGGACCGCCCCCCCCCGTTTGGCGCGCTCGATCAGCTCGACTGCGCTGTCCAGCGTGTAGGGCGGAACCCCGGAACTGAGCATCCCGATGTCGACCCGTCGCATCTCCTCGGGCGTGTACCCGTACAGCTCGCAGGCCTTCGGGTTGACGTCGAGGATTGCGCCGGTGTCGGCGTCTTGCACAAAAAGCGCATCCTCGGCGGCCTCGAAGATACTGCGGTAGCTCTCCTCCGAATATCGACGGGCCTGGTCCACGTTCCGTCTTTCGAGCTCAACCGCCGCACGCACGGAGAAGATCTTGAGGATGCACTCGGTGAGCTCGCGGTCGAACAACGACTTTCGGTCCACTGCCGCCATCAGGCCCTTCGACCTGCCGCGGGAGTCGAACAGGGGGATGGCCGCGTAGCCTATCCCACCGATCTGGCGCACATGGGGATCCGGGAAAAGTCGCTGAATCCCCTCCGGGTAGTAACGGAACTGCTGACCCACCACGTTTTCGCAGGGGGTGCCTTTGAGGGCATACTCGAAGTTGGGCAACAAGCGGCCGCGGTCACAGACGGCGATGGTCCGGATCAGATCCGCGCTGCCATCCACCAGGATGCCGATGAAGACGAGATCCACGTCCAGTCCTTTGGCTGCGCCGAGCACCAGGACCTCGAAGATATCGCCCCCCACGGGGCTGGCGACTGCGTCGGCGACGAACCGCAATGCCCTGCGCGAGGCGTCGGCAGCGGAGGTCTGATCGGAGGCGTCTGTGTTCAGGGCGTGCATGGCATTTGTTTCCCGTTTGTACCGAGTCTATCAGCTCACGCCGCAGGGAAATCAGTCTGAAACGAAAAGGCTGCAATTGAAACAATCCGGAAACAAACGTCCCCTAGCCCTTCCAGGGTACAAACATGTAACCCACGCCCCGCACCGTGCGGATGGACTGGGGCTTGTCGGGGTCCTGCTCGATCTTGCGGCGGAGTCGGGCGATGCGGATATCGACGCTGCGGTCGAAAGCGTCCCAGTCCCGGTTCTGGGTCAGATTTAGCAGCTGGTCGCGCGTGAGGGGACGATTGGGACGTTGGACGAGCACCTCCAGGAGCTCAAACTCCATCCGCGTGAGCGGGACTTCCTCCCCGTCCTGGTCGAACAGTTGGCGGCTGTCCAGATCCAGAAGGCAGCGGCCGGCCGCGACCCTTCGGCTCCCCGCGGGGGTCTCCGTCAGCTGCGCACCCGCCTGTGCGCCGCGCTGGTAGCGACGCAGGACGCTTTTCAAACGCGCCTTCAGCTCCCGGGGATCGAAGGGCTTGGCGATGTAGTCGTCCGCGCCGACCTCCAGGCCCACGATCCGGTCCACCGTCTCGCCCGCCCCTGACACCATGATGATGCCGATGTCGAAGCGCTCGCGGATGTAGCGCGCGAGGCTGAGGCCATCTTCGCCGGGCAGACCCACGTCGAGCAAGGCCGCGCTCGGCGGATCACCTTCGAGAGCTTGACGCGCCATGGCACCGCTGTCGGCCGAAACGACCTCATAGCCTTGCTCTGACAAGTAATCCTGAAGCAGATCCCGCACGTCGGGATCGTCGTCCACAACGAGCACGCGCACGGACTCGGTCACAGGAATCCTCCCAATCGTCGGCGAATGCCGAGTATACGCAGTGGTCGTCCTTCCGAAAACTCCATTGGCTTCTGAATAGGGTCCGCCGGGACCTGCTTCAAACCAACAAGGTGCCTTCGCGAAACCGGAGCTGGACCCGGGCCCGGCCCGAAGCGATCCCGATTTCTCCTGCCGAACGCCCCTTGCGCAGAGCCTTTGTGACCCGCTAAATCTACGCCCATTTTACCTGAGCTTGACGCCCGCCCTCCTAGGGTAAGCATGCCGCTGGGGCCGGATGCCCTCCCCAGCGAAGCACCGAATTCTGTACATACGCCGTTCGCTCTGTCGCTTATCAGGGCACGCTGTTCGCCATCCTCCAACTATAGACCCGCCTTACGCTGAATCATCCAACGGATGGCCATTTTCAGATCTCCTCCGGATGGTTGAATGCGAGAATTCAGGCGCCGTGCGCGGGGCGCCTGCAGCGCCACGCCCCTCGGTCCGTCATGCGCTCTCGGTCGCCGGCCTGCCACCGTCCCGGCGCGCGAAACGTGGGATCAGCATCGGACCCCGGTTGAGGACTAGTTTGGACCGCACGTGTAACCGGCGGGATTCGGGCTGGTATGGGATTTGTAAACGGAAGGTTTCAGGAATTGGCAGCAAGGGAGACTAACGGCCCCTTCGTGTAGCCCATTGCGCACGGGCTACAAGCGGAAAACACTCCCTTAACAATTCCCGCCCATGGTGAAACCGTCCCGTTACCTGGGCTTCCTAGGCTTATCAACAAGGAAACCAGTCCAAACCATCGAGCGGGGAGATCGGCAATGAGCGTTTATCAACTGCAGATCAGGGCGCGGAACGAATGGTACGGTTCCAGAGACCTTCAGCGAGAGTACGCGACTCCGGAGTACTACTGGTGGGAGAAGTATCAGCGCGTCTACTGCCCAGAGTGCCGCGCCAATCTGATGCTGCTGCATCCGGGAAGAGCCGGTTGACGCGTTCGCGTCGCCAGCATCGCGTGCTTGCGGCACGATCGGGGTCGCCGGTCCGGGCGATTCCCCGTCGTTCGACGCCTCCGTCCGCCTCCCTTGCCCCGAAGACCGCTCGATGGTAGGTTCCCGCTTGTGTCCAACCCGTGCGGTTGGTCTTTCCATTCCGTTTCAATGGGGGAGGTTGAGATGCCGCAATCGGGACCGCCGCTGGACGCCCCTATCCGGCTCTCCAATTTGCTCGCCCGTGGACTTGCGGCCAACCCCGACGATCCGGCGCTGGTTGCGGCCGAGAGAAGCTGGACCTGGCGCGAGTTGGACCAAGCGATCAGCCGCTATGCGACCAATTTGTTGGATCTGGGTTTGCAGGCGGGGGACCGTGTCGCCTCGCTCATGCCGAACCGCACGGCGCTCCTGTTGCACTACCTCGCCTGTATCAAGGCCGGCCTGGTCGCCACGCCGCTCAACTATCGATACATGCCGCCGGAGATCGATCACGCGCTCGAGGTGAGCGAGGCATCGATCCTGTTGGCGCACGCCGAGCGCGACAAAGACGTTGCCACGAGCAAGCTCGCCGGCCGGTTGCCGCTGGGTGTCATCAGGTACGGCGCCAATGACGGGCGGAGCCCGAGCTTCAAGGCGCTGCTCGAGCACGAGCCGTCGGCCAGGGACCTGCCGACGCCCGATCCGGCCGATCCCGCTTTCATCTTTTTCACCTCCGGCAGCACCGGTCTGCCCAAAGGGGTGACTCACGCCCACGAGTCCCTCGGCTGGATGTTCGCAGGTATAGCAGCGGGCCTGGAGCTTACGTCGGAGGACGTGCTGTTGCCTGGTTCGTCGATCTCCCATATCGGCGGGTTCATGTTCTCGTTCGCCACGCTGTCGGTCGGGGGACGCGTGGTCCTGGCGAGAACGTTCGACGGCGACGAGTTGCTGCCTCTGATGCGGACCTATCGGCCGACGGTACTCAACATGCTTCCGTCCAAGCTGCTCTGCCTGGTACGGGATCACGGCGCCACCCGCAAAGACTTCGACTCACTCAGGTTGTGCCGTGCTGGTGGGGACAAGGTTTCGGCCGAGCTGGAACGCGAGTTCAACGACCTGACAGGACTCATGATCGACGAAGGATACGGGATGACCGAGATTGGCCTCGCGATGCTTAACCTGAAGTTCTTATTTGAGAAAGCTAATATTATCTTATCTATCAGCTAGATAGCGAAAAATCGGTGTATCCGCTCTGCCTACACCTGGATGTTTTTTAGCAAATCGAAGGCATGTTGTTGCGTCGCG
>JAYEJW010000620.1:0-5339 GCA_034716535.1 Pseudomonadota bacterium
AGAGAGGTCGCGCGGGAGGAGATCAGGAAAAATGGCCACCCGAAAAAGCAGCGCTGAATTCTGATGCGGGTTCATACTCGTAACACTATGATTTACAAAAACTCAGCGCTTAATTCAGTGCCATTCGACCCAGACCGGACATTCAGTGGCAATTAGCTTGGAAGAGTCTAGACTCTATACGGTAGTAGGCTCCATCGTTCACGGGGCGTTGAATATTCTATACCGTTCGTAAGGTAATTCTGAATAACCGCCTCGTTCAGAAGCGAATCAAACTGGAGATCACCATGAAAAGCAGATTAATCAACTCATGTATTTGTTGTGGCCTACTTGGAAGCAGCTTAGCGCTAGCGGGTGACAAGGAAGCAATGATTACCAGCGCGGAAAGCGCAGGCCCTCTTGTCGTCACATCGAACGCTACCATCAAGGCACCTGATGGCACAGTCCTGCGGGAGGGCTCAAACAGCTACACTTGCTATCCTCAACAGGACATCATCGGCCCGATGTGCAACGAGGCAGTTTGGGATACCCTCATCGACGCGATGCTGAACAAGAAGGGCTTCAAGCCCGATAAATTCAGCGTGTCCTACATGCTGGCCGGTGAAGGTAGTGCCCTCGGAGTAAGTAACAGCGATCCCTATGCCACCGAACCTGACAAGAGTGACGACTGGGTGAAGGAAGGACCTCACCTGATGATCGTTGTACCCGATCGTGCGATGCTCGAAGGATTGTCCACAGACCCGAAGGATCCGGTGTACGTGATGTGGAAAGATACCCCTTATGCGCACATTATGGTCAAAATCGCTGCCGATAAGTAAGGCATCAAGTGTAGTAGTTCAGACTTAATCTGACACCTGACCGCTATTCCGCTGCGCCCCATAGTGGTAGGTGAGTTTTGGCGTTCCTGAACAGCAGGTTGTAATCGTTCACTCCCCCAGCTCATTTGCCCCCTCTCCCTGACCCTCTCCCGCAGCGGGAGAGGGTAATTGGGGAGGGGGGACTGAACGGCTACAGCAGGTTTTGCAGGCATTCAGTCCGGGGCAACGAACTTCCGTTTAGGATCTTTTTTGGACCTGGGCAGGTTGCCTCTCGATGCCGGATAACGACCGGTCGGAGACATCCGCTCTGTCAGGTCCGATAGGGTGCGGTGCACCCCGTGACAACGTGCACAGACCTGAACCGCGGCCTGGCCGAGATAACGTCCGACCGTCTTCGGTTGTTTCCGGGCCAAACCGTCGGCGATCTGAGCGAGGCTGGTTTGGGCCTCGCCGCCGAGAATGCGCTCCCGCGACGCTTCGTCCCTGTGGCAAGTCGAGCAGGTCTCGCCGAGCGCGTCGAGCCCCGCGCGCAGCGTCACCAGGGCCTGATCCGCCGCATCCCACCGCTGGTCTTCGCTTGCGATCTTGATCCGGTTGACGGATCTGGACAGGCCTTCCATGTGGTCCGCATAGCCCTGCTCCGCGCCCTGCCCGTCGCTTACCTCGATCGATGAAAAGTCCGGGGCCCGAAAACGCGCCGCCGCCAGAGCCCGGAAGTCGCGGTGACAGCCTGTGCAGGTTCGATCGAGCCGGCGGAGGGCCGCGCCAACGGCATCGAAGTCCCCCGTCGCCGCCGCCTGCTCCAGGTCCACCGCGGCGCTGAGCTCCACTTCATCGACCCACTCGGGCACCATCTCGGGAATCTTGCGGTAGTGATCCACCAGGCGTCCGGCCCACTTGGCAAGCCGCTCGCGGTCCTCCGCGGCCTTGTACTCCTCGACCGCCTGCAGCTCCCGCCGCAGGGCGAACATGGTGTGCAACCAGACCTGGCGCTTGTTCTGCGGCTTGTACCACTGGGCCAGCGACTGTTCGGGCAAGGCGGGAATCCAGCGCCCCTGGTCACTCTCCTCGGACGCCACGGTGGTCAGCAGGAACCCGGAGGCACCCAAAGCGAGAAACCAGTCCCTGAGATTCTTCATTGCCCGGC
Organism: Pseudomonadota bacterium; assembly: GCA_034716535.1. Classification (GTDB taxonomy): domain Bacteria; phylum Pseudomonadota; class Gammaproteobacteria; order Chromatiales; family Chromatiaceae; genus JAYEJW01. The sequence continues at coordinate 1,963 of JAYEJW010000620.1, forward strand.
CCGCGGTACTCCAAATATTCCGAAGAAGTCCAAGGTCGTTCCCACCTGAACACTGCCCGTCATGTCTCCAGAGGAAACACCCGCCGGTAAAGCACGAAACTGGCGTAGGCCAGCACCGGCAAGACCACCAGCAGCAACGGCAGCAAAAGGATCGCGAGTATGGTGGTGACGCTGAGCAGGACGCCCCAGAGGATTGCCGCAACGAGGTTTCCGAAGACCGCTCGCACGCTGGCGTGCACCCCTCCGACGGGGTCGGCCCGGCGCTCGTACAGCAGGGGAACAGAAAATGCGGAGATGGCGAAGATGATGAACGCCAGCACCGACCCCATCAGGCTCGCCCAGACCTCGAAGGCCACGACAGTCTCCTGCAGGCGGATCAGCCAGGGAAGCTCGTAGGGCAGGTGCTCGCCGCCGACGATGAAGCTGTAGAGCACCCCCACGTCGGCAATCCAGATCAGGAACAGGAAGGCACAGACCGCCGCCACGAGCCAGAGGCCGGCCGGCGCCCCGCGGAAGCCGCCGAGGGCGTGCAGGGCCTGCGGCCTTGCACCGGACGAGTAGACCCGAAACAGCTCGAAGAAGCCGGCGAGCAGGGCCGGTCCCACCAGCATGAAGCCACCGGCGAGCGGAAGGACCAGGGGCGAGATCCCCAACAAGCCGACCGCCACGAGAAGGATGAGGCCGATCAGGGCAAACACCGCGGCGAAGGCGATGCTTGGCCCTGGCATGGCGCGAAAGGTCAGCCAGCCCTCTGCCAGGGCGGCGGCGATGTCCCGGATCGAGAACCGCTTCGGCTGGAGCGAGCTCACATCGGCTTTTCCTCGTGACTCGATGAAAAAGAGACCGCCGGAGGACGACACCTCTTCGGCGGCTGGGGACCAACCATCCATGAAGAAGCTGAATCAAACCCTGCTGGCCGACACCGCATCACGGCTGAAATCCGACTCCACGGAAGAACGCGAATCTTCTGCACTCTAGCGTCATCAGCCGGGATTCACTTGATTCGAGTCAAGCCCGCCCCGCGGCTCGATCCGGTGACCGGATCGGCATGCGCGAACGTCGCGCAACAGTTCCTCTTCCCAATCGCACACGCGATGATCTCGCGGAATACACGCACCGAGACCCGGATTGACATGAGTCAAGGTTGGCGGATAGGGGAGTTCTTTAAGTTTTGCTATGCCGCGACACTTCCCTTTCTCGCCAACCCCAGTGGGGTTAGGAGGACCCGGATGAAAGTATGCAAACCCAAGCGCGTCGGCGGGCTGCTGGCATTATCCAGTCTCGCCCTCGCCGTTGGTGCAGCCCTGGCTGCCACGCCCCCCGGCGAACATCCTGGAACGACAAAAGAGGACATAGCCTACGAGGGCGCACCCAGCGCCGTGGACCCGGCGTCTACCAAAGACTTGGTCACCACCGAGGGTCCGGCCATGACCACGGAGGAGTTCGAAAAGGCCAAGACGATCTTCTTCCAACGCTGCGCCGGCTGCCACGGCGTGCTGCGCAAGGGCGCCACCGGCAAGCCTTTGACCACCGACATCACGACCAAGCTCGGCACCCCCTACCTCAGCGCCATGATCAACTACGGCTCGCCCGCCGGCATGCCCAATTGGGGAACGTCCGGCGACCTGACCGAAGCCGAGATCGATCTGATGGCCCGCTACGTGCAGCACGAGCCACCGATGCCGCCGGAGTATGGCATGGAGGAGATGAAGGCGTCCTGGACGGTGGTGGTGCCGCCGGAGCAGCGGCCCACGCAGCAGATGAACAAGCTCAACTTGGATAACCTGTTCTCCGTCACGCTGCGTGACGCCGGCCAGATCGCACTCATCGACGGCGACAGCAAGGAGATCGTCACCATCATCCCCACCGGCTATGCCGTGCACATCTCGCGCCTGTCCGCGTCCGGACGTTATCTTTACGTGATCGGCCGAGACGCCAGGATCAATCTCATCGACCTGTGGATGGAGACGCCGGCGACCGTGGCCGAGATCAAAGTGGGCATGGAGGCGCGCTCGGTGGAGACCTCGAAATACAAAGGGACGGAGGACAAGTTCGCCATCGCCGGCACCTACTGGCCGCCCCAGTACGTGATCATGGAGGGCGATACCCTCGAACCCCTCAAGATCGTCTCCACCCGCGGTATGACCGTTGACACGCAGGAGTACCATCCGGAGCCCCGTGTTGCCGCCATCGTGGCCTCCCACCAGCACCCCGAGTTCATCGTCAACGTCAAGGAGACCGGCAAGGTACTGCTGGTCAACTATGAAGACCTGGAGAACCTCAAGGTCACCACCATCGGCGCGGCACCCTTCCTACACGACGGCGGCTGGGACGTCACCCAACGCTATTTCCTGACCGCTGCCAACAAGTCAAACAAAATCGCGGTGGTGGACTCGAAGGACCAGAAGCTCTCGGCGCTGATCGACGTGGGCGCAATCCCCCATCCCGGCCGCGGCGCAAACTTCGTGGATCCTGAGCAGGGTCCCGTCTGGGCGACCAGCCACTTGGGTGACAAGTCCGTCGTTCTGATCGGCACCGATCCGGAGGGCCATCCCGACCAAGCATGGAAGGTCGTCCGCACGCTGGATGGTCAGGGTGGAGGCTCCCTGTTCATCAAAACCCATCCCGAGTCGAAAAACCTCTATGTCGACACGGCATTGAACTCGGTCGAAGGTCTCAGCCAGTCGTTGGCCGTCTTCGACATCGACAACCTCGACGCGGGATACAAGGTACTTCCGGTCGCCGAATGGGCGGAGCTGGGCGAGGGACCGAAGCGCGTGGTGCAGCCTGAGTACAACAAGGCCGGCGACGAGGTCTGGGTCTCCGTCTGGAACGGCAAGGACCAGAAATCGGCCCTGGTGATCATCGACGACAAGACCCTGAAGCCGAAGAAGATCATCAAGGACGACCGGCTCGTCACCCCGACGGGCAAGTTCAACGTGTACAACACGGTGCACGACGTGTACTGATCGGCAAGGTCCGCGGGCGGTCACGACCGCCCGCGGTGTCGATAGACAGGAAATACCGCACAATCAAGGCGAATTCCGGCACCCTCTGCCTGGCCGGCACCAATTCCGGGGAGTCGGAGCTGCTGACCGTCTACGCCGGGAACCCGGCGACCAATCCCGAGCTCAGCAACCAGTTTCAGGGTGGTTTCCCCCCGAACCGAGCGCTTCTGTAATCGCGTCGCGGCGATGCTCGGGACGGACGAGGCCACCCTGACCTCACTTGTGAACAGATGACTCCGTGCATCCTTTGGCAGCCACACCGGGCGTCCTGATCCTGACCGCCCTCTTGCTGGTCGGTCCGGCGGCTGCCACCCCGGACGGAACCGCACCCACGCTGTTCCAAAACCTATGCGCGGAGTGCCACGGCGC
>JAYEJW010000621.1:0-22083 GCA_034716535.1 Pseudomonadota bacterium
GCATTGCCGGCGATGTTCGTCTGGTTGGGTGAGAGCTTGGTAATCAGGGGCTTTTGCGTCGCCCTTCGGCAGGCGGCAACGACCTGGGCCGACATCCGCAAATCGTTGCCGAAGGCCACACCCCCTTCCTTGACGTTCGGGCAGGAGATGTTGATCTCGATGGCGTCGATAGGCGAGTCATCGAAACGCCGCGTGACCTCGTAGTACTCGTCCACGGTGGAGCCAGAGACGTTGGCGATGAAGCGCGTCTCCCCGAAATCCAAGGACGGCAGAATCTCGCCGACCACCCGATCCACGCCGGGATTTTGAAGGCCGATGGCGTTGAGCATGCCGCCGGGCGTCTCGGCGACACGGTGCGCCGGATTTCCAAGGCGCGGGTCCAGCGTCGTGCCTTTCAGACAGACGGCGCCGGCATCGCGGTTGGAGAACCCCTTGATGCGCGTATACTCCTCACCGAAACCCACGCATCCGGAGAGCAGGACAAGCGGCGTGTTGAAGCGCATGCCGCAGAAATCGATCTGAAGACGGGGGTCGTTTGCCGTGCTCATAAGGGTTACCTGATCGAGAACCCGATTATCGGCTGCGGGTTCGTGCCTGTCTCCTGCCGCCGCACAGTGAAACGCGATGCCGCCCATGTTCGACGTGGTCCTGTACGAACCTGAGATCCCGCCGAATACCGGCAACATCATGCGTCTGTGCGCCAATACGGGCGCCCGACTGCACCTGATCGAGCCCCTCGGTTTCGAGCTCGCCGACCGCCAGTTGCGCCGGGCGGGACTCGATTACAGGGAATGGGCTAGCGTACAGGTCCATGCGTCTCTCGAAGACTACCTCGCCGCGGCGCACACACGCCGATTATATGCCTGCAGCACGCGCGGGACAGTGCAATACACGGGACCTGCGTTTCGGCCCGGGGATGGTTTCCTGTTCGGTCCGGAGACGCGGGGACTCCCGCAAACGGTCCTCGATGCCTTTCCCGCCCTGAATCGGCTATTCATCCCCATGCAGCCGAACAACCGAAGTCTCAACCTTTCCAACGCCGTGGCGGTGATCGTCTTCGAGGCCTGGCGCCAACAGGGTTTCGCAGGTGCCCAGCGAAGCTAACCCGCGAACCATGGATGCATGCCTGGTTACGCCGGGGATGGGACTGCACAACGGCGTCACAGACACGACACCGGCTGAAAACAGTCAATCAAATTCTGCTTTGCTGCCGCGCTCGAGCAAACGGCGCGTGGCCTGCTCAGGGGTTAAAGGATAGGAAATCCAACCGTCTACATGTAAATATCCCTCCGTTTCGAGCCCCAGGTCAAGGCCCGGCTGAGCGTCGTGCAAGGTGAGATGGGGTGCTGCGGGGGACAATCGGGGTGAAGGGAAGTGCTTGGAAGCGGTTTTTTGGGCCAAGAAAGGGCAGATTACACAAAACAGGCAACAGGAAACGCTGCAGCCGCCGAAGCGCCGCTCACCAGGATATGCGCTGATCGAATTCGTACTCCGGTTCCGGTTGGGCGAGGGGATCGCCAGAAAAGCGTTCTTCATCGAGAAAGATAGTCCCGGAGTCGTCCTCCTCCCGCAGCGGGGGGCCACGAGCCAGGGCAATCCTCGGCGGCATGGAGGGCTCGCCGATGTGCTCGAGTATCGCCCGCACGTCTACGGCCAAGGTGATGAAGGCAATGATCCGCATCTCGGCCCCGCACTTGGGACAGGTCAGCGGGAACGTCTCGTAGATGCGTGCCAGCAGCATCGCCCAGGGGTAACGGGCAGGGGAGCGATACAGCGTCTCGGCGGATTCCTCGCCAGAAGTCTGCACGGGCGGCGACGGCTGCGCGGCGGCAGCCTCCGGAGCCAGGGCAGTGACGGCAGCACGCAGGGGTGCGTTGGGGGCCAGCACGCCATAGTAGCGATGGCGGTGTTGGCGCGGCGGCGGCACCAACGCGGCGATGCGCCCGATGAGTTCCAGGGGAGAGAGGACAAGCTGCGTGCGCCCGTCGGGACCGGGTTTGGGCAGATGGCAGATCAGCCGGTGGGCGTCCAGCTCCTGGAGCCGCTCGGCGGCGAAGGCAGGGCGAGCGCAATAGCGCAGCAGACGTTCCAATCCGTGCCGGTCGTTGGCCTCGATGCGCACCGTGGCGTCCAAGGAGAACCCGCCGCCGTGGTCCCATCGCTCCATCTCCTTGCGGTCGTCTTTGTCCAATAGCCCGCACCGCACAAAGGCCCGCAGAATGCGGCGCCGGACCTTGGTCTGAACGGCCTGGGCATCGTCCGCATCCAGCTCGGGCGCCGCGATGAATCGCGCCCCGCGTTCCGGGTCTGGCTCGAATACACCGTCGATGACGCACACATGAAAGTGCGTATGCGGGTTGAGCGAGGCTTTGAGGCGATGGATGAAGGCCACCGCCCCGGCCCGTGCATCCGGTCCCGCGCCTGGACTATGCGCGCGTAGATGACGCTCGATCTGGTCGAGGAAGATGCGCAGGGCGACATTGAGGGCTACGCGGTCATGCTGGAGGTGATAACGCAGCCGCTTGGGCAGGGACAGAACCCACTGGCGCATCGGCAGGGGTGGCAGGATATGATCGACGAGATGGGCCGCGCTCTCGGCCATGCGCCGGGTGTTACACGACGGGCAGACGCCTCGGCCTTTGCAGGAGAAGGCGACCAGGAAATCGTGGCCGCACTCCTCGCACCGCGCTCGCGCAAAGCCATAGGCCAGGATGCCGCACTCCAGGTACCGCCGCAGCTCCCGCTCGGCGTGAGGCGAGATGCTCTCGTCCGCCCAATCGTCGTTGCAAGCACTGCAAGCTTTCCCCGGATACGCCGGTCGCCTGACCGGCCGGCTGTTGGCGTGGGCAGAGGCCGGCTCCCATTCGGTGGGAAATGCGGTAAATGGGATGCGGCGTTATCTGCCGATCCTTGGGATAATCGCCGAAAGCGCCGAGCTGCGGCCAAGGGCATAGTGCGATCGGCTATGGGCGATGTGAATCCTGGTGACTCCAGACGCCGCGACCCTGAACGCTGCAATAATTCCGCCAAACACCGTAGCCTACAGACCGCTTTTTTCATGAGCTCGGTGCGGATACACTGGTCCTAGATGGCCACAGGGGTACGTAATATGCGAGCGCACACCCGTTACGAGCAACACGACGACCGCCCTACCGAAGACCAGGTTGTCCTCCTATCCGGCGTTAGCTGGGAGGACTACGAACGCCTGCTCGCGATGCGTGGCGACCACTCCGCGCCGCGCATCGCCTATCTGGAGGGAGAAGTCGAGATCATGAGCCCATCCCAAACGCACGAAGGGATCAAGTCAATGATCGGGTGCTTGATCGAGGTGTACTGCCTGGAACGCGATATTCCCTTCTCGACCTTTGGCTCCTGGACACTCCAATCCCAGGACCGCTCGCGGGGTGTCGAGCCGGACGAGTGCTACATCTTCGGCGATCCCGCTTCATCTTCCGGCGGGGACGAACGACCGCACCTGGCAATCGAGGTCGTCTGGACCTCCGGGCGCATCGACAAGCTCGACATCTACCGCAAGCTCGGCGTCGCCGAGGTCTGGTACTGGCGCAAGGGTCGGATTCAGCCCTTTTGCCTGCGCGGCGGGCACTATGTACCGGCTGAGGAGAGCGAGGTGCTGCCGGCGTTGGATCTACAGCTGCTGACGAGCTTCATCGACCGGCCGACAACGTTTGACGCGATTCGGGGGTATCGAGAGGCGTTGCGCGATAAGTAGGGCTGTGAGTGCGTGCAGAACATCTGGGAGCCGGCGGAGTTCGAGTGGCCGGCGCAGAACGCAACCGGCTCCCGATTTTTTTCACAAGCCCAGCCAACCACCGGCGCCCGCCGATCGCAATACCGAACTCTAATCGTCGAGGAGGAGGACGATAGCAGTCCGAGCCATGATCGCCGCATTGGCCGCTCTGGTCTGCGCACAGTCGTCGGCGACCTACGCCCTGTGGCTGACGAGTAGCCAGCAAGGCACCCAGGTCAGCCGCGGTGCCAGGGGCAGGTCCAGCATCGGACGGGAAACCAGGGACAGACCACGATATTCCGTTCGAACAGACCGCCCGGGACTTCTACACCGCCCTGGTGCCCACGGCGCATGGACTCGGGTGAGCACCCGAACGACCCGGCGGTGCTGCAATACGTCATGGGCCGCGAGTACACCGCCATGGAGCAGTAGCGCGCCTTGGCCGACGGCACCGAGCCCGGTCCAATCAAGGAGCTCTTCGAGTTTCTCGCCAACCAGGAGACCAAGCACAAGGGCGAGTTGGAGAAGCTGTATTATGAGGTGTGCCGGGGGATGTGATCCTGGGCGGTCGGGTGACTGGGTGGAAGAGACGGGAATTTGGGGACGCTACCCTTTTTTGTTAACAACCCCCGCTCCTCCCTTCTTTCCCGAGGTTTCACACAGTCTCCAACACCTCAACCACCGCACCAATCTTCCAGCTTCATCCCCTCGATCCTAGAAAACTCGCGAATGTTGTTTGTGACCAGAACGGCATCTTCAGACAGGGCGTGGGCGGCGATGAGCATATCCAAAGCGCCAACCGGGGTACCGGATTTTTTCAGCTCAGCACGGTGCCGGCCATAGATACGGTCGGCCTTGTGGCCGTAAGCAAGCTCCTCGAACGGTTCGAGAAAGCACTCCAACGCCTGCCTGTTCTTATCCAAAAGGCGGCTGTTGTATACGCCGAACCACAGCTCGGAGACGACCACGGAAGAGAGACAGACCCGCTCCCTGCTCAACGATATCAGACGGGCACGAACCGACGGCGGCTTCCCCTTCATGAGAAAAATACAGGTAGTGGTATCCAACATGTAGGTCATCGGAACAACTCTTCGAGCGCAGGACGCTCCTGTTCGGCAGGCTGATCACGCTCGACCATGAAATCTTCTGAAAAACCCAGTTTGTCGAGCTGCTCGAACATCGCCTTCCAACGATTGACCAGCGGCGTCAGTACCACAGAATCGCCAACCCGGCGGATTTCCACTTCATTCCCGTCAAATCGATATTCCTTCGGAAGACGAACAGCCTGGCTGTGACCATTCTTGAATAGCTTCGCGGTTTGCGACATGATCAGCACTCCATCCATCCATATATATTTATTTTGATAAGTATATATACGATATTGCTGTCTGCAAGCCTTTCCGCTACTGAACAGCACCTGAACGGAGTTGGAGGACGTCCTGGAGGGCACCACCGACCTGGACGAGATACGCTGAGACGCCCGTGAGGGCGTGGGCACAGCAACCGCGGTGATGCGCGAGGGCGCGGACATGACCCGCTTCCTGGACAACGTCAAGTCCGACGTGGACGCCTCGGAGTGTCGCCGTGCTCGGGATGCGAAACGGGACGTCCCAGTCCCCCTTTCGCCCTGCGCTCGGCGACAACTCGTTTGTGCCGCGGACGTCCTGCGGTCGCAGCGGCGCTCCACAAAGCGGAGCGCCACAGCGCCCACAAATGACTCGACGGCGTGTCGGATGCGCTTTGCATATGGCCTATGGCCTCCGCCGGCTACGGGGACCTTCGGCCCCTTCGCCACTCCGGCCATACGCACGAGGGGTACCAGGGACGGGTAAGGGACGGGTAAGGGACAGACCACGTTTTCTGCCACCATCCCGATCAACATGTCCCAGCGTGAACTGCCACGCCTATGCCGAGACGCCCACGCATCACCGTCGCCGGATACCCGATGCACGGTATCGACCGGTCAAAGAACGGAGGGTATAACTTGGCCTGGGCGTTTTTCATCACATACTTCATACGCCTGCCCGGAATGTTCCTCTTGCCCCGTTCCGGTATCGCCTCTGGCGCTCTTCCATGCGATAGCCTTGCTGGGGGCTGCCCGAGCTCGCGCTTGCCCTCGAGGTATCCCAAAAAACCTGCCACTGTTCACCGGCGTAGCTCCCCAGTTGGTAGCGCGTGGACACGGCCAGTGTCCGCAGGCGGACTCGGTCGCCCTTTACTCATGGAGCTTCTGCGCGATGTCCAACACCTCCACCGAGTCTGAGAATCCGTCCTTGACGCGCTTTTGCAGCCATTCGGACCTCGACTCATAGAACTACAGCCTGGTCTCGGGGGCCTCCAGGCCGGCCTCGTGCTGGCGCAGGCTCGCGATGTCCGCCAGGACCTTGCTCCGCAGCCCGTCCATGGCTCTCGTCTCCTCGACCATCTTCAGGGCATGCTCGCGGCGCTCCTTGGTCGAAGCGAGAGGGATGTTGATCTGGACTCCGGCTTGCAGCTTGCAGAACGAACGGCTCGTCATCTCCGGTTAAGAAGTCGGTACCAGCAACGCCAGCGCAGCCGTAGGCCGACGTGTAGTCCTTTATCCGAGCCATTACCGGTTCGGTGGGGTGAACTCGTCCACAATGGTGTGGTGCGCCCTGACGACCTGGTTGTGGACCATATAGAAATGGACGCACCCGTCGTGCGCGGGAGGAATGTTCGCAGCCGTTTCCCGGTTGCTCGCCCAGGAGGCTTACTCGAACTCTGCCTTGCTGCTGCGCTCAAGTAAAAGGCGCGTGGCCTGCTCGGGGGTTAGGCCTTCGTAGAGCACGCCGTACACCTGCTCGCTGATCGGCATCTCGACCTCGAGCTGTTGCGCGACCCTGTAGACAGATGCCGCGGTGATGACGCCCTCCACTTCCTGGCCGATCTCGGCCCTGGCGCCGTCCACGCTCAGCCCTCGGGCCAGCGCGAGGCCCATCCGGCGGTTCCGCGACTGGTCGTCGGTGCAGGTAAGGACCAGGTCTCCCAGGCCGGCAAGTCCCATGAACGTCTCCTGCTTGCCGCCGAGTGCGGTGCCGAAACGGATCAGCTCGGCCAGCCCGCGCGTGATGAGCGCCGCCCGTGTGTTCGCCCCGAAGCCGAGGCCGTCGGCGATACCCGTCGCGATGGCGAGCACGTTCTTGGCGGCCCCGCCAACCTCGACGCCGATGATGTCATCGCTGGTGTAGGCGCGGAAGCGCTCGCCGTGGAGATAGCCCGCAACGCGGCGCGCGTGCTCCAGGCTTGGCGAGGCCACAGTAACCGCCGTCGGCAGCCCTTGTGCCACCTCCCGCGCGAAGCTCGGACCCGAGATGACCGCGAGATCCCGCCCCCCGAGAACCTCCGTTGCCACTTCGTGGAGAAGACGTCCGCTATCGGGCTCGAAACCCTTGGTTGCCCAAGCGACGCCGAGGTCCTCGGGCAGCGGCCGGGGGAGCCCTTGCAGGACCTCGGCGAAGGCGTGGCTCGGTACGACGACCAGGAGCTCCCCGGCGTCCTCGAGGGCTTCGGCGAGGGAATCCACCGGGTGCAGTCCCCGGGGGAGCCGGATGCCCGGGAGATACTGCCGATTTTCGCCGTCCCGGCGCAGTTGCACCATCTGCTCGGGGTCGTGACCCCATAGCCGAACCCGATGCCCGTTGCGGCACAGCAGGACGGCAAGGGCCGTGCCCCAGGAGCCCGCGCCGAGTACCGCGAGATGAGGCTCGGAGCTTGTGGTCAATGCGACGTCGGCCCCGGCTCGGCCTGCCCTTGCTCGGCCATCTTCTGCTGGTGTTGAGCGTACAGGGCGTCGAAATTCACCGGCTGAAGCACCAGCTGCGGAAAGCTGCCCTTGCTCACGAGATCGGAGACCACCTCGCGGGCATAGGGGAACAACAGATTGGGGCAGTAAGCGCCGAGCAGGGGGCCGAGCTCCGGCTCGGGAAAGCCGTTGACGCCGAAGATCCCGGCCTGCTGCACTTCCACGATGCAGGCCGTCTTGTCCCCCACCTTGGTGGTTACCGTCACCGACAGCACGACTTCGTAGCCGCCCTCACCGAGCTTGTTCACCTGGGTATTCAGGTTGAGCTCATGCTGAGGTTGCCATTCCTGGCGGAAAACGTCGGGCGCGTTCGGTGATTCGAAAGACACGTCTTTGGTGTAGACGCGCTGCAGAGCGAACTGGCGCTCGCTTTGTTGTTGCTGGTTCTCGGCCATTTGGAGTAATCCTTCGTTCAGGCGTTGTGAATGAGGAGGGGCTTAGGTCGGTACGCCTCAGCGTTTCTTTCTGGTGAGCGGAAGGTTCGCGCTCTGCCAGGCAAGGATACCCCCGCGGAGGTTGTAGACTTCCGAAAAGCCCTCCTTGCGAAGTTGCTGACAGGCCGCCGCCGACTGGGAGCCGGAGCGGCAGCTCACCAAGATCGGCTTGTCCTTGTGCTTCTGCAGGACGCCGGTCTGATTCTTGAAACCGTTCATGGGTATGTTGAGGGCGTTGATGATATGTCCCTTCGCGTAGTCCGCGACCGGCCGGACATCGACCACGACCGCATCGTGGTGATTGATCAGATCCGTTGCTCCGACGGGATCCACCGAACCCTTGCTGCCGGCAACAAGATTGTGGACCAACAAGGCGAGGATCAACGCCAGGGCGAGGAAGAGCACCCAGTGGTTTGCGACGAACTCTATCAGTTGCTGTGGCTGCATATGGGGTGTAACGAAGAAGGGTGTTCGGGTCGAGCTGGGCGCGCAGGAAGGTGCGACTGGCCGCGAGGCGGCAGTATAAGGTGCCGACGCATGCCAGTCATCCCCGGAGAGGAAACCGATGGGCGCGCGGGCGATGTGCGGCCCAAGCCCGAGGGCGCTAGTGTTCGTGGTGGCAGAAGACCTGCCGCATCATGCCGATCAGCTGCAGAGTGCGGGCGTCACTGACCCGGTAATAGACGCGGTTCGCGTCTTTACGCGAGGCCAGGATTCCCTTGTCCCGCAGGATCGCCAGATGCTGGGAGATGTTGCTCTGAGAGGTGCCGACGTGGTCGACGATCTCTTGGACGCTCACCTCCTGATTTCCGAGGGTGCAGAGGATCTTCAGCCGCAACGGGTGCGACATGGCCTTCAGGGACCGCGATGCGCGCTCGATGTCACCGTCGTCGGCGAACAAGTCGATATGCGTCTCGTCTTCACCCGTCTGGTTGAGGAACGGATGGGCGGGGGGGCGCAGGTTACCTACCATGCGGCGTGCTCTCATTAATCCATGACAATAAAATAATAAGCTTTTTCTCGCGTATTGCGAAGTCGTATGCTGCAAATGTTTCGCAGCATGCTGCCGGATGGGTTCTGACAGTCGGGTTGGAGAGACCGTATAATCATCGGATTTTACGGCGCGCCGGTGGGCGTGTGCGCTTGTTAGAGGCAGCCGGACACGACTTCATTCAGATCGATGACGAGATCAAAGGTCCCCGTTGTACTTCTCGTGCTTGACGGCTGGGGCTACAGCGAGGAGGCCAGCGCCAATGCCATCGCGGCGGCAGACACGCCGGTGTGGGACCGGTTGTGGGGCCAACGGCCTAGCACCTTGATCCGGACCTCCGGTGCCTCGGTGGGGTTGCCGGGCGGGCAGATGGGTAACTCCGAGGTCGGCCACCTCAACATCGGCGCCGGACGGGTCGTGTATCAGGAGTTCACCCGCGTCAGCCGGTCCATCCGCACCGGCTCCTTCTTCAGCAACCGCACGCTCACTGACGCCGTGGACCGGGCTGTCGCCGCGGGACGGGCCGTCCACATCATGGGCCTGCTCTCTCCGGGCGGCGTGCACAGCCACGAGAAGCACCTTCAGGCGATGGTACGCTTGGCGGTGGAGCGGGGTGCCCCGGACGTCCGCATCCACGCCTTTCTTGACGGGCGTGATACCCCACCAAGGAGCGTCCGGGATTCGTTGCAGGCGATGGAGGCCCTACTGAGGGAGCTGGGCACCGGGCGCATCGTCAGCCTCATCGGCCGTTATTATGCCATGGATAGGGACAATCGCTGGCCGCGGATCCAAGAGGCCTACGACCTGCTTACGGGTGCCGCGGCGGATTTCGAGGCGAAGGACGCCCTGGCGGCGCTCGAGGCGGCTTACGAGCGTGGGGAGAGCGACGAGTTCGTGCGGCCGACCCGGCTGGGGGACGCCGCCGCGGGCGGTATGCGCGATGGTGACAGTCTGGTCTTCATGAACTATCGCTCCGACCGCGCGCGTCAGCTGACGCGGGCGTTCGCGGAGCCGAGCTTTTCCGGATTTAGGCGCCTCTACCGACCGCGTCTCGGGGCGCTCGTCAGCCTCACCGAGTACAGTAGGGATTACCCGCTTCCCGTGGCTTTTCCTCCTGAGCGCATCCACAACAGTTTCGGGCAACACATCTCGCGCCTCGGTCTGCGCCAGCTTCGTTTGGCGGAGACCGAAAAGTACGCCCATGTCACCTTCTTCTTCAACGGCGGCCGTGAGAAGGCCTTCGAGGGTGAGGAGCGCATCCTGGTGCCGTCTCCCGATGTCTCAACCTACGACTTGGCGCCCGCGATGAGCGCGGACGCCGTGACCGACAGATTGGTGGAAGCTATCGCGTTGGGCAGATTCGATGCGATCGTCTGCAACTACGCCAACCCGGACATGGTCGGCCACACGGGAAAGATGGAGGCCGCGGTTCGGGCGATTGAGGCGGTTGACCGCAGCCTCGGGCACGTGATCGACGCCGTTGAATCCACTACCGCCGAGGTGTTGATCACGGCCGATCACGGCAACGCCGAACGAATGTCGGACGCCGGGACCGGTCAGCCCCACACGGCCCACACCGAGAACCCGGTTCCGCTTGTGTACGTGGGACGGCGGCGGGCGCGCTTGATGGACGGGGGCGCACTGTGCGACATTGCACCCACATTGCTGGCCATGATGGGTCTCGGGCAGCCCCGAGAAATGCAAGGGCAGTCCCTGATCCGTTTCACCGCCGCAGAGCCATGACGCCTTGGCGCCGCTGGGCCTTTGCCGTCGCTCTGGTGCTGGCCCCATATGCGTCCTGCCCTGCGCCTGCCGAAGACGAGGCGATCGAGGCGCGAAAACGCGATCTTGCGGGCGTCGAGCAACGGGTGCAGGACCTGGAGCAGGATCTCGAAGCGCGACGCGGCCGCCGCCAGTCCTTGCTCGCGGAGCTTGAGCGAAGAGAGCGCGACATCGCGGACCTGGCCAATGCCGGTCGCCAGTTGGAGGCGATGATCCGCGAACAGGAGCGGGCGCTCGGGGAGCTCGAGGCGCAGCTGGAGTCCGAGCGGCGCGAGCTGCAGCGCCAGCGTGCCGACCTCGGTGATCTTCTGCGCTCGGCGTACGCGATGGGCCGCGGTGATCGTATCCGCATGCTGTTGAACCAAGAAGACGTTGCTCGGCTGAGCCGTGTCATGTCCTACTATGGCTCTCTGAATCGCTACCGGACCGAGCGGATCGAGGATGTGACGGCTCGGGCGCGCCGGCTGGAAGGGTTGTCGCGGGAGGCCGCCGAGGAAACCGAGCGGCTGTCGCGGTTGGCCGGACGGCAGGATGATACACGCCTGCGCCTGTTGGCGGCGAACGCGGAACGCACGACCTTGCTCGCGGCACTGGATCAGACGATCTCCACGGAGCAAGAACGCGTTGCGGACCTCAGAGCCGATGCCGAAGGGCTGCGGCAACTTGTCGAGCACCTCGAGCGGCGGGCGCGGGCATTGCCCGAGGCGGAGGTCCGCCAGGAGTCGATCGCCGATCGGCGTGGACGTCTCGTCTGGCCGCTGCAGGGGGGGAACCTGCGGGCGCGCTTCGGCCGGCCCAAAGGCGACGGTGGCCAGCAATGGGACGGCGTGGTGATCGCCGTTCCCGAGGGGGCGGAGGTGCGGGCGGTTCACCACGGTCGAGTTGCCTATGCGGACTGGCTCAGAGGATTCGGACTGCTGATCATCATCGAGCACGACGACGGCTACATGACCCTCTATGGCCATAACCAGACCTTGCTCAAGGAACAGGGGGAGTGGGTCGCAGCAGACGACGTGATCGCCCTCAGCGGAGGCAGCGGGGGGCGCCAATCCGCGGGGCTCTATTTTGCGATCCGCCACGACGGTCGGCCCCTGAATCCCGAGCACTGGTGCCAGGGCCGGAGCACAGCCGGCCGGCGGTGGGGGTCTGCGTCGGGGCCGGGCGTCGCGTCAGAAGCCGCGGAACACACCGTTGATTCCTCAATCCAACAGAGTAGCCGAGCGCGAGGCCGCGCCGAAAAGGCGTGCAGTTGCGATTCCGCGCTTTCACGATCTATCCAGGTTGCAGTGATCTCCAAATGAAAAACCCTTTCCAGCTCTCTCTCGCTCTGATCCTTGGCATGCTGGCCAGTGCCGGTCTGATCGCCCCCGCCTTCGCTGAAAGCAGCGACGAGAGCGAGCAGCTTCCACTGACGGAGCTACGCACCTTCGCCGAGGTCTTCGGCCGCATCAAGAGCGACTATGTGGAGAGCGTGGATGACAAGTCGCTGTTAGAGAGCGCGATCCGCGGCATGCTGTCCGGGCTGGATCCCCACTCCTCGTACCTGGACAAAGAGGAGTACCACGACCTCCAGGTGGGAACCAGCGGCGAGTTCGGCGGCCTTGGCATCGAGGTCGGCATGGAGGACGGCTTTGTCAAGGTGATTGCCCCCATCGACGACACGCCCGCTCAGCGCGCCGGACTTCAGGCCGGGGACCTGATCATCCGCATCGACGACCAGCCGGTGAAGGGGATGAGCCTCAACGAGGCGGTGAACCTCATGCGCGGGAAGCCGGGTACGGAGATCAGGCTCACTGTGATGCGCGAGGGTGGCGATCGCCCCTTCAGGGTAGATCTTGTGCGCGACATCATACAGGTAGCCAGCGTCAAGAGTCGGACGCTGGAGCCGGGGTACGGGTATGTGCGTGTCTCCCACTTCCAGTCGCACACCACGGAAGACCTGCTCAAGGCCGTGGGCGAGCTCAAAGAGGAGAACGGCGGGGCATTGAAGGGCCTGGTGCTGGATCTGCGCAACAACCCGGGCGGCGTCCTCAACAGCGCCGTGGGCGTGAGCGACGCCTTTCTCGGCGGCGGCCTCATCGTCTACACGAAAGGTCGGGTGGATGACTCGGAGCTTCAATTCAAGGCCGGGCCGGATGATGTGCTCAAGGGTGCGCCGCTGGTGGTGCTCATCAACGGCGGTTCGGCATCGGCTTCCGAGATCGTCGCCGGCGCATTGCAAGATCACCGGCGCGCCATCATCATGGGAAGTCCGACGTTCGGAAAAGGCTCGGTGCAGACCATCGTGCCCATCGATAATACGACGGCCCTGAAGCTCACCACTGCGAGATACTTCACGCCCTCGGGACGTTCGATCCAGGCCCAAGGGATCGTGCCCGACATTGCGCTCGAGCGCGGCAAGCTCGATATCGCGGAAGCGCCCGGCGTGGAGCCCCTCAAGGAGGCGGACCTGGCGCGCCACCTCGACGACGAAGAGGTGCGAGACGATAGCGACAGCGACGAAGCCGCGGCCGAGTCGGATTCCGAGAAAAAGGGCAAGGCCAAGCCGCTGGTCACACAGGACTACCAGCTCAGTGAGGCGTTGAACGTGCTCAAGGGCGTGAACATCCTTGGAAAGGCCGCTGAGGGCTGAGCGCAGGGCAGAGGCCGCCGGCGACTCGTTCTGCGGCGACGGGAGGTGACGATGGCGCGTGTGCTTGTTCCCCTGGCGCAGGGGTGTGAGGAGTTGGAGGCGGTGACCGTCATCGATCTGCTGCGGCGTGCACAGATCGAGGTGGTTACCGCAGGACTGACGGACGGCCCTGTCCGGGGGAGCCGGGATACGGTGCTGGTGCCTGATACGGTACTCGAAGCGGTCATGGACCAGGACTTCGACATGATCGTCTTACCTGGGGGACTCCCCGGTGCGCGGAATCTTGACGAGGACGAGCGGGTGCACCGTCTGCTCCGGCACTACCGCGAGAACCAACGCTTTACCGCGGCTATTTGCGCGGCCCCAAAAGTATTGGCCAATGCGGGGCTGCTCGACGGTAAGTCCGCCACCAGCTATCCGGGGGCGGTGACGCCTGAGGACTTCCCGAAAGTCGACCTGATCGACACGCCCGTCGTGGTGGACGGCAAGGTGATCACCTCGCGAGGAGCGGGAACCGCCATGGATTTCGCGCTGCAGTTGATCGAGCTGCTCGCCGGCAAGGCCAAGCGGGATCAGGTGGAGGCCGCACTGGTGCGGGGGAGTTGATCCTGGCCGGCATGGATTTCGCTGAATCGGGAGCGCATCGGTCTGCAAGATCGGCAGCCCTATGACATCGGATCTAAATCGTATCCTTCTCGCGGGTGCCGTTGCTTTCGGGGTCAGCATGTGGCTGACGTTTCGCTTGTCGCGTTCTCCGCTCCTCTTCTCTCGGATGATCGATCGACCCAACGAGCGTTCATTGCACGCTGGTCCCGTACCGCGAACCGGTGGCATCGCCGTTCTAACCGCGCTGGCGTGCGCCGCGGCCTTGGCGTCGATCATCGAATCGGTACCCGCGGCCTGGACTTGGGTCGGGGCCGCTCTTCTGCTCGTCGGCTCCGTGTCCTATCTGGACGACCGTGGCGAGGTCAGGCCGCAGTACCGGCTCGCCGCCCACCTCCTGGCAGCAGTCCTGCTGTTGGTCGGGGGGATCTCCTGGTCTCGCATGGAGCTCCCCGGGCTGGTCTGGGTGATGCCCGCGATGCTCGCCTATGTTCTCACCATGGTTCAGGTTGTATGGATGATCAACCTGTACAATTTTATGGACGGTATGGACGGTTTCGCCGGTGGTATGACCGTGTTCGGCTTCGGGGCGCTGGCGGTGCTGGGATGGCAGGGGGAGGATCCTGCCTTCGCGGCCTTCAATGCCGCCATCGCGGCGGCGGCCGGAGGCTTCCTCGTCAGCAACTTTCCTCCCGCGCGTATCTTCCTGGGCGATCTGGGCTCCGCCACGCTCGGCCTGCTCGCCGCCTCGATGGGATTGATTGGGAGTCAACGTGGCCTGTTCCCGCTGTGGGTGGCCTGGCTGGCGTTCTCTCCGTTCATCGTGGACGCGACCTGGACACTGTTGCGCCGACTCGCCAAGGGCGAGCCGGTGTGGCAGGCTCACCGATCGCACCATTACCAGCGCCTGGTGCTGGCCGGGTGGAGCCACAAGAAGACCGTCCTGCGCTCCTATCTGCTCATGGCTGCCTGCGCTGCGACGGCCGTGGCCGCTCCCGGCATGAGCGTGCGCGACCAACAGTGGCTACTTGGTGCCTGGTCGATCATTTACGTCCTTGTCGCCTTCAAGGCGCGCCTGGTCGAGCGCGGCGCCCGTCTCACCTCGCCGTGAATCCCCGGTTCGAACGTTTCCGCTCTCGTACGGCGGCCTTCACGCACGACCTGCTCATGATCCCGGTCGCCTGGCTGTTGGCCTATTGGCTGCGCTTCAATCTCGGGGAGATCCCCGCCGAGTTTCTGGAGGGGGCTGTATTGGCGCTGCCCCTTGTGATTCTCATTCAGGGGGCGGTCAACTGGATGTTCGGGCTCTACCGAGGGGTGTGGCGTTTCGCCTCTCTGCCCGATCTCATGCGCATCACCAAGGCGGTGTTGGCGGGTACGACGCTTTCTCTTTTTGCGCTCTTTATACTCAACCGCATGGAGACGGTGCCGCGCTCGGTACCTGTGCTCTATTTCGTCGCTCAGATCCTGTTGTTGGCCGGGCCGCGCCTGTTCTACCGTTGGCTCAAGGACCATCGCTTGTCCTTGGGGGCCGGCCAGCGAGTCCTCATCGTCGGCGCGGGCCGGGCGGGGGAGATGCTCGTGCGCGACATGCTGCGGGATCCAGGTCACGCCTACCTTCCGGTGGCCTTCGTGGACGACAAGCTGCGCCGTCAGGGCGGCGAGGTTCACGGCATTCCGGTCCGGGGCGGCACCGCCGATATTCCGGAGCTCGCCGAGCGTCTCGCGGTGGATCTGCTTCTGCTGTCGATCCCCAGCGCATCGGCGAGGGAGATGCAGCGTCTGGTGGACCTTTGCGAGAAAGCGGGGCGGCCGTTCCGCACGGTTCCTCAGCTTCACAGCCTGATGACCGGACAGGTCTCCATCAACCAGTTGCGCCCCGTCAGCATCGAGGACCTGCTGGGACGCAATCCGGTCAAGCTCGACTGGGAAGGTATCCGGCGGGGCCTGGTCGATCGCGCCATCCTGGTGACCGGCGGCGGCGGCTCCATCGGCGCGGAGCTGTGCCGCCAGATCGCCGCGTCGAGGCCCGGCCGGCTCCTGGTGGTGGACAATAGCGAGTTCAATCTTTACCGCATCGATATGGAGTTGCGCGACACCCATCCCGGTGTTGAAATTGAAAGCCGCCTCCTCGACGTCACCGATGTCGCGGCGGTGCGTCGTCTCTTCCAGCGCGAGCGCCCGCAGATCGTTTTTCACGCGGCGGCGTACAAGCATGTGCCCCTGCTCGAGCACCAGGTTCGCGCGGCGATCCGCAACAATGTCCTGGGCACCGAGGTGGTGGCTGCAGCGGCTGACCACTGGGATTGTGCGGAATTCGTCCTCATCTCCACAGACAAGGCGGTCAATCCCACGAACATTATGGGCGCTACCAAGCGTGCGTCCGAGATCCTGTGTCAGGCCCTCGACGGCCGTTCCGCGACGCGCTACACGACCGTGCGCTTCGGTAACGTGCTGGGCTCGGCGGGGAGCGTCGTTCCCTTGTTCCGCCGCCAGATAGAGCGGGGCGGGCCGGTCACGGTCACCGATCCGGACATTGAGCGTTTCTTCATGACCATCCCGGAGGCCTGCCAGCTCATCATGCAGGCGGCGGCCATCGGGCAAGGGGGTGAGATCTTCGTACTCGACATGGGTGATCCGGTAAAGATCCGCTACCTGGCGGAGCAGATGATACGGCTGTCCGGCAAGCGGCCAGGGGAGGACATCGTGATCGAATATGTCGGTCTGAGGCCGGGAGAGAAGCTCTTCGAGGAGCTTTTCTACGCCTCGGAAGACCTTGCACAGACCGACCATCCCAAGATCCGTATCGCCCGGCGCGGGGCCGCCCCGGGCTGGCAGGTGGTGGAGGGATACCTCGCGGACCTGCAGCGGGCCGTGCAGACCTGCGACGATGAGGCGCTGCGCACCGCGATCCGGGGTCTGTTGCCGCAGTGGCAGACAGAGCCGGGCGAGCAGGCCGCTGGGCTCCCTCTTGCGCGGGAGGCGACACGTGGCTGAGATCCTGGCGATCGACCGCGCGTCTTCCGGGGACTCGGAGGAGGGCCGGCCATCGGGAGCATCCGAGCCGCCGGTCCGTGAGCCTGCGGAGTCGGGCGTCGTCGCTCACTTGCAGGAGCGGGGTAAGCTCTCTCAGAACGACCTCTCCCGTGCGCGCCGGTTGGCCGAAGAGAGCGGCGACGCGATGCTGCGCATGCTGGTGCGTCTGGGCCTGGTGTCGGAACGGGACATGGCTCAGGCGCTCGCCGACGTGCTGAAGCTGCCTTTGGCGGAAACGTCGGACTATCCGCAGACCCCCGTGGCGGAGGAGGGGCTGAGCCTGCGCTTCCTGAAAGACGCGCGGCTCCTGCCGTTGAAGGAGGACGGCGAGCGGGTCGAGGTGGTGCTCGCAGATCCGACCGACAGCTTCATCATGCAGGCGCTCGAGATGGCCGTCGGCAAGTCGGTGACCCCCTGGGTCGGTCTTCCGTCGGAGATCGAGGCTGCCCAGCAGCGCCTGTACGAACAGGAAGAGAAAGACCGCGGGGAGGACGATCTGGATGCTGCGATGGGGGAAGTCAACGAGGAGGATATCGAGCACCTGAAGGACCTGGCGAGCGAGGCGCCGGTCATTCGCCTGGTCAATCAGGTCATACAACGGGCCGTGGAGTCCCGCGCCTCGGATATCCACATCGAGCCCTTCGCCGACGAGCTCAAGGTGCGCTACCGTATCGACGGCATCCTCAAGGAGGTAGACTCGCCTCCCGCCCGTTCCACCGCCGCGGTCATCTCGCGCATCAAGATCATGTCCAAGCTCAACATCGCCGAGCGCCGCCTGCCCCAGGACGGACGTATCCCCTTGCGGGTGCAGGGCAAGGAGCTGGATCTGCGTGTCTCCACCGTGCCCACCATGTTCGGGGAGAGCGTCGTCATGCGCCTTCTCGATAAGGAGAGCGTCCGGTTCGACCTCGATTCCCTGGGCTTCGACGGCTCCCCGCGCGAGCGCCTGCAAGAGGTCCTGGATATGCCGTACGGCATTTTCCTGGTGACCGGGCCCACCGGCAGCGGCAAGAGCACCACGCTGTATACGGCCCTGAGCCGGCTCAACACCCAGGAGCGCAAGATCATCACCGTCGAGGACCCGGTGGAATACCAGCTCGCGGGGATCAACCAGATTCAGGTCAAGCCCCAGATCGGCATGACCTTCGCGGGTGCGTTGCGCTCCATCGTGCGTCAGGATCCGGACATCATCATGGTGGGCGAGATGCGCGACCTGGAGACCGCGCGCATCGCGGTGCAGTCCGCGCTGACCGGCCACCTGGTGCTCTCCACGCTGCACACCAACGACGCCGCCAGCGGCGTTACCCGCCTTCTGGACATGGGCGTGGACGATTACCTGCTGACCTCCACCATCAACGGCATCCTCGCCCAACGCCTGGTACGTCGGCTCTGTCCCATCTGCCGGGAACCCTACCAGCCGCTGCCGGAGCTGGCTGCCAAGTTCCGGCGCGTCGAAGGTGGCGGTCGCAGCGATGTGGTGTTGCACCGCGCCGTCGGCTGCGACCAATGCAACGGCACCGGTTACCGGGGTCGTATGGT
Organism: Pseudomonadota bacterium; assembly: GCA_034716535.1. Lineage (GTDB taxonomy): Bacteria > Pseudomonadota > Gammaproteobacteria > Chromatiales > Chromatiaceae > JAYEJW01. Next base: position 18,589 of record JAYEJW010000621.1, read on the forward strand.
GATTACCGAGGTACTCATCATGACCGATCGGGTCCGCCAGGCTGTGCTCTCCCATGCCACCGCCACGGAGATTCAACGCCTGGCGGTGGAGGAGGGCATGCTCACCATGTATGACGACGGCTTGCGCAAGGCCCTGGAAGGGCGCACCACGGTGGAGGAGGTTATGCGCGTGGCCGAAGAGACATAAGCGGTGGGAAAGTTTCTTTACAAGGCGGTGAGACCGGACGGCGAGACCGTAGAGGGCGAGCTGGAGGCGGCCGACGAGGCGTCCGTGATCCGCCACCTTCAGGGTGAGGGCTTGATCCCGATCCAGGCGCGTCCCGCCGGCGGTCTGCGCGACCGGTTGCGCCGCAGCCGTAAGCCGGGGTTGACGTCGAAGGAGATCGGCGTGGTGACTCGCGAGCTTTCGACGCTGCTGGAGTCCGGACTTACCCTGGACCGCTCCCTGCAGATCTTGATCGAGCTCACCGAGGAGGAGCGGCTGGTTCGGGTGCTGGAGGGCCTGCAGCAACGGGTCCGCGGGGGCGCCACCTTCTCCTCGGCCCTGGAAGAGGAGGGCGGCGGGTTTCCGCGCCTGTACGTGAACATGGTTCGGGCCGGTGAGGCGAGCGGCGCCCTGGATGCGGTTCTCGCCAGACTGGCGGATTACCTGGAGCGCACCGCCGAGCTGCGCGAGACCATCACCTCCGCCCTCGTCTATCCTGCGATCCTGCTCTTTGTGGCCGGAATGTCCGTCCTGCTGCTGCTGGTCTTCGTCGTGCCCCAGTTTACCGTCCTGTTCGAGGATATGGGCGCGGCGCTGCCGATGCCTACACGTATCGTCATCGCAGTGGGCGACCTCTTCCGGAATTACTGGTGGGCCATTCTGGCGGTGATCGCGCTCCTCGCCGCTGCCGCGGAGCGCTGGCTGCAAAGGCCTGATGTGCGTACCCGCGTCGATCACAAGCTCCTCGACCTGCCCCTGTTTGGAGACCTGATCTGGAAACTCGAGACAGCCCGTTTCTGTCATACACTCTCGACACTGCTAAAGAACGGGCTGCCCCTGCTCAACGCCCTGAATCTGTCGAAGGAAGTGGTGGCCAACCGTAAGCTGTCGGGCCTGCTGGAGGAGGCCGGAGAGGATCTCAAGCACGGTCGCGGCCTTGCCGAGCCGGTGGCGCGGCGGGAGATTCTGCCCCAGATGGCACTGCAGATGATTCGTGTTGGAGAGGAGTCGGGAAGCCTAGACGCGATGCTGGCCAAGGTGGCGGAAATCTACGACAAGGAGACGCAGGCGAGCGTCAAGCGGATGCTGACTCTGTTGGAGCCGATACTGATCATCGGCTTGGGCGTCATGGTGGCGGGTATTATTATCTCCATCATCGTACCCATCCTCGGGGCGAATCAGTTGGTTATGTAGTCGCGGGCCGAGGAAAGCGCGCGGGGGTGTGCGCAAGAAGCCCTGGTCGTCGATTTTCGCCACTCCCGGATCCCAGAAGGTAGAATGCCGCCCTTTGAAGCACCGAACGAAAGGTTTTTTCTCATGCAATCTTTGATGCGCAGGCACAGATCTGTCCGAGGCTTTACGCTGGTCGAGCTGTTGGTGGTCCTTGCAATTCTCGGCTTACTGGTTGGGCTCGTGGGCCCGCAGGTGATGAAGACGCTGGGCAGTTCCAAGACCAAGACCGCACGGATCCAACTCGAGGACCTCGGCGCGACCTTGGACATCTATCGGCTGGAGATCGGCCGCTATCCCACGAGCGAGGAGGGGCTCCAGGCATTGGTGGAGAACCCGGGCGAGACAAGGAATTGGAATGGCCCCTACCTGAAGAAATCGCAGGTCCCCAAGGATCCCTGGGGCTTCGACTACCAGTACCGCTCCCCGGGAGAGCACGGGAGCTTTGATGTCTGGACACTGGGTTCCGATAACCGCGAAGGCGGTGATGGGGAAGATCAGGACGTCTACGGTTGGGAGTGATGCTTGGCGCTTCCCCGTGGGTTTACGCTCCTGGAGCTGTTGGTCGTCCTGGCCATCGCCACTCTCCTTCTGGCCGTTACACCGCCGTTGATCACCGCCGCGCTCCCGGGGGTCGAGCTTAAGGCCGCCGCCCGCCGTACCACGGCCGGGCTGCGTCTGGCGCGCGAGGAGGCGATTCGCCGCGGTCGGGACGCGAGTTTGGTGTTGGACGTGGAGGCGCGGTCCTTCGAGGTGGAGGGAGACTTCCGGGCGGTGCGCCTGCCGGACGATGTGACGCTCAGGCTGGTGGCGGCGGAGTCCGAAATGCTGAGCGATCAGGTCGGGGCGATTCGCTTCTTTCCCGACGGTAGCTCCACCGGCGGGCGCATCGTGCTCAGCCGTGAAGGCAAGGGCTATCAGGTCGGCGTCGAATGGTTGACGGGGCGTATCCGTATGATCGAGTGGGAGGCGGATTGACCATGCCTTACTCCGGTTTCCGGCGCCCGCCACCAACGCCCTGTTGCCGCCGAGCGTCGCGAGCTCGGACCCGGTTCGTTTCCCACCGGGCTAGCCAAGGCGGCTTCTCGTTGCTGGAGGTCGTCGTGGCCTTCTCGATCCTGGCCCTGACCTTGGGGCTGCTGCTGCAGATCTTCTCCCGCGCCCTCAACACGACCGCGCTGAGTGGTACGTACAGCCGCGCCGCCACCCTGGCGGAGGCCGAGCTCAATGCCGTCGGTATCGATTACCCCCTGGAGGCGGGATCCCACAGTGGCGAATCGGAGGATGGGTTCGAATGGGAGGTCTTCGTCGACCCCTACGATCTCGGCGACCTGGGCCTGGAGGTCCCGGTCGCACCCTACTCCGTGACGGCCGTGGTCTCCTGGCCGGATTCAGGGGGCCGTCGCCAGATCACCCTGACCACGCTTCGCCTTGGAGAGCAGCTCTGATCTCGGTCGTGCGATTTGAGCAACGGATGACGAGGGGCGGGGAATACCGGGCAGGACCCGAGGGCGGCTTTACGCTCGTCGAGTTGCTGATCGCCCTCGCTTTGATCGGCCTCATCACACTTCTGCTCTTTTCCGGATTGAGACTCGGTTCCCGTGCCTGGGAGGCCGTTGAAGCAACCGCCGATCGGACGGCGGAGCTTCGCATCGTGCGCAATTTTCTCGAGCGGGCGCTGGTACAGGCAAGGGCGGTAGAGGTCACGCTTGATGCAGAGGACCGCCTTGTCTTCAGTGGTGACGCCGAGAATCTGGAGCTCGCGGCCCCGCTCTCGGAAAGCTCCGCCGTTGCCGGCCTTTACATTCTGCGGTTGTCTCTGGAGGAGGGGCGGAGGCGCCGCCTGGTGCTGACCCGCTGGCTGCTGCATCCCGACGTCCTCGCCGGGAACGACGTCGTCCCCGAGTGGCAGCCCTTCGAGAGCGGCCGGTCCACTATACAGGCCGCCGATCCCCGGGATGAGGACTTAGCCGCAGTGGCGTTCGGCACCACCGTCCTTCTCGAGCGGGTCCAGGATTTCCAGATCTCCTACTTCGGCGTGCGGGACCGTAACACTGAGC
>JAYEJW010000622.1:0-22053 GCA_034716535.1 Pseudomonadota bacterium
CATGCCGGAAGGGAATGGACGAGTCTGCACCGTGTCGCAAGCGATCCGATAGTGAGTGCAGAATCCAGCGGTAGCAACGGTCAACCCCCAGCGTCTCGTTTTACGAGCATTGCTGACGGTGTGACTGGTAGCTCTTTGCCGAATGCCAGGGCCTGACTTGTCTCTTCGTAAGTGGCGGCTTGGGGGATAGAGCTCCCGCGAGCCGCTACAAATTGAGTGTCCGCTTCCTGCATCGGCTGCCCGCCGTTTCTCACAGACGTCGGTGACCGCAATCGGCGTTCACCTGCCGCTGAGCCGCCACTCGACGACCGGCATCAACTGGGACCTTGCGGACATCGGAGCGCCGCGTTCCAGCCTGCACATAGGACGACCGCATTTCCACCCTGCCAGCACAGACCGCGGTTCGGCTCTTCGATGGAGCTGACTGCGCCCTGAGTCTGCTTAGACCCCGTCAGCGGCGAAAAGCAGGTACGATCAACGCATAGAAGTCAGAATCGCCGCGTTCGCGATTCGTGCCTTTCTTAGATCCGGAAGGGTCGTGGATTGACAGGCAGAAATATGCGCGACCCCCTCCACGTCGCCCTTGGAGAGAGCGCGGAAGGTTGCCTGCGCGCTGCCTGCCGGGCTCACGGCATGTCCGGCGCCGCCTTAGGGATACCGGATGACTTGAGTCATGGCCCGCTCGACGACGGCCGAGCGCGCATCGACTATATGCGCGACCGCTTCCGCGGCTATGACGACTGGTACCCCGATGTCACCGATGCCTTCGCGCCCTGGCGGGCGATGATCGCGCGTATCGACGAGGCGAGCGCAGACGCGGTTGTCATCTGGAGTGGCGACAACGCCTCCGAGGCCACCTTTCTCTCCATGGCCTGTTGGTGGCTTGGGAACCGCCCCGAGCGGGTGCTGCGGGTGGCGATGCCCGGAAGGGACGGTCGCCACTACGTGGCCATCCACACACCGGCCGAGCTGGCTGACCTGCTTGCGTCCGCCAGGGAGCTGACGGACACCGAGCGCGCCGTTCTCGCGGCGGACTTCCTGCGCCGCTGGGAGGAGGGGAAGATCCTGGGCGTGCCGATGGATCGCTACGACCCGTTGCTGCTGGAATGTTGTGGGACCCGCTGGACCTCCGCGGCCGGCGTCGTGGGTACCGCCATGAGCCGATGCGACGGACACAACCGCATGAGCGATCTCTTCTTCTCCAGCCGGCTGCAGCTCCTCATCGACGCTGGACGCATTGAGACCGACGGGAGCCGAGATCGGCTGCGTGAGTATCGCGTGCGTCTGACCGCCGCGTGACGCTCCCGCCGGAGGATCGAGCCGATGCGATCGAGAAGAAATCTGCAGCGCAACACAGGCCTCGCGCTGCTGATAGGTGCTGGCACCCTGGTGCTGGCAGACTACGGGCGGGAGCTCATCGCCGTCGACCGCTGCCTGGATGCCGGGCACGTTTACGACTATCACGAGGGAAGGTGCCGGGGCGACGTCACCCATCGACCCCACGTGCCTTATGCCCCGGGCCGTGCGGCCCTGCTCGCCGGGGCGGGTGTCCTGGTGATACTCGGTCTCGGGCTCATCGTGCTCAGCCCGCATAACAAGTGACGTCCTCGAAGGAGCCTGTCGCGACGGTTACCAAGGGTAAACTGGCCTGGTTACCTAATGAACTGGACCGGTGCCCGCACCCGCTCTGGAGCGAGAACAAATGAGAGACCAGATACTTGCCCTCGTCGCCGCCACTGCCTTTGGACTCGCACCCGCCTGGACGGGGGCATCCGAGGATCTCAAAGGGAATAGCCGAACCGACGAGGCCGCCGCTTCGGGACTCGCCCCCACTCCCGAGGAGCTGGCCCACGCGACCTACACCGGTATCGAGGACCAGGGTCCCGTCACGCTCAGGGCCGGCAAATGGGAGGGCCCGCCCCTGATCGAGGGCGGCGCCTCGGTGCCGGCGCTCTGGCTCTCGGAGGGTTTCCATCTCACCGGCGACCTCGACCAGGACGGCGCCGACGAGGCGGTCGTGCATCTCACCTACAGCAGCGGCGGCACGGGCAACTTCGGGTATCTGGCGGTCATGGACCGCGAGGGCGCGGACATCGTGCAGAGGGCGATCGGCCTGGTCGGCGACCGGGTGCAGATTCGCGCGGCGCGCATCGACGGGGGATCCGTCGTCCTCGACGTCCTGCAGGCGGGACCCGATGACGGGATGTGCTGCCCGCGGCAGCTGGCGACCCGGACATTCGGCATCCAGAGCGGCAAGCTCGTCGAGACTGATATCAAGGTGACCGGGACCGCCTCACTCGCAATGCTTGACGGCACGGCGTGGGTGCTGCGCAAGTTGGACGGGCGGGAGGGGGAAGCACTGCCGGGGCAGGCGACCCTCGCCTTCGCCTCCGGCAAGGTCTCGGGATCGACCGGCTGCAACCAGTTCCAGGGTACCGTCAGTGAAGGCGAATCGGCGACCAGTCTGGTCATCGGGCCGCTGATCACAACCCGCAAGGCCTGCGCGGAGCCCCTCATGGCCCAGGAGCACACCTTTCTGGAGAGACTGGGACAAACGGAGGGGTTCCAGTTCCTGTTGGGCGACCTGGTGCTGAGCGCAGCGAACGGGGCGCTGGTCTTCTCACCTCGGGTCGACTGACGCGATGTTCGGGCCGTCTATCCGGCCTGGTGCCGCGGAAACCGGATTCCCGCACCGGTCCATGCGGCACCGGCTAAAAAGGCCAGGATAATACGTTGGCGGCACAGCGTGGGGAGACGTGCCCCGCCATGCCCGTCTCGGAACGGACGCGTGTCCCCGCGGCTGTAAGCTCCCCCGAAGCATCCATACTCCGACGGGCCAAGCTTCTGTTTCCTCAACAACCCAGAGGGAACAGACCATGTACGACCAAACTCCCGAGAACAAGCCCGCGACCGAAGTGGTGCCCTGGAACAAGGGCAAGCTCATCGGCCAGAAACCGCCACTCACGCTCAAGCAGATCTGGGCCATTCGCATCCGTTTGCAGATGGACCGCCGACCGCGGGATCTGGCACTCTTCAACCTCGCGATCGACAGCAAGCTGCGCGGGTGCGACCTGGTCCGCCTGCGGGTGCGCGACGTCGTCCACGGCGATAAGGTCGTCTCGCGGGCGACGGTGATGCAGCGCAAGACCGGGCAGCCGGTGCGCTTCGAGGTGACCGAGCAGACCCGCGATGCGGTGAAGGCCTGGATCGCCGAGCGGGATCTGTCCGCCGCGGATTTTCTCTTTCCCAGCCGGATCCGCGCGTCCCGCCATCTCTCCACCCGACAATACGCGCGGATCGTGCACGGCTGGGTTTCCCTGATCGGGCTGGATACCCGAGAGTACGGTACCCACTCCTTGCGGCGCACCAAAGCGACGCTGATCTACCGACGCACGAAGAACCTGCGGGCCGTTCAGCTGTTGCTCGGGCATGCCAACATCCAAAGCACTGTCAGATACTTAGGATTGGAAGTTGATGACGCACTCGAGATCGCCGAGCACACGGAGATCTGAGGCCAACATCATCGACCAATCAACGGCCTAACCGCCGACGCGCGAGAGGTACCGGTTTCCGGCACCTTTCGCGCTTTCTCCGTCATCGAAAAACACTGCATCACAACGGCCAAGCGAACTGCGCGCGGGCCGTCTGTCCTGGCCCGCCGAGATCGCCTTCACGCCGACGAGCTGCCCAAACTACTGCGGCAGCGCATCGACGAGACGCCTGCAGGCGTGTCTTTGACGTATAGCCGTGCCGGTGCCACGGAAAACTCCGCACTGATCTGAAAGGATTTCCTGTGTAACGAGACCCACCGCAAAGGCAGAATGGGCCCCGCGGAGACGCGCGATGCGTCTCACGAGGTCAGACGGGGGCATCATGCAGCGACAACCGGCTCGGATTCGCGCGAGGCGAACGGGGACAGCGATCTGTCTTGCCGCTGTCGGCTTACTGAGCTCGGGCGATTTGTTGGCACGGGACGTCCAGGTCGGACGGTACGCGAGCCTGTTTGCCGCACCGACCGAGGCGCAGACGAACCTGCTCTCGACAATGGTGACGGTGAAGTTTCCCTCGCGGGTGAAGACTGTCGGTGCAGCGATCCAGCACCTGTTGCGCGGCAGCGGGTATCGACTGGCAGGTGAGTCCGCGGCCGATCCTGCGCGAATCGATTTGCTCGGTTTCCCGCTCCCGACGGCTCACCGAAGCCTTGGTCCCATGCCGCTCCACGAAGCCCTGGAGACCCTCGGTGGTCCCGCCTTCCGCCTGGTGGAAGATCCGCTCCATCGGCTCGTCTCCTTCGAGCGCTGCGGTCCGCGCACGCCGCTCTCCTCGAACCATCCCACTTCCCACCGGAGGTAACAGCCATGGAAGTCGTCATTGGCGTCATCCTGTTGGTCGGCGCATTCGCACTCGGGCACAACGCCGCTGACCAAGACGCGACCCGGGGGGCGGGTGAACAATCGGTCGCGGCTTCGCAGGAAAGCTTCCTGTCGACAGATTGCCGCTACCGCTTGAGCGGGCCTGTCCAGCGGGACTTGACGCTGCCCTTCAGCCGGCAACGGCTTGCCGAGCGAACCGGTTCCGGTTCGACACGGGTTGCGTACCGCGGTGATTAACGCGCTCCTGCTTCCCTTCGCGGTGGCGTTGGCAGCCACGCCGCTGTCCCCGTCGCGTGCCGACCAGAGGTCTTCTCCGGTAACGCAGACCGCTCGCACGGAGACCGTCCGCACTGACCAGACCAACCTTTCCCGGGGTGACATTACCCGCGCCCAGGCATGGGGCCTGTCGCAGACCGAGTGGCGCCGCTACGAATCGCTGATGGAGGGCATCCGCGGCAGCGTGAGTCCGGACACCCTCTCCCCGCTTGAGGTACTCGGCATCCACGCCCGGGACGAGCCCGAGCGTCGTAGATATGCTGAGCTTTGGGCGCAGGCGATGTGGGAGGACGCCGAGCGGATCCTCGCGTTCCAGCGCGCCTACGTCGAGGCTGGTCGCAGGCTCTATCCGGGCGTGCCCCTGATCGACCCGAGTCGGCTCCCGGTAAAGGCAGACCAGACCGCCCGCCTGCAGCCCCAGGATCGGGCGCTGTACTTCACCCGACCGAGCTGTGCGCCCTGCGATGCGCTGCTCACGCGGCTGCTAGGCCGCATCGAGCAGATCGCCGGGGTGGACATCTACTTGGCGGGGATCGATCCGGGTGACGATCAGGCGGTCCGCGACTGGGCGGCGCAGCACGGGATCGACCCCGAGTGGGTGCGTGCGGGTAAGGTCACCCTCAACTTCGAGGCCGGCGCGCTGGCCGAGCTCACCGGTGGGCAGGGGGAGATCCCCACTCTGATGCGTCGGCGCGGCGATGGACCCTCTTTGGTCTCGCCCGCGGAGTTCTGAACATGTCTTCCCGCGTCTTTGTTCACGTCGTCGCCGCCATGCTGTTGAACGCGCTCTGGGCGCAAGCCGCCCTTGCCGGCGCGTCCGTCCCCGCCGGCTATGCCTCCGCGGCGCGAGCACATAATATCCCGACTGACATCTTCTATGCTGTTGCCCTGACCGAGAGCGGCAAGATCGTCGATCGGTTCCGCACCCGCCGTCCCTGGCCCTGGACCCTGAATGTCGGCGGCAAGGGTTACTTCTACGCCTCCCGCGAAGACGCTCACCGAGCGCTCCGGCGCTTTCTGGCCCAGGGCAAGCGCTCCATCGATATCGGCCTGATGCAGGTGAACTGGCGCTGGCACCGCGACAAGCTCGGTGACGCCTGGCGAGCACTCGATCCCGATCACAACCTGCAGGTCGGTGCCCGGATTCTTGCGACCTGCTACCGGGAGCGCCGCGACCGCTGGGACGCCGTCGGTTGCTACCACGCACCGAACAATCCGACCTTTGCGAGTCGCTACCGGAAAAACGTGGCGGCACACTGGCGGCGGATCGCTCGACGGGGGTAGGGGAACGTGAAGTCCGGCCGTACATTGGCCGTCCTGCGCCGGTGGATCATCGGTTTTTTGTTCTTCCCGCTCCTTGTCAGTGCGGATCTCAGCGCGGAGCTGATCGTCATTTACGACAGTGGTGAAACGCGCCCCCTCGGGCCACTGCTTGAGGTCTTCGCCGCGGATGAGCCGCCCGTCCCACGAGCCGATCCTCATCGCTCGAACCTCGGCGCCTCCGATCTCGACCGACTGCTCCCGATCTCGTCCCCCGGCCTTACACCGGGCAAGGTCGAACGGCGGCACCTCGACCGCCGCTTCGCGCGTCCCTTCTTCCTCATTGGCGCTGATCCGTTCTCACGCCACTGGCTCGCGACGCACCGCGAGGAGCTGCTTCGGATCGGCGCTGTCGGCATGCTGGTCCGGGCCGAGACGGTCGAAGACCTTAGCGCCATCGCCGTGCTGGCCGCTGGAATTCCCATCCTGCCGGCTCCGGCCACCGACATCGCCAAGGCCCTGGGCCTCTCCCGTTATCCGGTACTGGTCTCGAACCAGGGCATCGAGCAGTGAGCCGCCACCCCGTCGAGGCGCTGCTGCGCCCACCGGTCGAGCTCTGGTCCACGGTGGTGGCACTCGCCACCGCCTTGATCGCCGTCCTGGCCCCTTGGTCCCTGATGATGCCGCCCGGTGTGGCGTACGGGGCAGCGGTCGTCCTGGCCCTGCTCGGTTTGGTCCGCGGCCGCCAGGCCTGGCGGGCGCTGCGCTACCAGCGTAATATGCGACGGCTCCCCACCTACCGTCTGCGTGCTGATTGCATCCCGCTGAGTCGGCGCAAACTCTTCCTCGGGAAGGGCTTCCGCTGGACCCAACAGCACACCCAACGCCTGCGCGACACCATCCGCCCGGAGGTGCAACACTATGTCCTGCCTGGACGGCTGTACCGGTGGGCACGCCGGAAGGAAGTGGACTGGGAAGCGGTTCCGGGCCTGAGCTTGGTCGCGCACCTGCTGCGCACGCGCGCCTGGTGGAACCCCCTGCGGCCTCTTCCCGCCGTCGGCGGCAAGCCAGCGCTCCACGCCGTGGAGCCCGACGAGCAGGATGTGTGGATGGACATCGGCGAGCGGGTAGGGCACACCCTGGTGTTGGGCACCACGCGGGTCGGCAAGACCCGCCTGGCCGAGTTGCTGATCACCCAGGACATCCGTCGCGGGGACGTGGTGATCGTCTTCGACCCCAAGGGCGATGCGGATCTCCTGAGGCGGGTCTACGCCGAGGCCAAGCGGGCAGGGCGGGCCAGCGACTTCTACCTCTTCCACCTCGGCTATCCGGAAGTCTCCGCCCGCTACAACGCCATCGGCAGCTTCTCGCGCATCACCGAGGTGGCTACGCGTATCGCCAACCAGCTCCCGAGCGAGGGCAACTCCGCGGCCTTCAAGGAGTTCGCCTGGCGCTTCGTCAACATCATCGCCCGCGCCCTGGTGGCCCTGGGACGCAGACCCGACTACCAGCAGGTGCGTCGCTACATCAACGATATCGAGCCCCTGTTCGTCGAGTACGCCCGAGAGCACCTGCGCCGCGCGGGAAACGAGGGCTGGGAAGCGGCGGTTTCCGAGATCTCGGAGAACACCAAGGAGCGCAACCTGCCGGCGGCACTGCGCGGCCGGCACCCCGAGGCCATCGCCCTGATGCGCTACCTGCAGGAGCAGGACCTCTACGATCCGGTCCTCGACGGCCTGGTTTCGGCCTTCAAGTACGACAAGACGTACTTCGACAAGATCGTCAGCTCCGTGGGACCCCTGATGGAAAAGCTCACCACCGGCAAGATCGCCGAGCTGATCTCGCCCGACTATCTGAACGTCGAGGACAACCGCCCCATCTTCGAGTGGATGGACGTCATCCGCCGCAAGGGGATCGTCTACGTGGGCCTCGATGCCCTGACCGACACCACGGTGGCGAGTGCGGTAGGCAACTCCATGTTCGCCGATCTGGTCTCGGTGGCGGGTCACATCTACAAGCACGGTATCGCGGACTCGGAAGACGGCCCGAGCACCGCAATCTTGGACGGAGGGAGGGCAGCCATGCCCACCATCTCCCTGCACGCCGACGAGTTCAACGAGCTGATCGGCGACGAGTTCGTGCCGCTCCTGAACAAGGCCGGCGGGGCCGGCTTTCAGGTCACCGCTTACACCCAGACCTGGTCGGACGTGGAGGCGCGCATCGGCAATCGCGCCAAGGCGGGGCAAGTAGCCGGCAATTTCAACACGCTGATCATGTTGCGGGTCAAGGAACTCGCGACCGCGGAGATGCTCACCGATCAGCTCCCCAAGGTGGAGGTCTTCACCCTGATGAGCGTTTCCGGCGTGGACGACTCCTCGGACCCGACTTCCGGGGTCGACTTCAAGTCCCGCAACGAGGATCGTATCAGCGTCTCCGAGGTGCCGATGCTCACACCGGCCGAGCTGGTGGCGCTGCCAAAGGGCCAAGCCTTCGCCCTGCTCGAGGGCGGGCAGCTGTGGAAGCTGCGCATGCCCCTGCCTGACTCCGCCAACGACCCGGTGATGCCGGAGAGCTTCACCGGCATCGCCAACGAGATGGAACGCACCTACATCACCAACGACCACTGGTACCGGGTACCGGAGAACTGGTGGCATGGGGTCTCGGATATCGGCGTTTCTCGGCACACGGACTCCGACGATGGCTGAGGCGGTGGCCGACCCGAGGCGCGGCGAGGTCCGCCAGGGCCTGATCTCCAAGGGGCTGACGACACTGGCCCAGGCGATCCAGTGGCTGATCCTGTCACTCGTGTTCTCGATTCTGATCGAGTGGGCCGGTATGGTGCTCTGGTGGCCGGAGCAGGGGCTCGATCACAGTCGCAAGATGCTGGCCGCGGAGCTCGGCTACCTGGACGCAGGCTTTCGCCGCAGCGTGGTGACCTCGGACCCTGCTCGGTTCGCCAAGACTGTTGCGGACAAAAGCTACTACGTCCTGTTCGAATTCACTCGTGTGGTCGACTTCCTCGAATGGGTCTCACGCCCGGCAACGGCCGACGAGGGGGAATTGCGCGCCAAGCTCCACAGCCTCTACCGGCCGGTCGCGGATTTCGTCGTCGCGGCGATGCAGGTCACTCAGGTATTCTCGGTGCGGCTGGCGATCCTGACCTTGGCCACACCTGTTTTCGTGCTCTTCACCCTGGTCGCCCTGGTTGACGGCTTCGTTCAGCGGGACCTGCGCCGTTGGGGCGGCGGACGCGAGAGCTCGTTCGTCTACCACTGGGCCAAGCGCTCGGCATTGCCGCTCCTGGTTCTGAGCTGGGTGGTCTATTTGGCGCTGCCGTTCAGTCTGCACCCGACCTTCGTCATCCTGCCCTTCGCAACGCTTTTTGCGTTGAGCGTAGCGGTCACCGCGAGCAGCTTCAAAAAGTACTTGTAGAAAACGCCGTTACTTACTGATCGGTGAGGGAAAACCGATTGGTGAAAAACAAGAAATGGATTGAAGTAAGTGATCCAGCATACTGACAGAAAAGGATAGGTAACGGGTTACTTTCTCATCCGAAAGAACAGGTATGGCGCAACCGCGACCCAGACGAGCACCAATGGCCAGACACGCCCGGCGAGGAGGTTGTAGTCGTGCAGCATCCGCTCCCAGGAGTGGCCGGCCAAGTAGTGACCGAACAGAAGCTCAAAGGCGATGGTCATGACGAGCCAGAGCAGACCGATGGCGACCGCCTGAGCCGCCGACGTCGGCGGCCAGAACCGGACGACGAACCAGATGTAGACGCCGAACAGGATGACGGCGGTCAGGGTTGAGAGCTGATGGGCCGCCAGCTCGCTGAGGCTCTGCCCGAACCAGGACTCCCGCAGCGCGCCGTTGGCGATGGCGATCGCGACCATCGGAAACCAGGCCAAGACGTACTTCCACATGGGCTCGATGCCTCCCGCTCGTGAGTGACACAATGGGGTCCGCCTGGAAACCTGGACCCAACGCCCATGATCAGCATACGCCGGGATCGCCCCGAGGACATCGGCTCCATCCGCGCGGTCAACGAGGCGGCCTTCGGCCAGCACACGGAGGGCGACATTGTCGATGCGCTGCGCGATGCGTGCCCGGATCTCCTGTCCCTCGTCGCCGAGTCCGACGGCGAGATCGTCGGCCACATCCTCTTCTCGCCCGTCACAATCGAGGATGGATCACGGTCCACGCAGGGCATGGGGCTCGCTCCCATGGCCGTGATGCCGAATCGCCAACGCCAGGGAATCGGATCTAGGATGGTCCAGGCGGGGCTTGCGATCCTGCGCTAGCAGGGCTGTCCCTTCATCATCGTCCTGGGTCACCCGGAATTCTATCCGCGCTTCGGTTTCGTTGCGGCGTCCCGTCACGGGCTTCGCTGTCAGTGGGTGGGTGGCCCCGACGCGACGTTCATGGTGCTTGTCCTTGATGAATTGTCCATGGCCGGCCTGACCGGCGTCGCACGCTACCGGGAGGAGTTCGACGTGGCGATGTAGGGTCCGGTCGCGGGATCTAAAACGTCTATCCTCTGGAGCATGTGGACCTAGTCGCTCAACTGGGGCGAGATCACCCCGCGAATCCTGATCGGGACCTGCCCGATGACGACTGCCGATCTGGACCGGATCGGCGCTGAGGCTGGCGTCTCCGCGGTGCTTTCGGTCCAGCAGGACGATTGCTTGGCCTACTGGAATATCGACTACCCCGAGATGCGCACCCACGGGGAGAAGCTCGGGTTGCGCATGGCGCGCAACTCGATGCGGGATTTCGACATTCCTGACCAGCGACGCAATCTGGCGCAGGCGGTCAGGGCGCTGGCGGATCTGCAATCGAAGGGGCATCGCACCTACGTCCATTGTACGGCCTGCCTCGGGCGGGCGCCCCTGACGGTGCTGTCGTTCCTGGTCTGGGTCGAGGGTCTGTTGCCCCAAGAAGCGATCGGCCTGATTCACCGCGGACGTCCCGATGCGGTGCCTGCTTGGGAGGCGCACCATGGTTGCCGGGCAGACCTGGTCGAACGATTCTGCCCCCAAATAGAGAAACGCGCCCACGCGCTGTCGCAGGCTCGACCCGCCGGGCAAGGCGACCCCCAGTCGGACTGGCTGCAAGCCAAGGTCGAGATCGCACGGCAAATCCGTTCTAGCCGTCGCGGGCTCACAGGGGCAGCGGGCGAAGCCGAGAGTTGTGGGTCATGCGCAGATAGTCGAAGACGAGGCGGACGTTACGCGCCAGCCTCTGGATCGTGGCGGCAACGGTATCGCGGGACTTGGACTTGATGGCACCGATGGCGAATCGACGCAGCGCGGTGATGTTCTCTGGACCGTGGCCGGTGCGAATGGTGCAACGATCCTCATCCCAGTTCCAATCGAGGATGTAGTGGCAACCGTTCTCGACGGTCCAGTGGTCGCGATTGAAACCCAGTACGGCCTGGGCATCGGCGGTTTCCGGGGTATGGTCGGTGATGCCGTAGACGATGTCGGTCGAGGTCTTGGCGGTCTTCTTGTTGAGCGTCGGGCGCTCGATCACGAAGACCTGGCCGACGCCGGGAAAGTCGAGGTAGTCGTTGAGGCGCGTGGTGGTCCAGATCGAGCGCTGTTCGATGCGGCCATGGGCCAGGGTGGTCGGCTCGCTGAAGTCGGGCGGGCCGCGGTCCTCGAAGATCAGGCGGATCGCCTCGCACAAGGTCGGCTGGTTACCTTTGACGGTGAAGACGTAGTGGGCGTTGTGCTCGAGCAGGTAGCTGGCGAGCTTGCGTTGGGTTAACAAGGCATCGGCGGTGATGGTCTTGCCGGCGATGTCGAGGGGTTCCAGCAGCGGGATGACCATCCCGATCTCGTTGGTCTGTTTGAGCTCGTCGCTGCCGCCTACGGGCAGGGCGCCGACTTTTTTTGAGCGTGGCAGGTCTGGCTCTGGTGCCCGACGAGGCCGAGGATATGGGCTTGGCGGCCGTCCTCGTCGATGGCGTTGCACATCGTCTTGCCGTCGATGGCCAGGCCTTCGTCGTTGGCGGCATAGTGGGCGTTCCAGCGCTGCAAGGCACGCTCCAACGCGCCAGGATCCACCCGCACGAGCACCTCGCGGATGACGGTGCGGCTCGGCACCTCGTAGCGGCGGTTGCGGTAGCAGCAGCGAAAGCGCGCCCGCGCCTTCTGGCCCAGGTCTTGGGCCCACAGGCTGATGGCCTTGTAGCCACGCATCCCGCATAGGGTGGCACCTGCGGCGATGGCCAACACCGCGGGCAGGGGATGGCGCCGTCCCTGACCGCGGCGCGGGTCGGGAATGTTGGCAAAGAACTCGGGAAGACAACCCATGTAATCGGCGGTCAACATGATTTTCGGGGCTCCGTGACGATACTGAGGGTCGAGTACGGGGGCAGACAGTCGGGCCTGGGCCTGTCGATGCAGGGGTCGGACAAAGACGCGCTTGGCAGCACCGGGCTCAACGCTGTAGCCCTCGCGGGTACGGCGAAAGCCGCGGGTGTCGCCCACGTAGTGCCAGTTGGTGGCGCGGTAGATCGTGCCATGGAAGTGTCGCGGATCGACGAAGGTCTCCAGTAACAGCAGCGGGTAGCCGAAGCGCGCCCGCCAATCCTCCGCCAGGCGCTGCTCGCACAGGGCCAGCACGCGGGAGGCGAGGTTCGCATAGTGGTGCTCGGGCAGGATCAGAAAGCGGCTGTTGTTGGCGACCAAGTGCAGGCGATCGTATTGGTGGCGAAAATCCCATCCGATCCAGGCATCGCGCGCCGCGCACTTCCAGGCCGCGGCAGAGAAACTCAGCAGGGCCAGCCACTCGCCGTGCCAGGTGGCGACATACCACAGGGTGTTGCCGATCTTCGGCAGCGCTCCCAGGTAGTGATGGGCTGCTATCAGGGACTGGAAGCGCGCCTGTTCGTGCGCCGCGATGGGCTGTAGGACGATCTCTCGCAGATTCACGCGCCGGGTCTCGGGCAGGAGGTTCTCGAGCCGCTTTATACGCTCGCCGCCGGGCATTGTCCAGGATTGAGGGCAACCGCATGCCGAAACGATGAATTTCGGTTAGGGCAGTTTCGCCCTGGTCGAGATCGTCCGATCCGCGCTGTTGTGTGCATAAACGTATATACTCACAAATCGACAGATCCTTGAGCAGAAATCCATGAGCAACGTCCGCTGGTCCATCGTCGTTCCGGAGGAGACCGATCGCGCCCTGCGTTCCTACCTGGCGCGCCGCGGGACGAAGAAGGGCGATATCTCCCGCTTCGTTGAGGAGGCGGTGCAGGCACGCCTGTTCGAGCTGACCGTCGAGGATGTCAAGAAGGGCAATCGCAATGTCCCTCAGGAAGATATCCTGGCGGCCATCGACGACGCATTGGCGGCTGACTAGCGTCGATGCGGGTCGTGCTCGATACGGGAATTCTGATCGCCGCACTCATCACGTCCGGGACGCCTCCAGATGCCATTTATCGGGCCTGGCGCAAGAAGCGGTTTGAGTTGGTCACCTCCGAGTGGCAGCTCGACGAATTTCGCCGCGTCTCGCGCTACCCGAAGTTGAGAACCTACTTGAAGGCCGCTGACGCTGGCAATCTCGTCAATTGGTTACGCCGACAATCTACGGTTCTTTATAAGCTTCCATCGGTCGATCTTTCTCCCGATCCAAACGACAATCCAGTGCTCGCCATGGCGCTGGAAGGACACGCCGATTACCTGGTGACGGGGGATCGGCGTGATTTGTTAGGCCTCGGTACGGTCGGCTCGACGCGGATCCTATCCGCGCGCCAGTTTGTCGATGAGCTGAAGATTTCTACCGACGGCTGAGGTTTGATCTGCTAGCTGCTCTGAGACGCTTCGCCAAGCGTTCCGTCTGATTCCCTTGGGGGAAATTCCACACCGACTCGAAAGGGTTTCCTGTAGTCCCCATCGGTCCGCTGCTCCACCATGCGCGCCATGCGCAACGCCGGACCCAATGTTTTGCGGCACGTCTCGATCGTCCTTTCCGGGACCCTTGCCGCTGTCATCCCCCTACAGATCGCGCGGGCCGACGTCGAAGGAGAGCGGGAACAGCTCGCCCGAGTCATTCACGAGCTGCAGGCCCTCGAGCCGCTGCTGCGGGCGGCGGAGTCCCAGGGCAACCCAGACGCGCGCGTCCGCTTCCGTTACGACTGGCTGCGACAGGATCTGCAGCGAATGCGTCTCGGGATTCAGGAGCACATCAACGCCCCGCGGGCACAGCCACGGAGCTTCCCGCCGCTGCGCGGTGACTACCGTCGCTGATGCGCGCCCGTGAACGCCGCCCAGACCGCCGCCTTCCAAGCCGGTTCCGGCATCCCGCCGGGAACCCTGCTCAACGGCATCGCGGCCATTGTGTTAGTGCTGGTCTTCGTGTGGGTCATCTGGGTGAGCCTCGGCACCTTGCGCGCCTGGCAGGACGGGCAGGTCGGCGTCTTCGACCTGGTGTGGGGGGCGCTGCGCGCCAGCATCGTGCTGCTGGTGCTCGGTTTTTATCTGCGGTGATGTCATTCGACGTTGCTGCGGAGTCGGGACGGGGAATACCCCCAACGTGTGACACAGGGGGTGACCCCGTGACCCGCGAGAGAGCGATGGCATTTAGGGGACTGAAGAAGGTAGCAGCCCTTGCGGGGCTGCTGAGTATGACCGCCAACCCATCCGTCTGGGCGGCCCTGCCGACCCCGGTGGCGCCGAGTACGGCACCCGCGGCAGGCGACTGGATCGAGCTCATCAAGGGCTACATCAAGGACGGCGGTCTGGTGCTGGGGCTGGCCATCGCCGTGCTCGGCTTCCTGTGGGTGGCCTATGTGGGCTTCGCCAAGTTCAACGAGGCCCGCCAGGGCAAGGCCGAGTGGGCCGAGGTCGGCGTGCTCGGAATCGTTGGCGCCATCGTTCTGATCTTCGCGAGCTACCTGCTCACGGAAGCATCCGGCGTTATCTAAGAGCCGTTACTCAAGTTTCCCATGCCGTCCTACGACGACATCCTCGCCGATCGGCTGAACGCGGAGCCCGCCATCTTCAAAGGCTGCTCCTCTTCGGAGTTGGGTGTCATCGTAGGCGTGGCGGCGCTCGTCTGGCTGCCGGTGAGTCTCCTGCTGGCCGGTCTGATGGGCGCCGTCACCATGGGCTTTGGCCTCGCCGGTGTCGGCGTGGTCGCCACCGTCGTGGCCACGGCGAGCCTGTTCCAGCGCCTGAAGCGCAACCGCCCGGACGGCTACTACCAGCAGCGCTTCGTCATTTGGCTCGACGACCGCGGCTTGCGGCGCGCCCCTTTCGTGCGCCGCTCGGGCGCCTGGGACAGCCGCAGGACCCAGTACCCTGGTGCATGAATCCGTTACACCTCAGAGCCCCACAAATGGGTCAAGACAAGGCGCGTCCCGCAGGGAATAGTGGCGCTATTTTCAAGGGACGCAACGCGGTATTGACCCATTTGTGGGGCTCCCTTCGGGCGAGGCTGTGGGGCCGTGCGGCTACGTTGCGCTCGCTTGAATTAGCGATGGCTAGTCCTGCACTCGCGCGCCTTGCTGCACCGCCCCACAGCTTCGCTGAGATGCAACGGATTTATACACCAGGATACTAATATGCGCCGCTACCGTCACGAGATCGATAACGTCCGCGCGCACCTGCGCTCTCTGTGGGCGGTGATCGGGCTCGAGGCCCTGATCATCGTCGCCCTCTGGTTCGGCTGGAGCCAGGCGCCGAAGGAGCTCACGGTCCACGTGCCCCCTGACCTGCGCTCGGGAGCCAACCTCACCGTTAAGGAGGTCCCACCGGCCAATGTCTACTCCTTCGCCTTCTACATCTTTCAGCAGCTCAACCGTTGGCCCGAGGACGGGGGGAAGGACTACGGACGCGCCATCTTCCGGGTCTCGCCCTATCTGACCCCCAAGTATCGTGCCGAGCTCATCAGCGGCATGGAGCTCAAGGGGCGTAAGGGTGAGCTCGCGTACCGGGTCCGTGGTGTCCAGGAGATCCCCGGTCACGGCTTCGAGGAGCGACGCGTGGACATCCTGGACGACGACGTGTGGGTGGTGTGGCTCGACCTGGACCTGTTCGAATCGGTGAAGGGCATGACCGTCAAGCAGACCGCGATCCGCTATCCCTTGCGCGTCGTGCGCCATGCGGTGGATTTAGAGTCCAACCCCTGGGGCCTGGCTCTCGACGGGTTTGCCGGCGAAGGACCGAGGCGGATGAGCGCGGAGGAGCGCTTGGGCGAGGATGGGAAAGGCGAGAAGCAAAGGTAATGCGGATGATGTTCCAGTTTCGAGCCTGTCGGCGACTCTACGTCGTCAGCCTTCTGCCGTTGGCGTTGCTCGTTTTCTTGATTTCGGGCCCCGGTCCCTCCCTGGCTGGGGAAAGGATCCCCGAACGCATCGTCTGGCAGAAGGAGCCGATCCGGCTCGACCTCGCCGTGGGCAAGGAGCGGCGCGTGGACTTCCCCGGCCCGGTGAAGGTTGGTGTGCCGCCGCAGCTCGAATCGGCGGTGCGGGTGCAGAGCATCGCCGGGACCGTCTACCTACTCGCGCACAGCGCGTTCGACTCGACACGGGTTGTGGTTGGTGAGACGGAAAGCGGACGGATGTACCTCTTGGACGTCACCGCAACGGGCGAGGGCAGCTCCGGTCCGCCGGTGGAGGTCTACGCCGGTGAGGAATCCAAGTCCTCCGGTGATCTGTCCCTGAATGCAGGCCCTGTCGGAGGTGCGTCAGCGCCGGCCATAACCCGCTACGGCTACGTCAGCCTCACACGCTTCGCGGCCCAGCAGCTTTATGCCCCCACCCGGTTGCTGCAGGACCTGGCCGGCGTCGTGCGGGTGCCGGTCAAGCGAAAGAAGGTCTCCCTGGTACGCGGCGCCTCGGTGACGGTTGAGCCGCTGGTTGCCTGGCGGGCAGGGGGCCTGTACCTGACCGCGGTCAAGCTCACCAACCGCACCGACCGGGCGCTGACCCTGGACCCGCGCACCCTGCGCGGCGACTGGCTCAGCGCCGCCTTCCAGCACAACCGGCTGCTGCCCAAGGGTGACGAGTCCGACACCACGGCCCTGTACCTGATTTCCGCGCGGCCGTTCGAGGCATCCTTGTAAGGATTGCATTGTGGCCGTCGCAACCAGCAATCGACTTCTGCCGATCCTCGCGGGCGCCGTGCTGCTGATGCTGGTGTTCGTCACCCTGAAGTCTTGTTCGGATGACGGGACGGACTCTGTTTTCATGGACAGTGTCCCCAATGCGCCGGCGCCGGACGCCGACACCCCGGCGGACACCATCAAGACCCTGACCGCCAATGTGGCCGCCATGACCACCGAGGTCGAGGCCCTGCGGCAGGACAATTCCGGTCTGCGCCGCGAGAATCAGGCACTGCTGCGCAACCGCACCCAGATCGAGGAGAACGTGGCGACCCGCGTCAGGCGCGAGCTGCTCGCGCGCGAGAAGGACGCCGCGAACATCGCCCGGATCACTCCGGCGTCCTGTCCTCCTTGAACGCCAGAGTCGACGCCCTGGCCGTTTCCTTGGACGAGGCCCAGGCCAAGTACAAGACCAGCGACATCCCCGTCGGCGTCGGGCTCGACGGGGCAGGGGACGCACCTGAAGAAGCCATCGTCTGGATCGAGCCGCTGGATGCCATTGATGAAGACGGGGAAGGCGGTTTGTTCGATCGCGTGAAGCACACGACCGGTAGCACCCTTGACTCCGCCCGGTCTGCGAGCGCTTCGGCAGTGGGTGGATTCGAAGACCGATTCGAGGACTTACAGCCCAAGCCCGTCTACACCGTCCCCCGCAACGCCACCCTGATCGGCTCCACCGCCATGTCTGCCTTGGTGGGCCGAGTCCCTGTGCAGGGCCAGGTGCGCGACCCCATGCCGTTCAAGGTTATCACCGGTGCGGACAACCTGGCCGCCAACGGACTGCGGGTGCCCGGTGTACAGGGCATGGTCTGGAGCGGGACGGCCATCGGCGACTGGACGCTCTCCTGCGTCACCGGACGGCTCGACTCGGTCACCTTCGTCTTCGACGACGGCACCATCCGGACCCTTTCCAGCGACGATCGGCAGAGCCAGGGCGGGGGCGAGGACGAGCCCCTGGGCTGGATTTCCGATGCGCAGGGTATCCCCTGTGTGAGTGGGGAGCGCAAGACCAACGCGCCGGCCTTTCTCTCCCAGCGCATCGGCGTGATGGCCATCCAGGCGGCGGGCCAGGCCGCTGCCGCGGCGGAGACCACCTCCATCATTGGCGACTCCGGCAGCGCCACCAACTCGGTGACCGGCGACACCGGCACCTATGTCCTCGGCAAGACGGTGGCCGGCGGCAGCGACGAGGTGGCCAAGTGGCTGCTGGAGCGCCAGTCCCAGAGCTTCGACGCGGTCTTCGTCCCCGCCGGCACCCGGCTCGCCATCCACGTGGACCGGGAGCTCCCCATCGACCTCGATCCCAGCGGCAGGAAACTCCAGCATGCGACAGCCACTGAAGGCCATCAGCGCCATCGTCTCGATTAACTTACTGCTCGGCGGCTGCGCGAGCACCAAGGATGCGGTCCTTCCGCAGGACGGCCCGCCCATGGCGGCCATCTACGACGCGCACATGCGCGAGATGGGTGCCCAGGACCCGACCGTCGTCCGCGGCGCCTTGGGAGCTCGAAGGATCAACTCGGGCGAGGTGAATCTCCACGGTTACACCCGCGGGGCCTTCAACGAGCTCGATGTCAGCTTTCCCCGGCTGCCGAACCCGAGTCTGGTGATGTACGTCTTCCCCCATCTGGCCGGCGCGGAGCGCGCCCCGGTGCCGGGCTATGCCACGACCTTCCCCCTGTACGAGCGGGTCGAGTATGCACTTCCGGGAGAGGTGGCGACGCCGCGATGAGTCAGCAAACAGCTCCGTCGGATACACCGGTCAAGACCTTGGAGGTCAAACGCCTCTACCGAAGACCGCCATCCTTCACCGACCTCCTGCCCTGGGCGGAGTACCTCCCCGAGAGCCGGAGCTTCCTACTGGAGGACGGCATCAGCGTCGGCGCCCTGTTTGAGCTCACGCCCGTGGGCACCGAGGCGCGCACACCCCGTTTCATGGCGGAGCTGCGCGACGCCATCCAGACCGCGCTCACCGACGCTATCCCGGAACGGGACGGCTCCCCCTGGATTCTGCAGGTCTATGTCCAGGACGCACCGAGCCTGAAGGCCTTCACGCGGGAGGTCGCGGACTATTTCCGGCCCGAGGCCAGGGACAGCGGCTTCACCTGCCACTTCCAGCAGACCTTTGCCGAGCACCTGGAGCGCATCAGCCGCCCGGGCGGGCTGTTCACCGACGAGGCGGTGACCGGCACCCGCTGGCGCGGGCAAATTCGAAGGGTGCGTACCGTCCTCTACCGGCGAATCAAGGTTTGGGGCAGGCTGCCGCCGGCAGTGGAGGTCGAGGCGGACCTGAACGACGTCGCCACCAAGTGGGTGGCCGCGCTCGCCTCGGCTGGCATCAAGGCGAGACGCGGCACCGGCGAGGACCTCTACCACTGGCTCCTGCCCTGGTTCAACCCCAGACCCGCGGTGACCGACGGCGATGCGGAGCAGTTGCTCGCGGTCGCCCCTTACCCAGGCGACGAGGACCTCCCCTTCGGTCACGACCTGGTCGAACGCCTGACCCTCTCCATGCCGGCGTCCGACAACGAGACCGCCACCTGGTGGTTCGATGGCTTGCCACATACGGTTGTCACGATCCAGGGCCTGCGCCGGGCGCCGGAGATCGGCCACATGACCGCAGAGCGGCTGTCGGGCGATCATGTCTTTGCCCTCTTCGACCGGCTGCCCGAGCACACCGTCATGGCCCTGACCCTGACGGTCAGACCCCAGGATCGGACGCGCAACCACATCGTGCAGGTCAAGCGCTCCGCGGTGGGGGATTCCGCGGAGGCGGCACTCACCCGCGAGGACGCCGACGCGGCGGAGCGGGAGATGGCCCGGGGCAACAGGCTCTATCCCCTGGCCGTCGCCTTCTACCTGCGCGGCGAAGATCTGAAGGACCTTCGAGCGAACGTCAACCAGCTCAACGCCCTGCTGCTGCCCAACGGCCTGCAGCCCATCACGCAGGAGGCGGACCTGCTGGCCCTGGACGCCTACATCCGTAACCTGCCCATGGCCTATGATCCCGGCTTGGACAGGCTAAGCCGCCGCTCACGCCTGGTCTTCTCCAGCCACACGGCCAATCTGCTGCCGGTCTACGGCCGCTCGCGGGGGACCGGGCATCCCGGCCTGGTCTTCTTCAACCGCGGCGCCGAGCCCCTGGTCTTCGATCCCCTGCACCGCGAGGACCGCAAGAAGAACGCCCACATGCTGATTCTGGGTCCGACCGGCGCGGGCAAGTCGGCGCTGCTGGTCTATCTGCTCCAGCAGATGGCCGCCGTCTATCGGCCGCGGATCTTTGTCATCGAGGCGGGCGGTTCTTTTTCACTCCTGGCTCAACACTTCCAGGCCCATGGACTCACGGTGAACCCCATCGCCCTCAACCCCAACGCGGACGTGAGCCTGCCGCCCTTCGCGGACGCGCTCAAGCTCCTGGAGCGGGAGCGGCGAGCGAAGCTGAGTCCCGATCCGGATGCCCTTGCCGAGGAAGACGACGAAGACCCGGATGAGGAGGGCGGCGGCCGCGACGTCCTGGGGGAGATGGAGATTGCCGCGCGCATCATGATCACCGGCGGCGACGAGCGCGAGGATGCCCGTATGACCCGCGCCGACCGGCTCTTGATCCGGAATGCCATCTTCCTGGCGGCCAAGACGGTCAAGGACCAGGGGAGAGCGCAGGTCCTGACCGAGGACGTAGTCGCCGCACTCCAGCAGATCGCCAGGGACAAGGGTCTCCCGGAGCACCGCCGCAATCGCGCCCTGGAGATGGGCGACGGGATGGCGCTCTTCTGCTCCGGGCTCGCCGGACACTTCTTCAACCGGCCTGGAAGACATTGGCCCGAGGCCGACGTCACCCTGCTGGAGATGGGCATCCTCGCCAGGGAGGGCTACGAGGACCAGCTCACCGTGGCCTACATCTCCATGATGAGCCACATCAACGACCTGGTGGAGCGCCACCAGAGCGATGCAAGACCCACCCTGGTGGTGACCGACGAGGGCCACATCATCACCACCAACCCGCTGCTCGCCCGCTACGTGGTGAAGATCACGAAGATGTGGCGCAAGCTCGGTGCCTGGTTCTGGATCGCGACCCAGAACCTGGAGGACTTCCCCGACGCCAGCCGAAAGATGCTCAACATGATGGAGTGGTGGCTGTGTCTGGTCATGCCGAAGGAAGAGGTAGAGCAGATCGCCCGTTTCAAGGACCTGACTGACGAGCAGCGAAGCCTGCTGCTCTCTGCCAGAAAAGAGCCGGGCAAGTACGTCGAGGGCGTGGTGCTCGCCGACAACCTGGAGGCCCTGTTCCGCAATGTCCCGCCACCGCTGTCTCTGGCGCTGGCCATGACCGAGAAGCACGAGAAGGCGGAACGGGCGGCGATCATGCGCGAGCGAGGCTGCAGCGAGCTGGAAGCGGTGCAGGTCATGGCCGAGCGCATCGCCCACGAGCGGGGTGCTTAGCACGAACCGCTGGAAGAGAAACTCGGCAACCGGTTGAAAGGGTTTCCGGTTCTCACCACCTTTTCAGGCGGTGAGTATGGGCGCAAGTGTTTTGCCGGTCTCCCTTTGTCCATGCCTTCCGTGTCCCGATTCGCTTCGTCGATTGCTTCGCTCGCTATCGCCATGTCCCTATCGCTTGGAGACGCGGCTTGGGCTGCTCGCGAGGAGAGGAAGCTGGTCAGGATCGAGGTCTTCACCTCGCAGGACCTGCCGATTCAGTCCCTGAAACGGGGCGACCCGTCAGCGTCGACAAAGACCGAGGTCTACGAGGTCGATGGTATCGACAGTCTCGACGCCATGCTCTCCAAGCAGCTGCCGCCCGACCCGCAAGCCGCGAAACGGCTTGCGCAGGAACGCTCGGGCCAGTTGAAAGCTTCACGGGTCGATGCCGCACGGCAGGCGGCCATCGGTCTTCTCAAAGCCGCCGAGTACGGCATTGACCGCTACCCCGCCATCGTCCTCGACGGGCAAGCGGTCGTTTACGGTGTCACTGACGTCGGGGAGGCGCTTCGCCACTACCGGATGTGGCAGGGAAGGGCACCTCATTGAGGTGCCC
>JAYEJW010000623.1:0-5302 GCA_034716535.1 Pseudomonadota bacterium
GCCTACAGAAGCTTCACACCAGGCGGCAGATGCTGGAGCTGCTCGCGGAACCTGTCGCGGATCACGTCCAGTGACTCGGCCGGCGCCGCGCGCTCGCCCCCGCGCATGACGGGCGCGATCAGCGGCTCGCCGTCGGCCGGTGCGGACTCCAGGGTCAACAGGTCCATCGCGAAGGTGCCGTCCGCGCCGGCCCTGCGATAGACCTGCTTTCTCCCTGGCCAGGATGCCTTGCCTTCGGAGCGCTTGCGCCGGGCCTGCCCCGCGTACTCCTGGATCTTGTAGGCGCAATCGATGAATGGCGCATCTGCAGAGGTATCGAGCTTGGTACCGATGCCGAAACCGTCGATGGGCGCGCCCTGGGCCAGCAGGTGAGCGAGATCCTGCTCGTCCAGGCCGCCGCTGGAGAAGATACCGATGGACTTGAGCCCGGCGCCGTCGAGAATCCCCCGCACGTGGTGGGCGTGGGCGTTGAGGTCGCCGCTGTCCAGGCGCACCGCCTTGACCTGGATCCCTTGCTCGGCGAGGCGCGGGGCGAGCGCCACGACCTTCTCGGCCGCGACCTCCGTGTCGTAGGTGTCGATGAGCAGCACAACGTTGCCGGGTTGGGCTCGAGCGAAGTGCTCGAAGGCGTCCAGCTCCCGCTCGTGGGCCTCGATGAAGGAGTGGGCCATGGTGCCGTATGAGGGGACGCCCCAAAGCATATCCGCAAGCACCGTGGCGCTGCCGGCGAAGCCCGCAATATAGCTGGCCCGAGCCGCGAAGAGTCCCGCCTCCGCCCCGTGGGCGCGGCGCATGCCGAAGTCCACAAGCAGCTTGTCCGGGGCCGCCAGCACGCAGCGTGCCGCCTTGGAGGCAATGAGCGTCTGCAGGTGCAGGATGTTGATGAGCCGACTCTCTACAAGCTGGGCCTGGGGCATGGGTGCCGTTACCCGCACCAGGGGCTCGTTCGGGAAACAGACCGTGCCCTCCGGCATGGCGTCCAGATCGCCCGTGAAGCGCCAGTCGGCGAGCCAGTCCACGAAGGGGTCGCTGAACCGGCCGCTTCGCTTGAGCCAGTCGAGCTCATCGCGGGAGAAGCGCGCCTGCTCCAGGAAGCCGATGAGCTGCTCAAGACCTGCAGCCACGTAGAAGCCGCGATCCCTGGGCAGGTCGCGCGCGAAGAGCTCGAACACCGCGATCTCCTCCATGCCCTGCTCGAAGTAACCCTGGAGCATGGTGAGCTGGTAGAGGTCGGTGAGAAGGATCGATCGGGACGGGTCCACGGCGGCCTCTCTCAGTCTTTGGTGCGGATGGGTTGCGCCCCGGCGCCGATCATCTCGGCAAGGGCGCGTGCGCCGTCCTCCGGCGCGACGTTCACGGCCCGCACGCCGTCCTCGATAAGAATCGCCTCAAACCCCTGTTTCAGGGCATCGAGCACGGTCGCGCGAACGCAATAATCGGTGGCCAATCCGCCCACGAACAGGCGCTTTGCGCCGAGCTTCCGCAGTTGCCGCGCGAAGTTCTTGTCCTCGAAGTCCGAGTAGGCCTCCTTCTCGGGAAGCATGGCCTTGGAGTGAACCCGCACGTCCGGCGGCAGGGTCAGGTCGGGGCTGAACTCGGCCCCCTCCGTGCCGACTACGCAATGGGGCGGCCAGGGACCTCCCTGGTCCAGGAAGGAGCAGTGATTTGCCGGGTGCCAATCCCGGGTCGCGAACAGGGGAAGCCCGGCCTCGCGGAAGCGGTCGATCCAACGATTGAGCACCGGAATCACGGCGTCACCGTCGGGCACCGCCAGGCTGCCGCCTGAAAGAAAGTCGTTCTGCACATCCACGATGATCAAGGTGTCGCCCGCGGAAAGCGCAATGCGTTCAAGGGCTGTCTTGGACATGGTCTCTGCACTGGTGGCTGATCAGGTTCTTTACTCAATTATGAACCTTCCCGGGGATCTCAAGTAACCAGTGCAGAGAGGGACCGGATCACCGATTCACGCAGAAATCCCGCACCAGAGAAGCGAGGGCCAGGCACCGGTAGCCGAGGCTCCCGGCACCCGCGTCCTGGGGCTCACGGCTGGGCGGCCCGCCTACCCGTGAGCGATGGGTTTGTCGCTGAAGATATAGTCCTTCAACTCCTTGTCGAAGGCCGGGTCCTGTCGGCGGATCCACTCCAGCACCATGGACGCGTGCTCCTTCTCCTCATCCCGGTTGTGGGCCAGAATCGCCTTGAGCTCCGCGTCCTTGCAGGCGTCCACCCGCTGGTTGTACCAGTCGACCGCCTCCAACTCCTCCATCAGCGAAACGATGGCCCGGTGCATGTCCCGGGTCTCATCGGAAAGCTCCTCGATCGGTTCGTGATAGCCCTCGTTCGACATCTGTTGTGCTCCTCAACGCGTGAATCCAATAGGGATGGGTGCAGCAGGGAAGTTACTCTGCCCTTCGCATTGTGTGAGACGCAGGACCTAAACTCAACCAGGGGAACGCGGCCGCAGATCCGATACGGCGATCAAGTCGGGCTCGCGCCATCTTCCGCAGCCCGGCGCGCGGCCGACAAGGCCGCAAGCGCCGGCTCGAGTCCCGCCTGGCGCGCCTCGGCCTCCAGCGCCCGCAGGCGCCTGAGCATTCCCGGTCTCCGGTCCCCGCGTTCCCAGTCCATGAGGACGCGGGCCCGCGCGACGTAGAAATCACTCCAGGGAAGGGGCTCGTCGCGGGTGTAACGCTCCATCGCATCGGCCTGCCGATCCAGGGCATCCCAGTCCCGCTCCTCGAGGGCGATCTCCAGCGCACACTGACGAAACTGCAGGTGATTGTGGCTGACGCTATCCGCCGCCAGGGCGGCTTCTCCGTCGGCCAGGGCGCTTCGACGCACCTGGGCGTCCTCGACGAGGAGCGCCAGAAACCCCAGCGTCCAGGGGCCGCCGTAGGCCATGTCGCTCTCGCGAACCAGCCGAGTCGCGGCCTCCAGATCCTCTCGCGCCGGTTCTTTCTCCCCGCGGGCAGCGCGGATGACTCCGCGCATGCAGAGGTGGTCCGCCTCGAAGCGCCGCGCGCCGATGGCGCACGCGATCGCAAGTCCCGCATCCACCGCGCGTTCGGCCCGCTCGATGTCCCCGGCGTAGATGGCCGCGATGCTGAACACGTTGTGCGCCAGGCACTCATCGCGCTGACTGTGGGTAAGGGCCGCCAGCCGCGCCGCCGCGTCCGTGTCGCGGAGGGAGTCCTCCAGCCGATTGAGATAGAGTGCCGCCATGCCGCGCCCCGCCAGGTTGGGCGCCTGAACCCGGAGCAGGCCGTTGGCCTCGCACAGGCGCAGGCAACGATCGAAGTAGTGGTGGGCCGTCACCATGCGCCCACGCTGGTAATAGGCATCCGCAAGACCGCTCAGGGCGCGTGCCTCCAGCTCCGCCTCGCCGGCGGCCCGGGCGTGCTCCAGTGCCTTGTTGTGAGCCGCCATGCAATCATCGAGGCGGCCCAGTGGGAACAGCGCGTTCCCACGCTGCGAGTAGAGTCGGGCCATGCGGCCGTGCTCGCCGAGCGCCTCGGCGAGCGGCACGGCGAGATCGAGATTCTCCAACGCCTGCGGGTAGTCGTCCTGGACGAGCAGCGCCGCTGCCAGCTCGATGCGGGCATCGCAAATCAACGGCTTCGTGTCACTGCCCGCGATCACAGCATCCAGGACACGGCGCGCCGCTGCGATGTCCCCCATTTCCCGCGACAGAACGCCGAGGAACAGGCCAGCCTTCGCCCGCATTTCGGAGCCTTCGGCAAGCCGCCAGGCGCGCTCACCCAGCTCCCGCGCATCTTCGTATCGGTGCCGGTCCAGGCGCTCCTGCGCCGCTTGCAGATATGCCGCGACGGCCGCCGGATCCTCCGCCTGCTCGAGGTGCTCCGCGTGCAGCACCCTGTCGCACCCCGAGTACCAGTCCGCGGCCCGACGATGCAATGCGCGCCGCGCCGACCCGGCGATGGACTGGTAGATACCGTCCCGCACCAGGGCATGACTGAAGCGGAACTGGTCACCGTTGGCGCTGAGCAGCTGAGCCTCGCACAATGCGCGGCACGGGTCCGGCTGCCCGCCGAGGAGATCGGCGAGGGCTCGGGCGGAGAAACGCTGACCGAGTACGGCCGCGGCCTGGGCCGTGCGGCGGTCTTCCGGGGGCAGGCGTGCCAGGCGCCGCTCGACGAGCTCCTGTACCGATGCGGGCACCGCATCCCCCACGTCGGGGCCTGCCGCCAACAGGTGCTCGAGGAACAGTGGATTTCCGCCGGCGCGCGCCACGCAGCGCTGGGCCCAGGCGTCATCGCCCGTCCCCAGACGCCGGGCCAGATCCCGGACGGCCTCGGCACGCAGGGGGCCAAGATCGACCGTCGTCAGGGGCGCGCCCTGCATAGCGCCGCGCCAGGCCGGGTCGAGCGGCTCGCCCTCGGTGCGCGTGGTGAGCAGCAGCAAACCCGGAACGGACCCGGCATCGGCGGTCAGCTCCGCCAGCAGCCCGAGCAGCCCCGCCTCGGCCCAGTGTATGTCCTCCACCACCAACAACCGGGGTCGGCGCCGGGACGCCACCCGCAGCAGCCGGCCGGCGGCCTGCCGCGTTCCCTGCGCTCGGCTGGGTATATCCAGGGCCTGATAGAAGCGGTCCTCCGCAGTACTGAGAGAGGCCCCCAGGGCATCCAACAGGAACAGAGCGGCATTCGCATCCGAGCAGACCGCGGCAACGGCGGCCCGGGTCCGCTCCTGATCCGCATCGGACGGCAACTCCATGAGCTCCCGCAGCAGCGTTGCCGTCGATGCCTCCGGGGCCTCGGTGCCGGCCTCGAAGAGCTGGATTCGATGGATCCGATAGCCGCGCGTCTGCGCCAGCCTTGTTGCGGCTTCGGTCAGTCGTGTCTTACCGATTCCCGCCTCGCCACGCACCAGCAGGGTCCCGCCGGCCCCTGCCTCGAGACAGGCGTCCAGGGAGGCCGCGAGCTGGCCCAGTTCCGCCTGGCGGCCCACGAGATCGAAATCGGGATCCGGAGCGGCCCGCGAGGGCACCCCCGTTTCCCGGAAAACGGCGGCCGGTACGGACGCAGGGGACCTGGTTTGCTGCCGCTCTGCCAGGAGCCGGCGGTAAAGGTCGCGGGTCTCGGACTCGGGGGCGACCCCGAGCTCCCGGTGAAGGAGCGCCTGACAGGTCCGGTATTGTCGCAAGGCCTCCGCCGGGCGGCCGAGGCGGACATAGAGCATCATCAGCTCGCGGTGGACGGATTCCCGCAGAGGCTCCAGCGCCAGCAGACGCATCGCCGCCCGCAACGCCGGCTCCCAGGCACCGTCCCCGCGGTAGTGCTCC
>JAYEJW010000624.1:0-5300 GCA_034716535.1 Pseudomonadota bacterium
CTACTTTTCCGATTTCAGGAGCGGAAAATTTGTATCTTATTGATTATTGGATAATAGCTATTTTTGGGAACTGGAAAATCAGCCCGTTTTCCGGGAAATTCGGCCTGGAACTGACAAAGATGGGTTAGGCGATTGCCGGAAAAGACAAGCGGGATGGTAGGTTCTTTGACAGAAATCGCCTTAGGTGAACAGCGTGAGTACACCGGTGTAGCCGTAAAGCCTGTCCTGCGAGATCTCCCCGTTCGCGTAGAAGCCCACCAGGGGGAAATCTCCGAGCTCGGATTGGATGAGCTTGAGCTCCTCGGAGTTTGAACCGAACAGGTTGGCGCCGCGGCCAAGGCATGAGACGTAGATGCCGCCGCGGGGGCTGCCGCTCAGGCTCTTCTTGATCGCTTTGAGCATCCGCACCAGGTCCTCCCGTGCAGTAGTGGCGTCGCGGCGACAGAACATGACCTGCCGGCCCTGCTCCACCATGTCTCCGATGGCCACCAGCTTGTTCTCGGGATCGATCCCGGCCAAGTTGCGCACCAGGTAGTCTCCGGTGTCGGAACCGGCGATGGGAAGACCTGCGAAGATGTAGCCGCCAATGCGCGTCAGATCCCGCGCCAGGATCTCGCCGATGTCCTCCTTCAACACCTCCAATGCCGGCCGCTCATCGAGCTGGACCATGATGTTTCGCTGGGCCTTGGTGATGACCCGCTTCGGACCGATGGGGGAGCAGCCCTGACTCAAGCGGGTGATCACGCCGACCTGCTCGGAGAAAAGCACACCGGCGATGCCGCCTTGGGTGATTCCGTCCGCGTAGAGATAGACGCTATCCCTGGAGCTCGCCAGCCCCCCAACCAGAAAACCGGATGAGGTCCGCGCCGCGAGCTGCTTGACCAATGCCTCCGTATGGGGGTTGGAGGCATCCCCGTGAACGAGGCCGAGGAAGGGCCTGTGCTCGGCAATCCAGTCGCCGTGGCGGGCCGAGAGCTCGTCCAGGTCTTTGACAATGGCCGGGAAGACGCGGAAGGACTCCGCGGGAAACTCGCCGATCATCGCGGCGACGGCAGGCCTCTCGTAGTATTCGACGCCGGTGGCGCAGATGCCCATTCCGACGGTGCCGACCCAGTGATCAACCTGTGTCGACGCCCGGAACAGGTCCAGGACCTGCTCCATCTCGTTCGCCAGCGAATCGGTGACATACAGGAACCCCAAGTTCGCGGTTTCCGGCACGGCCCCGATCATGCTCAGACAGCGATCCGCAGCCTCGCGCCAGTCATCGCCCGCGGCATGCCCGAATGGAAACTTTTTCATCTGCGCTCTCGCACCCTGAAGATTCTCGGTTGCCCTTCAAGCTACCGGATTTGCCCGGCCCCTGTCACTGTTTCACAGGCTTACGCGCGTAGAAATGGCCGGTGCATCCGTGCACCGCGCGGGCACCTTGAATGCTTCAAGATGCGCTCAAATCTCCGCCAAGTCGCCCTTCTCCTGCAACCAGGCGCGCCGATCCGCCGCCCGCTTCTTGGCGAGGAGCATGTCCATCAGCTGGTTGCTCTGGTCCTCCGGCTCGACGGTGAGCTGCACCAGGCGGCGCGTATCGGGATGGATAGTGGTCTCGCGCAGTTGCAGCGGGTTCATCTCGCCAAGGCCCTTGAAACGCTGAACACTGACCTTTCCCCTGATCTTCTCCGCCTCGATGCGATCCAGCACCCCCTGTTTCTCCCCGTCGTCCAAGGCGTAGAAGACCTGCTTGCCGACATCGACGCGGTAGAGGGGCGGCATGGCCACAAAGACGTGCCCGTCCGCCACCAGGCGCGGAAAATGACGCAGAAAGAGCGCGCACAGCAGGGTGGCGATATGGGCACCGTCCGAGTCGGCGTCCGCCAGGATGCAGACCTTGCCGAAACGCAGGCGGCTCAAGTCGTCGCTGCCCGGGTCGACGCCCACGGCTACGGCGATATCGTGCACCTCCTGGGAGCCCAGGACCTCCGTCGGATCCACCTCCCAGGTGTTCAGGATCTTGCCGCGCAGGGGCATGATGGCCTGGAACTCCCGGTCCCGTGCCTGCTTGGCCGAACCGCCGGCGGAGTCGCCCTCCACCAGGAAGAGCTCGCTGCGCTCCGGATCGGTCGAGGTACAATCGGCTAGCTTGCCTGGCAAGGCCGGCCCCTGGGTCACCTTTTTGCGGATCACCTTGCGCCCGGCACGCAGCCGGGCCTGGGCGGCACCGATGGCGATCTCGGCAATGCGCTCCGCATCGGCCACGTGCTGGTTGAGCCAGAGGCTGAAGGCGTCCTTCACCACCCCGGAGACAAAGGCGGCACTTTCCCGGGAGGAGAGCCGCTCCTTGGTCTGGCCGGAAAACTGTGGATCCAGCAGCTTCACCGAGAGGATGTAGCTGCAACGGCCCCAGACGTCCTCCGGGGCCAGCTTGACCCCCCGCGGAAGCAGGTTGCGGAACTCGCAGAGCTCCCGCACCGCCTCCGTGAGCCCCGTGCGCATGCCGTTGACGTGGGTACCCCCCTGCACCGTGGGGATCAGGTTCACGTAGCTCTCGGTAATCGGATCCCCGCCCTCCGGCAGCCAGACCACGGCCCAGCTCGCCGCCTCGTTGGTGCCCTCCATATTGCCCACGAAGGGCTCTGCAGGCACTGTCTCCAGACCGGCGAGCGACTGGCGCAGGTAGTCCTTGAGCCCGTCCTCGTAGCACCAGTTCTGCTCCTGACGGCTCGCCTCGTCCCGAAAGGTCACGGACAGACCCGGGCAGAGCACCGCCTTGGCCCGCAGCAGATGGGTGAGCTGTCGAACCGAGAACTTAGGACTGTCGAAGTATTTCTCGTCCGGCCAGAAACGCAGTACGGTGCCGGTGTTGATGCGCCCGACGGTGCCGATCTCCTCCAGCTGCGAGACCTTGTCACCATGAGCGAAGGCCATGTTGTATTCCTTGCCCTCGCGCTTGACCCAGACCTCGAGGTGCCTGGAGAGAGCGTTCACCACGGACACGCCGACCCCGTGCAGGCCGCCGGCGAAACGGTAGCTGCCGGCTGAGAACTTGCCGCCGGCGTGTAGTTTAGTGAGGATCACCTCCACGCCGGGCAATCCCTGTTGGGGATGCAGGTCCACGGGCATGCCCCGGCCGTCGTCCTTCACCTGCAGGGAGCCGTCGCTGAATAGGTCCACCTCGATGCTGCGCGCGAAGCCGGCGATGGCCTCGTCTACGCTATTGTCTATGACCTCTTGGGCCAGGTGGTTGGGCCGGCTGGTGTCGGTGTACATGCCTGGGCGCTTGCGCACCGGGTCGAGGCCGCTCAAGACCTCGATGGCGGAGGCGTCGTAGTTGCCGCTCATGATCGGGATCGGTCTTTCATTGAGGTCGTTTTCATAAGAAATGGGTGCCGAAGACGCTCGCGGCCCCCTTGGCCGCCTACGGCGGAGGGCAAGGTGTCAAGGCCGCGACTGACGGTGGAGAGGCGGTCGACTCCTGATTGACCGCCAAATCTGCGTACGTTAACGTAGCTTGAAACAGGGTTTCAATCTGTCATGGCGCTCGCAACACCCAAGCCGGTGACGAGGCTACCGCCGTGACCCTTTTCCCCCACCTCGGCCGTCTCCCGGAGGGCCGTGAAACAAGACGCCTTCGGCGCAACATCAAAGCGAGTCCATGGCCGCCGACGCAGAGAAATCGCCCCAGAGCTTTGAAACGGCCCTCGCCGAGCTTGAATCCCTCGTGGACACCCTGGAGAAGGGAGAGCTGTCGTTGGAGGAATCCCTTGAGGCATTCGAGCGAGGCATCAAGCTCACGCGAACCTGTCAAAAGGCGTTGGATGAGGCCGAGCAGAAGGTACGGATACTCACCGAGAAGTCTGCCGAGGCCGAGCTTGAACCCTTTGACAGCGATGGGTGACGACCGGCTCGATGTCTTTTTCGCCGAGTGCCGGAGGCGCGTCGAGACCGCCTTGGAGGGCTGGCTTCCGAGTCCTGAAATCCAGCCCACTGGTCTGCACCAGGCCATGCGCTACGCGGCGTTGGGCGGCGGGAAGCGTATCCGGCCCACCCTCGTTTATGCGGCGGCGGAGGCGATCGACTTGGACCCGTCTGCCCTGAACGGTCCCGCCTGTGCGGTTGAGCTGATCCATTCTTACTCGCTGGTACACGATGACCTGCCCGCCATGGACGACGACGACCTGCGCCGTGGCCGACCCACCTGCCACAAGGCATTCGATGAGGCCACCGCCATTCTGGCAGGTGACGCCCTGCAGACCCTCGCGTTTCAGGTCTTGGCCGCGGACGGAAACCTGCCCGGCGGGGCGCAAGCCCGTCTTGCCATGATGGACACCCTGGCGCGGGCGAGCGGCTCCCGCGGCATGGCCGGCGGTCAGGCCCTGGATCTGGCCGCGGAGGGCCTCAGACTCGACCACGCCATGTTGGAGAACATCCACATCCACAAGACCGGAGCACTGATCCGCGCGGGTGTGCGCATGGCGACGCTGGCCGATCCGTCCTTGGATGCGAATCTGGCGGACAAACTGGACCACTACGCGAAATGCTTGGGGCTGGCCTTCCAGATTCGGGACGACATCCTCGACGTGGAGGGTGAGACGGCAGTGATCGGAAAGACAAGCGGCAAGGACCAGACCCAGGAGAAGGCCACCTACCCCGCCCTATTGGGATTGGCTCATGCGCGGGAGGCGGCGGAGAATCTGGTCCACGAGGCCCTCGCCAGCCTCGATCCGCTCGGCATCGGTGCCGACCCCTTGCGCTGGATTGCCGTCTTCACGGTCCGCAGGGACCGTTGAGTCGCATGTCGCGCATGCCCGTCGACGGGCCCTTTGGATGCGCGAACCAATAACAACGACTCTTTAATGATCAATGGGATACCCTTTCGTTGAGCCTGTTCGCCTCGGCCGACCGGATAGGGACGCTGCTCACCGACAACTTGCGATTCCTTGCTCTCAACCCCATTTGCACCGATAATTGTTGGTTCGCTACGCGCGTAGCCAGACGGCAATTCCCGGAAAAACTTCCCGTTTGATGGCCCTGGACAAACCGGTAGCTTTCACCGGCGGAAAAGCCTGTAATCGTCCGTTGAGGAAGAACCCATGGAATCAGCGCTGAAAAGCACGCCCATCGAACCGTCCATCGCCGACGTCCAGTCGAGTGCGGACAGTCGACGCATCGCCATCGACAAGGTGGGCATCAAGGATATTCGCCATCCGGTCCACGTGCGCGACCGCAGCGACGGCGAGCAGCATACGGTAGCGACCTTCAACCTGTACGTGTACCTGCCCCATAACTTCAAGGGCACGCACATGTCC
>JAYEJW010000625.1:0-21888 GCA_034716535.1 Pseudomonadota bacterium
GGGGATGTCTGCGGGTGGCGGGGGATTCTCCCGCTCGGGCCCGGCCCGCGGTGGAAGCTTCTCATCGGGCTCGGCTCAGCGGAGCGCGTCCGCGAGGAGCGAGGGCCGGCAACAGGGTATGTCGGATAGGTCCGGAGGTCGTCAAGATAGCCGATCGGACAGAGAGGGGGACCGTCAGGAGAACCGCACGGACAGGACCGAGGGGCGGCAGGATGTGCGGAGCGACCGCCAGGACGAGATCACGGGTCGACAGGACAATCGCCAGGATTCCAGGGGGGAGGCCCGCGAGGACTGGCAGGATTACCACGACGATCGCTATGACCATTGGGACAATTGGGCAACCGGAGCAGCGGTCGTAGCCGGTGCCGCCATCGTCGGGTCCGCCATCACGGCTGCGGCCTACAACGACCTCTCATGCACGACCGTCGTGGTCGACGGTGTCACCTATTCGCAATGCGGGAGCGACTGGTATCAGCCCAGCTATTCGGGCGGTGACGTCACCTACGTCGTCGTCAATCCCCCGGCTGGATACTGAAGCCAATGCTCGACTGGCTCGGCGGCTATCGGAAGGAGTGGCTGCGCCCGGACATAATCGCCGGATTGACCACCGCGGCGGTGGTCATCCCCAAGGCCATGGCCTATGCGACGGTCGCCGGGTTGCCGGTCCAGGTCGGGCTGTACACCGCCTTTGTCCCCATGGTGGTCTATGCGGTGCTGGGGACCTCGCGGCCGCTCAGCGTGAGCACGACGACCACCATCGGGATCCTGACCGGTGCCCAGCTCGCTGCGATCGCGCCGGGCGCGGACGCGGCCGAGCTGTTGGTCGCCTCTGCTACTCTCGCGTTCATGGTGGGAGTGGTGCTGGTCGCGGCCTCACTACTGCGCCTCGGTGTAGTCGCCAGCTTTATCTCCGAGCCCGTGCTGACTGGCTTCAAGGCGGGAGTCGGGTTGGTCATCGTCCTCGACCAGGTGCCGAAACTCCTCGGCGTCCATTTCGATAAGGGGTCATTCCTTCAAGACCTGGTGACCTTGGTCCAGCACCTGCCCCAGACATCGGTCGCCACACTCGCGGTCGGCGTTGGGATGCTGCTCATCCTGGTGGCCCTCGAACGGTTTGTCCCGCGCGTCCCGGCGCCGCTCGTCGCCGTTGCGCTCGGTATTGCTGCCTCGGGCCTTCTCGCGCTGCAGAGCTACGGCGTGGCGACGGTCGGACACATCCCCCAGGGCCTGCCGTCCTTCACGGCGCCGAGCCTGGCCCTGGTCGAGCAACTCTGGCCCGGTGCGCTCGGCATCGCCCTCATGAGCTTCACCGAGACCATCGCCGCCGCGCGGGCCTTCGCTGGGCGCGGAGAGCCGCGTCCCGAGCCGAACCGAGAGCTGTTGGCGACGGGCCTCGGCAACGCTGTCGGGGGGCTATTCGCCGCCATGCCCGCGGGAGGCGGCACGTCGCAGACGGCGGTGAACCGACGCGCCGGCGCGCGCACGCAGGTGGCCGGCTTGGTGACGGCAGCGGTCGCGGTGGCGACACTGGTCCTACTCGCGCCGTTGATGGGGTTGATGCCGCAGGCGACCCTGGCCGCCGTGGTGATCGTCTACTCGGTCGGTCTGATCCAGCCGGTGGAGTTCCGTGCTATCCTGCGCGTCCGCCGCATGGAGTTTCTCTGGGCACTGGTGGCCTGCGCCGGGGTGGTCGTGCTCGGAACCCTGAAGGGGATCCTTGTGGCGATCATCGTATCGTTGGTGGCGCTTGCCTATCAGGCCGCCCATCCCCGTGTTTATGCCGTAGGCCGAAAGCCGGGTACCGACGTCTTCCGGCCACGCTCGGACGAGCACCCGGAGGACGAGACCTTCCCCGGGCTCCTGATGGTGCGCCCGGAGGGACGGATCTTCTTTGCCAACGCACAGCGTATCGGCGAGCAGCTCTGGCCGCTCGTCGAAACGACCAAGCCCCGCGTGCTGGCGCTCGACTTCAGCGCCGTGCCCGACATCGAATACTCGGCCCTCAAGATGCTGATCGAGGGGGAGGAGCAGTTGCGCGAGCGCGGCATTCTGCTCTGGCTCGTGGCGCTCAACCCCGAAGCCCTGAACATGGTTCAACGCTCGTCGCTCGGAGAGACACTCGGGCGGGAGCGCCTGCTCTTTAACCTGCAAACGGCCGTGGAGCGCTATCGGCAACAGGCGGCCGCGACGGAAGGCAACTGCGCCTCCGCAGACAGCTAACGCCAAACGGCGGATGAGCACTGATTACGGGCCGACGCAGTCTGAGCGGATGCTGTGCCGCCGCGCCGCCGCTCGGGCTCGTGCCCTGTCGGCTGCGTATTTCTTTCAATTGTGGAGCAAGCAAATGGTATTGGACTATGTCGCACTCGGCATCCTGATCTTCGTCGTGGTGATCCTGTTCTACGGGATCATCGCGGTTCACGACATCCCCTACGAAATGGCGAAGGAGCGCAACCATCCGCATCAGGACGCCATCCACGTCGGCGGCTGGATCAGCCTCTTCACCCTGCACGCGATCTGGCCGTTCCTCTGGGTCTGGGCCACGCTGTACCGGCCCGACCGAGGCTACGGCTTTAATCCGAAGGTCGACCATGCCGAGCTCCAAAGTCTCCAGGCGACCATCGTCGAGTTGCAGGCAAGGATTGCGAAGCTCGAGGGACGGACCGGCGGGGAGGCGGCGTAGTGGATATCCTGCTTATTCTGAGCTACGGGGCGCTCGCTTACGCCGCCTTCCGGTTCCTCGGGATCCCGGTGAACAAGTGGACGGTGCCCACCGCAGTGCTGGGGGGTGTGGTCCTGATCGGGATCATCCTGTTGTTCATGAACTATAACCATCCGTTCACCCCGATGGGGCGCTTCTACTTCGCCTCGGTACCCATCGTTCCGGAGGTCGAGGGGCAGGTGATCGAGGTCCCGGTTCAGGCGAACGTACCCGTAAAGCAGGGGGACGTTCTGTTCAAGATTGACCCGACGCCTTTCCAGTACGTTGTCGACCAGAGGAAGGCTGCTTTGGCGGAGGCCGAGCAGGACGTCCTGCAGCTCAAATCCGCCCTCGACTCCGCCAACGCGGAGGTGGATGAGGCAACCGCGGAGCGCGACCGGGCCAAGGCCCAGTACGACCGTTACGTGGAGGCGAACCGCATTGGGGGTCCCGATAGCGCGCCTTTCTCCGAGCAGCAGGTCGAGAACCAGCGCCAGCTCTACCTCGCCAAAGACGCAGATCTGGAAAGTGGCGAGGCGAAGGCAGAGGAGGCGAGGCTGGCCTACGAATCGCAAATCGGTGGGGTGAACACGACAGTCGCCCAACTCCGCGCCCAGCTCGAGGATGCCGAGCGCGACCTGGCCTTGACCGTGATGCGCGCGCCGAGCGACGGGGTCGTGCCTATCGTTCCGCTGCGCGTGGGCCAGCGGGCTGTTCCCCTGCCGCTGCGGCCGGTGATGGCGTTCGTGCCGGCCGGCAACGTCACCTTTGCCGCCGCCTTCGTCCAGAACGCGATGCAGCG
Source organism: Pseudomonadota bacterium (assembly GCA_034716535.1). Taxonomy (GTDB): domain Bacteria; phylum Pseudomonadota; class Gammaproteobacteria; order Chromatiales; family Chromatiaceae; genus JAYEJW01. Next base: position 3,504 of record JAYEJW010000625.1, read on the forward strand.
GGTGAAGGCCGGCTATGAGGCGGAGATCGCTTTCGACGCCGTTCCTGGACGGGTGTTCCGGGGCAAGGTTGGGAGCATCGTCGAGGGGATGGTGCAGGGCGAGATCCAGGCCGGCGGCACCCTGATCGACCCAGCGGCGCGGCCGCTGCCGGGTCGGGTAGTGGTGGAGATCGAGATCCTGGACGACCTTTCGTCCTATCAGCTTCCCCCGGGGAGCAGCGGCCAGGTGGCCGTGTACAGCGAATATGCGCATGCGTTCAAGATCATTCGCCAGATCCTGTTGCGCATGAAGAGCTGGCAGAACTTCATCTTCATTGAAGGACACTGACCCGGCTGCGGGGCCGAGGCGGAGCTCCATCGTGGATCGCCGAACCGAAGGAGCTGACGCATGGGCGGTGACGGGTTTCTCGTCCCGGATCCCTGACGCTCACAGAAACTGACCCACCGTTGCTCACCAAAACGGCCCCACTGACTTCGCGCGGAATCGTGTTCTGTTGACCGGCCCCCCCGGTCCTTCGGCGGCTCTGAGCACGTGCACGTACCTGCCTTGGCGTTGAACGGGCCAGCGCCGTAGCCAGTTGCCAGATTGGCGTCGAATCTCCTGGTAGGAAGTACTCCACCCGGGAGGTGTGCCATGGCTAAGCGGCGGTGTGCGGCCTGCGGCTGCCTGTTCGAGCCGCGGCGCAACGTTCCTCATCAACGTTATTGCTCGGAGCGGGCATGTCAGCGCACACGCCGGCGTCGCTGGCAGCGCCGGAAGCTCAAGGCGGATGCGGATTACCGCGCTAATCAGGCGGCGGCCCAACGGCGCTGGCGAGAACGCCATCCACAGTACTGGCGGGCATACCGGAAGCGTCACCCTCAGTACACGGCCGACAACCGCAAACGGCAGCGCGAGCGCAATCGCCGCCGGCCTCTGTCGGCCACCGCTCCATCCCCCCCGGCGATTGCAAACATGGACGCGTACGCCTGTGAAAGGCCCGTTCGCTCAGGGACTTACCGCCTGGTTCCCGTGCCGGTTGAAGGGGTTGCAAAGATGGACGCGTACCTGGTGAAAATGCAGGTACTTTCCGAGGGTTAGCGCCGTTTAGGTGGTGATTGCAAAGAGAGGACTCGATGGGCAAAGGGCGGTGGGGGAGGTAGCGTATGGGCCATGGAGAACGTCCAGCGCCTTGACCTGCATGCCCTGATTCCGCGCTTCGCGTCGCTGCGCCTGCGCGACCCGTCCAGGCTCCGGCGACTGGTGGCCTCCATTGAGCAGCAAGGCCAGCTCATGCCGGTGGTGGCCGTCCCTGAGGCAGCCAAAGAGGGCCACTGGGTATTGATCGACGGCTACCGGCGTTTTCAGGCACTTGAGCGCCTCGGCCAGGACCGGATCTGGACGGACGTGTGGGAGCGCTCGGTCGACGAGGCGCTGCTGGGGTGTCTGGCCCGCGGTCCGGACCGTGCCTGGGAGGCCATCGAGGAGGCAGCGTTGATCGCCGAGTTAGCCAAGCGCCATTCCCTGCAGGCGATCGCCGGTCAGCTCGGGCGCGATGTCAGCTGGGTGAGCCGACGCTTGAGTCTGATCAAGGCCCTACCCGAGGATCTGCTCGAACAGGTCCGAGCGGGGCGGATCTCATTGTGGGCAGCCACACGCATCCTCGCCCCGTTGGCGCGCGCCAACGCCGAGCACGCCCGGACCCTGCTTGCCCAACTTGAGCACCAACGCCTATCGACGCGTGAGCTCAAACGCCTGTTCAGCCACTATCAGCAGGCCAATAAGAGGCAGCGCGAACGCCTGGTGGAGAACCCCGCCTTGTTTCTGCGGGCGGTGGAAAACCGGGCACAGGAGAGCGCCGACAAGCACCTGGCAGCGGGTCCCGAAGGGGCTTGGTCCAAGGACCTGACGGTGGTCGGTGCGATCCTCAAGCGGCTGATCGGCCAAGTACCGATCCTGTTTGCCCCCAAGCAGGATCCGACCGAGTGCGAGCGTCTACGCCAGGCCTTCACGTCGGCGAAGACCCAGTTCCAACGCCTGGAGCGGGCCTTGGCGGAGGTCGCCGGCGATGATCGCTGAGGAGCTGCGCCAGGCGATCCGCACGCTCAAGGAGCAAGGCCAGCCCCTGCGCGAAATCAGCCGCGCGCTGAAGGTCTCGCGCAACACGGTGCGCCGGGTGCTGCGCGAGCCCCAGTGCCCCAAGGGCGCAGGGGAGGATCCCCGCGTGCAGGCCATCGTGGCGCTGTTGCCGGACCTCTACCACCACTGCAAGGGCAATGCGGTGCGCCTCCAAGAGATTCTCAAGGCCGAGCATGGAATCGCGATCGCCTACAGCACCCTGACCCGCCTGATCCGCGAGCACACGGATCTGCGTACACCGAAAAAGCGCAGCGGCACCTACAGCTTCGGCCCCGGCCAGGAGATGCAGCACGACACCTCGCCCCATCGGGTGACGCTCGGGGGTAAGGCGGTGAAGAGCCAGTGTGCCAGCTTGGTGCTGGCCTACAGCCGGATGCTGTTCGTCCAGTACTACCCGCGTTTCACCCGCTTCGAGGCCAAGGCCTTTCTGAGCGAAGCGCTGCAGTTCTTCGATGGGGCCTGCCCGCGCTGCGTTATCGATAACACCAGCGTCATCCTCGCCGGGGGCTCGGGCGCCAACGCCCTGATCGCTCCGGAAATGGAGGCCTTCGCAGAGTTGTTCGGGTTTGAGTTCATGGCCCATGCCATCGGGCATTCGGATCGCAAGGGGCGCGTCGAACGGCCATTTTCCTACATCGAGAACAATTTCCTCGCCGGGCGCACCTTTGCCGACTGGGCCGACCTCAATGCCCAGGCCCGCGCCTGGTGCCAGGAGGTGGCCAACGCCAAGCCCAAACGCATCCTGGGCATGAGCCCGCAGGCGGCCTACGCGATGGAGAAGCCCTACCTGCTACCGTTGCCCGCCTACATCCCGCCGGTGACCGAGATCTACTACCGGGTGGTGGATTGTTACGGCTTCGTGCACCTGGACACCAACCGCTACTCGGTCCCGGAGCGCTGGGTCGGCAAGAAGGTGGCGGTGCACAAGCGCCCCGAGCAGGTCCTGATCTATGCTGATCGGCAGTTGGTCGCCGAGCATCCGCGCCTGATCGCACAGCGCCAGGGCGAGCAGCGGGCAAAGGGGCATCATACTTCGCTCGAGCGCCGCCGTGCCGTCGGCCCTTCTCCCCAGGAGCAGGCTCTGACCGGGCGTGACCCGCGGCTCGATCAATACGTGGTCGCGCTCAAGCGGCGCGCCCCCGGCCGTGGGGTGGGTAAACTGCGCCGCCTCCTGGAGCTCAAGCGCACGTATCCCGCCGAGCCCTTCCTGAGCGCGATCGAGCAGGCCCTACAGTACGGCCTCTTTGATTTGTCCCGCTTGGAAAGACTGATCCTTGAGCGCGTGGCCGGGGACTTCTTCGACCTCGACGGGCAGCCCTGATGCGCGAGGACATCGAAAAACTCCTCGCGCAGCTGCACTTCAAGGGCATGGCCCAGAGCCTGGAGCGTATCCTCGCGGCGGCCGACGCCGAGGCGTTGCCCGCCACAGCGGTGGTGTACCGCCTGCTGCAGGAGGAATGGCGCTATCGCCAGGAGCGCAGCCTCGCCTACCGCCTCGACCAGGCCAAGCTGCCTTGGCAATGGTCGCTGGAAACCTTCCCCTTTGCCCGCCAGAGCGGCATCAATGCGGCCCAGATCAAGGGGCTGGCAGGACTCGGATTCATCCAGCGGGCCGAGAACCTCGTCTTTATCGGACCACCCGGCACCGGCAAGTCGGGACTGGCGATCGGGCTACTGCGTCAGGCCTTGGTCAATGGCTACCGCGCCCGCTTCTACAAGGCCCAGGATCTGTTCGACGAGCTCTACGCCTCGCTGGCCGACCGCTCTACCTCCCGTCTGCTCAACCGCCTCGCCCGCTACGACGCCTTGTTAATTGATGAGCTTGGCTATCTGACCTTGAAGCCCGAACAGGTCAACGCCTTCTTCAAGCTCATGGATCTGCGCTACGGTAGGCGAGCATCGATCATCACGACCAACCTCGACTACCCGGACTGGTACGAGCTGTTCCAGCGCAAACCGCTGGTCGACGCACTGCTCGATCGCCTCCAGCATCACTGCATCACCATCCGCATCGATGGGCCTTCGCTTCGTGTGCCCGATAACAACCCCGATTCCCCCTCACCGAAACGCCGCCGCAACACCTCCACGACCAAGAAATAGATGTGTCCACCCCGGCGCGTTGATCACTTCCCCAACCGCTGCCGCTCAACTCACCCGGTCACCTCTCCCTTCCAACTCGACTTCCTTCCGCCAACCACGCCCTTCAACGCCCTGCTTCACCAACATCTACCCGCGCAGATAGTGGGTCTGATTCTGAGAGCAATAGTGGGTCTGCTTCCATGAGCGGCGGGGCCCGGATTTCGCTTGTTTGATGGAGGCAGTGGCCGCGGCCCCGCTGGCCCAGCAATTTGACGCTTTATTGGAGGATGCTATGAGCGAGGACTCGATACAAGAAGGCGTGATCGTTGCGCTTCTCGAGCGCTTCGAGAAATTCAGGCTCCCGAGGGCACTGCGCGACGCTCAGTTGAGGGCCTCCCGCAACCCCGAGAGCCAGCCTGTGTTCCCCAGGATCTTTGCCTGCAGCGTGTCCATCGACAGACCATAACCCGCTCCCGCCTCCAGCACCGGCTGTAGACTGGGTGCCGGGTAGGCCAGCGCGATCACAGCAGCGAGCATGGCCAGGCTGGCGCCGGGGGCGGAGGTGCTGAAGGGCTTCAGCGCCGTGCCGAAAGAGCGCTTGATCCGATTGTTGAGCAGATCGACGCTGGCGATCTCGTCCAGGCACAGATGGGTCAGGTAGCCGAGGAAGACGAAGACACCGCAGAGCCAGGACTCCCACGCCGACATCCGAAAAAGGTGGTACGCCGCATCCGCGGTCGCCATCGCGACGAGCAGGGCAGCCAGCCAGGAGTGCCACACGCCTCTGTGAACGGTGAACCGGGCAAAGGCTTCGAACACACAATAACGCACGAACAGAAAGACCCCTCCCCAGATCAATGCGAGCTCCAGGACGGGGAAAAGCCCGACGAGGGTGAAGCTCGCCAGGAAGGCCACCACTACACCCAGCAGGGTGAAGAAACCCCTTACGGGCGCGGAGTTATCCGCATCGATATCGGGGAGGAGACTGCCTGTGACACCCAGGAAGAAGAGTAGCTGCGTTTGCTCCGGACCCGCCCACCCGAGCGCATACACCGCAAGGGAGCCGACACTGCTCGCCGCCGCCCCGCCATAAAGATGCGCCGAAAAATTCGCCAAACGATCAGCCTCTTATCAACAACACTTAACGTGGCTTAAGTGTTAAGAATAGCCGATATTCGAGGTTCGCAGAGGAAAACTGGGAGTGCTGTTCCCGGCGGCAGGATATCGGGAGCGAATGTTGCCGTACCGAAGCCCCGCCCCGACGGCAAGACGCAGAATCGTCTCGTGACGGGTCATCGAACCGGACCTTCTCCGGCCCGCTACGCGGCCTTGGGTTTGCTCCAGGTGTAGACGGACGTGACTGCGTAGTTCCACACGGCGCCGACGACGATTCCCGCAATCGCCGAAAGCACCCAGCCGATATCGCCCATCGCGTCGCTCTCGAAGAGATAGGTCGCGATTCCTACGTTGGCCACGGCGCCGAGGGAGCAGGCGAGCGAAAAGGAGACCCAGCCGCGCAACAGGCCCCAGCCCCGCAGACGCCGGTCGCGGTAGGTGAACATGTTGTTCATGAAGAAGTTGGTGGTCATGGCCACCAGCGTGGCAGCGGTCTGGCCAGCGACGAAGCTCTGCCCCATGCTCCGGAAGATCAGCCAGAGAACCGCCATGTGCACGAACACGCCGATACCGCCGATGAACGCGAAAGGGACAAAGCGAATCGGCACGTAACGGCCAATGCTCTTGTCCAGGAGCATGATCAGATATTCCCAGGCGACCACACTGTCCAGCTTGCTCTCGCCTGCGTGGCGATTGCGAAAGGTGTAGGGGATCTCCTTGAACTTCAGCGGACGGCCAACAGATGCGAAGAGGTCCAGCAGGATCTTGAAGCCGATCCCCGATAGGTCATGGACGGCCTCGTGGAGGACATCTCGCTTGAGCAGAAAAAACCCGCTCATGGGGTCTTTGAGATCGGCCTTGAGCACGAGCCGCGAAAGCCGCGTGGCGAAGCGGCTGACAAGCTGACGACCCTCCCCCCAATCCCCCATGCCACCGCCCTCCACATGGCGGCTCCCGACAACGATGTCCAACCCCTCCTCCTTCAGGGATGTCAGCATCTTCGGGAGGATGCGCTCGTCGTGCTGCAGATCTGCGTCCATCACGGCCAGATAGGGCGCCGACGAGGCCAGCATGCCTTCCACACAGGCCGTGGACAGGCCCCGGCGATTGACGCGATGGACCACCCGCACCCTGCTGTCCCCCCTGCCGAGGTGCCGAACCGCGTCGGCTGTCCCGTCCGGCGAGTCGTCGTCGACGAAGATCACCTCCCAGGGGATACCCTCCAGACAGGCGTCCAAACGGCGGACAACCTCCGCCACGCTGCCACGCTCGCTAAAGGTGGGGACGATGATCGACAGCTCAGGGCCGGTGGTCATGCACAGCTTCCAGCGTGCTTGGTCCCAACTTCACCCTGGACGAACGTTCGAAACTTCATGCGTCAACAAAAGCGACAAAGACGTACTTATAAATCAGTGCATTATAGAGACATTGGGATACATTCTCTCGCTCAGCCTCCGTGAGGGGGTGTGCTTCCGTCTTTCGGGTGACTGGCCAGAGTGAAAGAACGCCTTCCTGACGCAGAAAGTTCTGTTTCCGGTCAATAGGATAGAGCGGGAATGTAATAGGTGGGACGGACTTTCTCGGCGGCGCAATCCGCCTTCCGGGCCAGACCCGAATCGACCAGCACCGAATCGATGCCGCAGCGGTTGGCCCCCAAAATATCGGTAGCGAGCTGATCGCCAAGCATGACAAGCCGCTCAGCACCGATGCGACGTCGCGCCGCCTCGAACATGGGGGCGTCGGGCTTACCCAGCGGAACGATGGGGTCCGACAACTCCGGATACCGCTCGCGGATGACGGCACCGAGCATGGCCGCCAGGCCCCCGGCCGTGAAACCATAACGACCAGGACCAACGGGATAGATCAGATCGGGGTTGCACAGCAACAGATGCATGGTCTTGCCGGCATCGAGGCGGCGCAGGACGAGGCTAAGCGTCCGATTCATCAGCTCGAGACAGTCAAAGCCTTTTTGATCGGCAATGACGACCACCTCTGCGTCCAGATCCTCCGACGGCGACAGCACCTGTCCACCCGCCCGAGTGACATAGATCTCGGACTCCCTCGGTCCGAGAACCAGGCAATCGGCACGGTTCAAGCCCTGCCCCCGAAAGTAGGAGCCGAGCAGCAGCCCGGAGGTCAGGATGCGCTCCGCCGGGATCGCCAGCCCCGCCGCAGCAAACTCCGCGGCCAAGGTTTCAGGCAATCGGCTGGCAGAATTGGTGAGCACCAGGTACGGCTTGCCGGCGGTCCGCAGCCGCTCTAGAAACACAGCGGCACCGGAGAGTGCTCCAGTCTTGTCTACAAGCACGCCATAGGCGTCGAGAAGAAACCCGTCATAGGCGCCGATGAGGTCCTCGGTGGAACGACAGAGGTACTCAACGGCCACTCCGATCCTTCCGTCGACTAGGGAATCACCAGGGTCATGCCGGGAAACAGCCGATCCGGGTCGGCGAGCACATGTCGATTCGCCTCGAAGATCTCAGGCCAACGCCCTGCTCTTCCGTATATCTCCTTACTGATCTTGGCGAGTGTGTCGTCACGCCGCACCCGATAAACACTTGTCGCCGAGAGGGCCTGGGCCAAGAGCAATTGTTGATCACGGAGCTCCGATTCCAATTTGTTCCTTGCTTGCGTCCAGGCTTCCTTCTCCATTGCTCCCCGCTTTCTGTAGAGCTCACGAAGCGCGATCAGGCTCTCCGCAGCCACCTGCCTCACCTCTTCATCGGTGACCGAGCCGCCCACCGCCGCCGGAAGTTGGGAACGCAATGCCGTTAACTCGGACTCTGCGTTACCAGCCGCGGCCTCCGCCTCGCTGAGCCGCTTTCTGAGATCGGTAACGACCTTCTGTTCCGCCTCGGCTTGGCTCTGAAGATCGGCTTTGTCTTTCTGCAGCCGCTCAAGGGCGGCCACCGCTCCGGAATGGGTGTCTTCCAGTACCTTGAGGCGCTGGACCAGATCCTCCACCTCCTCGCGAGCCTCCGCAAGCTCCGTTTTGAGGGCCTGATTTTCGCCACGGAGCTTGGCGCTCACGCCTTCGACCGAGGCCAATGTCTCGCCGTGGGTCTGCTGGTGGGATTGCAGCCTGCCCTCCAGCTCGGCCAGATTCGCTTGGGCCTGGGTCAACCGGGTCTGAAGCTCCTGTTTGCCGACGCGATGCTCAACCATCTCGGCCTCGGTCGCCGCTCGCGCTTGAGCGTGGCTACTCTGCTGCGCCCGCAACTCCCGCTCGAGATCTGTTGCCTTTTCCTGGACCTTGGAGAGCTCATCCTCGAGTTTATCTTTGTCTCTGCCGAGGACCTGGTGCTCCGTGTGCCTCGATTCCAGGGTCGCCCGGAGGGACTCCGCCTCCCGCACCAACTCCTCGACGGACTGTTGGGTCGCGTCAAGCGTTTCCTCCAATGCACGTTTCTCTGCCTGGAGTGAAAGATTTGCGCTCAGGGCCTGATCGCGCATGGCCTCGAGGTCCGAAAAACGGGCTCTGAGCCCGAGCGCTTCCGCCTCCTTCTCGGCCACACGCTGCTGCAAGGCGTCCACTTGCTGACTCGAGGCCTGCTGCTGCGCGTCGGCTCGGGTCCGTTCCTGCGAGAGGGCCGCCGCGAACTTTGCGTTCTCCGCCGTCAGTAGCCTGCGCGCCGCTTCCGCTTTCTGATTCACCTGCTTCAGGCGGTCCAGCTCGCCCTGCAACGTAGAGAGCATGACCTCCTTCTCCCGCAGTGCCTGGTTGAGACTCTCCACGCGTTTTTTGCCGCCGGACAGTTGTCCTTGAAGCCTACTGATCTCTTCCTCCATCCATTGTTGTCGCGCCTGCAATGTGCGCAGCGTGTCAAACGCCTGCTGCGCACCCTCGACTTGCACGAGGTCAGTCTCCCGATCCGCCTCCGCGCCCGAGCCTGCGGGCAGCGCACCACCGCCCTCGGCCGCACCAACAAGCCCTGAGCCGAACACCAGGAGAACGCAGGATGCGAGCCGTGTGCAGGTTGTACCGAAGGGCTTGAGCGAAATTTCCCGCGCAGGAGTGAGAAAGAAAGATCTGGTGGTCATCGCAAATCCCCATCCTCGAAGCAGTGGCTATCTCGTTTTATCGGACAAGTGCTGCGCATTATAGTCGACCTGCGATGATTGCTTTCCCCCGGAGCCCTCGGCGGGCGCAGGGGGGATAGCGGCGTGCTCCGCTCCGAGGCGACGTACAAGCGACCTTCACCGCCCCCTGAGGATTCGCAACACCAGGTCACCCACGGACGAGAGCAGGCGCTCCACGGGCCGCTTTTTGGCCGCGTAACTTACCAGAAAAAGGTCGGCGTCGCGGCTTGCCTCCATCAGGTAGTCATCGCTGGTCAGCACCTGGTCCACCAGGCCCAGATCCAGTGCCTGGGTGCCGTACCAATACTCGCCGGTAGCGATCCGTTTGAGATCCAGGTCGGGGCGGTGTTCGCGGATGAAGTCCTTGAAAAGGAGGTGGGTGTCCTCGAGCTGCTGACGCAGCTTCTCCCGCCCCGCCTCCGAATTCTCACCAAACAGGGTCAGGGTGCGCTTGTATTCCCCGGCCGTGTGCAGCTCGAAGTCCACACCGCTGCGCTCCAGCAAACGATGAAAGTTGGGCAACTGCGCCACAACGCCGATGGAGCCGACCACCGCGAAGGGTGCAGCGATAATGCGATCCGCCACACAGGCCATCATGTAGCCACCGCTGGCAGCGACCTTGTCCACGGAGATGGTCAGACGGACCTTCCGTTCACGGATGCGGGCAAGCTGGGAGGCCGCCAGGCCGTGCTCTGTCACGATTCCGCCAGCGTTCTCGAGACGCACGAGCACTTCATCGTCTTTGCCGATCTCCATGAGCACACCGGTCACGACCTCTCTGAGGGAAGCCACCTCGGTTGCCTTGATGTCACCATGGAAATCGATGACGAAAACGCGGCGCTGGTGCTCGCCGCCGTCCTTTTCCCGCCGCTTTTCCGCTTTCCGATCCCGTTTAAGGGCCTTGATCCAGGCCTTCTTCGGCAGCGACGCACGTTTCAGGGCTCGCGCCATGACGCGGTACTTCTCGTTGAGGTCGACGACATCCAGCCGGTCGGCATCGGGCTGATGACCCCGGCGGGAACGCACCAGTACAAAGAGCAAGACCCCGAACAGGAGGAAGATCGTCAGGGTCTTCGCGAAAAAGAGTCCGTAATCGATGAGGGCTTCAGTCACGGCAGGTTTCTCCGGGCGCCCGGTTCAGACGGCAATGGGGGCGCGGATCGCGGGATGGGGATCGTAGCCTGCGAAGCGGAAGTCCTCCAGCTCGTATTCGAACAGGGACGGCGGACAGCGGCGGATCTCCAGTTGCGGCAGGGGGAGCGGCTCGCGCTTCAATTGCTCGTAGACGATGTCAGCGGTGAGGTGGTTGCGGTAAAGATGCAGGTCGCCGAAGCTGTGCACGAAATCCCCCGCCTCGAGCCCGCATTGCTGGGCAACCATGTGGGTCAGCAGCGCGTAGCTGGCGATGTTGAAGGGCACGCCCAGGAAGAGGTCGGCACTGCGCTGGTAAAGCTGGCAGGAGAGCCTGCCTTCGATCACATAGAACTGGAACAGGCAGTGACAGGGGGCAAGGGCCATGCGTCCGCGGCGTGCGTTCTCCTGCGGCGAGAGACCGTCCAGGGGCAGCTCAGCCGGGTTCCACGCCGATACCAGGAGCCGGCGGGAGTCCGGGTTGGCGCGGATACCCGCCACCACCTCGGCGATCTGATCAACGGTGGTGCCGTCCGGACAGGCCCAGCTTCGCCACTGGTGGCCGTAGATGGGCCCCAGATCCCCTTGCTCTGTCGCCCACTCGTCCCAGATGGTGACTCCACGCTCCTTGAGCCAGTTGTTGTCCGTGGACCCCCGCAAGAACCAGAGCAGCTCGTAGATCACGCTCCTCAGGTGGATCTTCTTCGTGGTGACCAGGGGGAACCCCCGGGAGAGATCGAAGCGGAGTTGGCGTCCGAACACGGAGCGGGTACCGACGCCGGTGCGGTCCGACTTGTCCGCCCCGTTGTCCATCACGTCCCGGAGCAGAGCGAGGTATTGCTGCATCGAATCCGATCTCTCCAACAACAAAAGATTTTCGAGTGTAACCCCTATCCCGCTCCGTCCAACAGCCTCACCGGCGCGAGTAGCAGGGACTCGCCGTGCATGGCCGGCGGTTTCGGCAGCCCGATAAGGCTCAGCACCGTGGGCGCGATACTCTCGATGCCCGCACCGATGCTCAGCCGCCAGGGCATCTCGTCGGCGATGAGGCAGGGCACCGGGTAGACCGTGTGTTGCGTGTGTGGATCGCCGGTGATCGGGTCAACCATCTCGTCGCAGTTGCCGTGGTCCGCGGTGAGGATGATCGAATAACCCTCCTCTACCGCCGCATCGAGCACCCGCCCCACTTCCCGATCCAGCACCTCGACGGCCTCGATGACCGCCTCCCTCGCCGCCGTGTGGCCCACCATGTCGCCATTGGCGAAGTTCACGACGACGAAGGGGAAGCTGCGGCTGTGCAAGGCGTCCACCACCGCGTCCGCCACCTCCGGAGCGCTCATCTCGGGCTTGAGGTCGTAAGTCGCGACCTTGGGCGACGGGACGAGCAGTCGCTCCTCGCCCGGAAAGGGCTCGCTGCGGCCGCCGTTGAAGAAGAAGGTCACGTGGGCGTACTTCTCGGTCTCCGCACAGTGGAACTGGCTCAGTCCGGCGTCGCACAGCACTTGTCCGAGCGTCACCGCCGGCGCCTCGTGGTCGAACGCGAAGGGCAGCCCGGACCATTGGTCGTACTCCATCATGCAGGTAACCTGCGCGCCGTCGAAATCGCCCCGGTCGAAGTGCTCGAAGTCCTGTTGAGAAAGCGCCGACACCGTTTGCCGCGGCCGGTCCTTACGGAAATTGAAGAAGATGACGCTGTCGCCGTTCTCCACACGCTCGCCGCCGGCAATGACCGTGGGAACGATGAATTCGTCGTCCTCCCCAGCGGCGTAGGCTTGCCGGATGGCCTCCGCCGGCGAGCCTGCCGCCCTGCCCTTCGCCTCGGTCATGGCCCGCCAGGCGATCTCCGTACGCTCCCAGCGGCTGTCCCGGTCCATGGCATAGTAGCGGCCCGCGACCGTGGCGATGTGGCCGCCGACCGCGGCGAGGGCGCTCTCAACCGGGTCGAGAAAGCTCGCCGCCGACCGTGGCGGCGTATCCCGCCCGTCCGTGAACATGTGTACCACGGGCGTCGCCCCTTTGCGCCGGCACAACTTGATGAGGGCGACGAGATGATTCACGTGGCTGTGCACGCCGCCGTCCGAAACCAACCCCATCAGGTGGACCGGCCGGCCCTGCTCCGCGGCCCGAACGGCTGCTGCGCCGAGCGCCGGGTTATCGTAGAAGCTGCGATCGGCCACGGCATCGTCGATCAGGACCAGGTCCTGACGCACGACACAGCCGGAGCCGATGGCCATGTGACCCACCTCCGAGTTGCCCATCTGTCCGTCGGGTAGGCCCACCGCGCGACCCGACGCCTGCAACAGGGTATGAGGATGGTGTGAAAAGTACTCGTCGAAGCGCGGCGTATGGGCAATCGCAACCGCATTGTTTGCCTTGCTCGGGTTGCTCCCAAAGCCGTCGAGAATAATCAGAATCACCGGTCGTCGCGGTACGCTCAGCTTATCGGCCATCACCTATCCCCAGCAGATCGATTTTGAGATTCTCGTAGTTTAAAAGGAATCGATGACGAAATGTCCGCCGCACGCGACTGTTGTACGCTTAAGAGAGTCCACAGGAAGACGCAGGCAACCGAAGAGAACCGGACTCCGCTGAACGAAGTGCTGACCTCAGTCAGCCCTGAGGAAAAAAAGCGAATCGCTGCGTTTTCACCGGCCGCAAAGTCGTAGAAAATAGCTTGCCGCATGGCCGTTTCCGTTCGACGGCCTTTCGGGTAAGCCCGCGCCGACCGCGGCGGCACAACAGACAGAGCGCCCATCATCATCGGGTGCACGGAGGAAAGATGCAGTCCGATAGAATCATCGCTTTCGTCATGGCCGGCGGGCAGGGTTCCCGCCTGCAACCGCTGACCGCGGCTCGGTCCAAACCCTCCGTGCCCTTCGGTGCCCGCTATCGGATCGTGGACTTCGTGCTCAGCAACCTCGTGAACTCCCAGATCCAGACCATTTACTTGCTGGTGCAGTACAAGTCGCAGTCCCTGATCGAGCACGTCCGCAAGGGCTGGACCATCTCACCCCTGCTGCAGCAACAGTTCGTCACCGTTGTCCCGCCCCAGATGATGTCCGGCCAGCACTGGTTCCAGGGCACGGCGGATGCGGTCCATCAGAACATCAACCTGATCGAGGAGCACCGCCCGGACCTGGTCGCCGTCTTCGGCGCCGACCACATCTACCGCATGGACATCCGTCAGATGGCGGCCTTCCACAAGGAGCAGAACGCAGACGTGACCGTCGCCGCCCTCCCCGTCCCCCTCGAAGACGCCAAGGGCTTCGGCGTCATCGCCGCGGGCCCGGACGGCCGGGTTCAGGCGTTCCAGGAGAAGCCCGCCAACCCCGCACCGATGCCGGGCGACCCGGAGCACGCCTTCGCCTCCATGGGGAACTACATCTTCGATGCCGGGGTGCTCATGGAGGCATTGGAGGAGGCGCGTAAGAAAGGGGAAACCGACTTCGGCGGGCACGTGCTGCCACGGCTGCTGCGCACCCATCGGCTGTTCGCGTACGACTTCGCGACCAACGAGATCCCCGGCATCAAACCTTACGAACAGCGGGTCTATTGGCGGGATGTGGGCAGCATCGATGCCTTTTTCGAGACCCACAAAGACGTTCTAGGGGGAGAGCCCGTCTTCGACATGTTCAATCCCCAGTGGCCGGTGTTCTCCAGCAATTACCAGGGACCGGTGGCTCGGGTGCTCGGCGGCGATCTGCGCAACAGCCTGCTCGGCGCCGCCACCGTGATCCACGACGGCGTGCGCATCCGCAACTCCATCATCCGCCGCGAGGCGGTGATCGAGGAGGATGTGGAACTCGAGGACTGCATCATCATGGACTACGTCCGCGTCTGCAAAGGCGCGCGGCTACGCCGCGTCATCGTCGATCGCCACAACATCATCGAGGCGGGCGAGACCATCGGCTACGACGAGGAAGCCGACCGTCAACGCTTCCACGTAAGTCCTGCGGGCGTCACTGTCATTCCGGGGGGACGCGTGAGCTATTTCGCGCGCGACTCCCGCGGTGGTTCCGGTCCAGGCTACTCCGACTAGATGCGAGACGTACCCGCAAGGCCGGAGGGGAATTGCCTGAACGGCAAATGTTACAGGGGAGAGGGATCTCCCCTTTTCCATGTAAGCCGACGCGAATCCAGGGGGCTTGGTGCAGCATCGAAGCCCTAAGACTTCGATGCTGCTCTTCTTGCGCCTATTTGGAGGCGCTCTCGCCTGTCGTTCCGCCGGCGCCGGCGCCGGCACCCGACTCAGTTCCGGCGGCTGTTTCCTCCGATGTGCCGGCTGCCTGTCCTGCCTGCTCAGATTGTCCTCCTTGATCCTGACCACAGGCAACGAGCCCCAAGGAGAAAACTGATGCCAAGAAAATCGCCAATAAACGCTTCATCTCAAACGCTCCGTATTCGGGCAAGGAAACCAATGCGGTCGGCTTGACGACCGGCAACGTGACGCCGACGGCAATTCACCGACAGCAACTGATAGATTAGCAAATTTTGAGGTTTCCAAGATTACCGTCCTGTTGCATGGGCTTCCTCAGGCACGCTGATGGGGCTGCGGCAACGCCGGCATCGGCCGCATCGACCGAAAGGGCCCGGGGCTCCACAGGATCAGCACCTCGCCCTCCCGGATCCGGTAAGATGCTGAATCCGTACGGCCAGGACGCGGAATCCGAGCGCACGATTTCTGGGCCCTGCTCGGCGGACCAGGCTGTTCAGAGCGATCCCAGGGCGTAAAATGGTCTTCGAACGATAACTGTGGAATCCACTTCGAAATGCGTGTCTTCCGGATAGCGTTCCTGAATCAAGGCAAGGTATACGAGATTTACGCCAAGCGCGTGCAGCAGGGAGAGCTGTACGGGTTCGTCGAGGTGCATGACCTGCTGTTCGAGGAATCCAGCACCGTCCTGGTGGACCCCTCGACCGAGCGCCTGAAGACGGAGTTCAAGGGCGTAAACCGGACCATCATTCCCATCCATTCGGTGGTTCGCATCGACGAGGTCGAGAAAGAGGGTCACGGTAAGATCCGCGACCTGGACGACGAATCCAACGTCACCCCCTTTCCGACCCATCTCTACCCCCCGAACCGGGACTCTGACAAGTAGTACTCCGACAGGGACGCGCGTCGCCGGCATGTCCGACGACGCGGTGACCCGTTGCGGATTGTCATTGGCCGATCCAGAAAGCGCCGTCAAAATGCGCACTCATGTCGATCCTTTTCAAAGCCCAAACACTCTTGTGCCTGCTCGCCCTCGCGGCCTGCGGTGAGGATCCCGCTGGGAACGCCGACGACCTCGTGCCGGCGCTGCTGTCGGTGGCCGAACGCGGCGACCTGCCGGCCCTGGATGCACTGCTTGCGGAAAGCGGGAGTCCGGACGTCCGCGACGCCTGCCGCTGGACTCCTCTGATGAAGGCGGCACTCAACGGACACGTCGAGGCGGTCCGGCACCTCTTGGCGGCAGGTGCCGCACCCGATGCCGAGGATAAGGGGGGCTACACGGCCATGATGCTCGCCGCTTCGAACGACCACTCGGAGGTCGTCGCGCTTCTCCTGGAGAAGGGTGCGATGATCGACCATCAGGAGGCCACCGGTGGCTGGACCGCGCTCATCTGGGCCGCCAAGCAGGGTCACGCGCAAACAGTCCATACACTGCTTGTACGGGGTGCCGATTCCACGCTGCGCGATTTTTCCGGCCATTCAGCAGCCGGCTGGGCAGGTGAGGGAGAACACACAGACGTCCTCGCACTGCTCGCGCAGGACGCTGAAGCGCCGTCCGCGGATTCCGAAGACACTACGCACGGGTTGTAGGCCCGCTCTCGCGCCCTTAGTTCTGCGTCCATGGAGCGGTGTCCACGCGAACACCGCGGTATCCGAATTCCAACAACCCAGGACCCCCGCCATGAGCCGCAAAGAACGTATTGCCGAAAAGCTGCAATCGCCTCTCGCGCCGATGCACCTGGAGGTAATCGACGAGAGTCACATGCATAGCGTACCGGAGGGGGCCGAGTCCCACTTCAAGGTCGTGGTGGTCAGCGAACGCTTTGGAGAACACAAGCTGGTGGGGCGCCATCGCCTGGTCAACCAGCTCTTGGCGGAGGAATTCAGCACCGGCCTGCACGCACTCGCCCTGCACGCATGGACGCCGGAGGAGTGGTTCGAGAAGGGTGGCGTCGCCCCGGCATCCCCCCAATGCCTGGGCGGGTCTAAGACCAGCTGACGGAGGCACGCGGTTTCTCAAGTTCCAGGACTAGCCGGACGACGTCGTGAAGTAATCCCGCGTCAGCTTAAAGACTACGGGGCTCAGCAGCAGCAGTGCGATCAGATTGGGTATGGCCATCAGGGCGTTGAGCGTGTCGGCCACCAACCAGATGAAATCGAGGTCCGCCATTGCGCCAACGGGAATGGCCGCTATCCATGCGATGCGGAAAGGCGTAATCGCGCGGATGCCGAACAGGTACTCGGCGCAACGCTCCCCGTAGACGCTCCAGCCCAGAATGGTCGTAAAGGCAAAGAGCGCCAGACCGACCGAAACCACGTATCCGCCAAGACCCGGAAGCCCCCAACCAAAGGCCGCGGCGGAGAGATCGGCCCCGCTGAAGCCCTTCGCGAACTCCTCCTCATCCATGTGGCAAATGTCCGCGACCACCGCCCCCCCCTGCGTGACACATTGCTGGTACTCGGGAGTGATCGCCGACCATTCCCCGGAGATGACGATCACCAGACCCGTGATGGTGCAGACGATCAGCGTGTCGATGAAGGTGCCGAGCATGGCCACCGTACCCTGACGGACCGGATCGTTCGTCTGGGCCGCCGCGTGGGCGATAGGGGCGCTGCCCAGGCCCGCCTCATTGGAGAACACGCCGCGGGCGATACCGAAGCGAATGGCTGCCCACACCGTCGCCCCGACAAAGCCGCCACCCGCAGCCATGGGGGTGAAGGCGTGGGTGACGATCAGCTCCAATGCAGGGGCGATCTGATCGAGGTGCATGCCCAAGACGACCAGTCCGCCGGCAATGTAGGCAAAGGCCATGAAGGGCACCAGCTTGCCGGCTACCACGGCGATTCGCCGGATGCCACCGATCAGAACCAGCCCCGCCAATACGGCGACCAGGACGCCCGATGTCCATTCGGGCATTCCGAAGGTCCGCCCGAGCCCGTCGGCGACCGAGTTGGCCTGGATGGTGTTGCCGATACCGAATCCGGCGAAAAAGCCGAACAGGGCGAAGGCCCCGCCGAGCCAAGCCCATTTGCTGCCCAAGCCGTTCTTGATGTAGTACATGGGTCCGCCGACATGATTGCCTACCTCGTCCACCTCCCGGTAGCGCACGGCGAGCACCGCCTCGGCGTACTTGGTCGCCATGCCGACCAGTGCCGTACACCACATCCAGAACAGGGCGCCGGGCCCGCCGAGCGCGATGGCCGTCGCCACGCCCGCGATGTTCCCGGTGCCGACCGTGGCCGATAGGGAGGTCATCAGGGCATTGAACGGCGTGATATCGCCCTCGCCCTGTCGAGCCCTGCCCTCCCACAACATCCGGAATCCGTACCGGAGACGGATCAGGGGCATCAACCGCAGCCCCACCATCAGGAAAAAGCCGGTGCCCAGGATCAGCACCAGCATGGGCGGACCCCAAACCAGGCCGTTCACGGCATTGATCAGATCGCTTATCGCGTCCAAGGAAACCCCTCCCAAGAATCTCGGAGTGTCGCCGTGCTCAGGATGCGAAACGGGACGTCCCAGTCCCCCTTTCGCCTTGCGCTCGGCGACAACCTTTAAATAGACAGTACAGTTCAAGAGAGCAATATCACTTTCCCAACTGATGGTAAATTAGCTATTAAAATAATTACAAAACTCTTAAAAATTG
>JAYEJW010000626.1:0-5235 GCA_034716535.1 Pseudomonadota bacterium
CTTCCTCCGCGGCCTTGCGCTCCACCTCCGCCTGCCGGTGCGCCGCTTCCTCCTGCTTGCGCTTGGCCTCCAGTTCCGCCAAGCGTTTCGCCTCCTCCTGGCTCTGGCGCTTGAGATCGGCCTGCTCATCTTTAAGACGCGCAAGCCGCTCCGCTTCCTCCTGCCGAACCTGCTCCTCCTCGGCACGCTGGCGCTCGGTTTCCTGCTCACGGCGCCGGCGCTCTTCTTCCAACGCCTGGAGACGCTGTTGTTCCTGTTTTTCCTCTGCCTTGAGCTTCTCGAGCTCCTGCTCCGTGCGCTGACGCTCGGCTTGGCGCTCTTCCTCGGCCTTGCGCAGGCGTTCCACCTCCGCCTCGACGGCTTCCGAGCTGATGATCTTGGCCTGTATGACGCGCGGCTTGGTGTGGACGTCCTCGGTACGCACCAGCCAGTCAACGCCGACCAGCATGAGCGCCGCGAGGAGCAGGTGCAACAGCAGGGCGCCCCCAAAGGCCCCGGGATTGCGGCGCAGCGTCTGCCACATGTCAGGGCTCTAGGCGCTCCGGCGGCACCGTGATCAGCCCGACGCTGGGTGCGCCCGCCGCCTGCGCGAGCACCATGGCGTCTATGACGCGCCCATAGTCGACCGCTGCGTCGCCCTTGACCATGATGGGCACTTTCGGGTTGTACTTGAGCACCGCTTTGACCCGGATCATGAGGGTGTCCGGATCCACCGGCTGATTCTTATCCTCGCCCACGTCCAGATAAAGATCCCCGAACTGATCGACGGTGATCACGACGGGCTCGGAGGTTTCGCCTTCGAGCACCTCTGCGTCCGCCTGGGGCAGATCGACCTTGACCCCCTGAGTGATCAGCGGCGCGGTGACCATGAAGATCACCAGCAGCACCAGCATCACGTCGATATAGGGCACCACGTTGATCTCGGACATGGGCCGGCGGCGCTGGCGCGTCTTCCTCATTTACCCAGCCCCCGCTCGCTGATGATCAACGGCACGCTCATGCGCGACCCTGGCGTTGCAGCAGGGTGGAGAATTCCTCCATGAACTCCTCGTAACGGTTGTTGAGCCGTTCCACCTGGTACGAATACCGGTTGTAGGCGATGACCGCAGGGATGGCGGCGAACAGGCCGATAGCCGTGGCCACCAGGGCCTCCGAGATTCCGGGAGCCACCAGGGCCAGGGTCGCCTGCTTGACGTTCCCCAGCGCGTGAAAGGCGTGCATGATGCCCCACACGGTGCCGAACAGCCCGACGTACGGGCTGGTGGAGCCCACTGTGGCAAGGAACGGCAGGTTGTTCTCGAGGCGGTCCATTTCCCGACTGACGGCGACCCGCATCGAGCGCTCGGCCCCCTGGAGGACTGCCATGGCGTCTCCCGCGTCCCCTTTGCGCAGGCGTACGTACTCCTTGAAGCCTGCGCGGAAGATGGCCGCCAGGCCGTCGACGTTCTTCGCGTTCTGACCCAGGTCCCGGTAGAGCGCGCTCAGATCACCGCCGGACCAGAAGCGTTGCTCGAATTCGTCCGCGGCGCGGCGTGCCTTTTTCAGAACACGGGAACGGTCGAAGATCATGGTCCAGGAGAGGACCGACGCCAGTACCAGCGACGCGAGCACCAGTTGCACAACCAGGCTCGCGTTCAGCACCAGGTCCAGAAGGGATAGCTCAGAGTACATCGGAGATCTCCGCCAGCAGCGTATCGGGTATTCGGTCGGGGCGCAGGGTCCTCGCGTTCACGCAGGCGACCCGTACCAGGCCCCGGCAGCAGAGGATGCCGTCGGCCTCGCGGCGCACCTCCTGCTCGAAGTCCAGGCTGGCCCCGCGGCGGCGGGACAGATCGACCGTGATCCTAAGCAGATCGTTAAAGCGCGCGGGGCGAAGGAAGTCCAGCTCTGCGCGGCGAACGACGAACAGGACGCCCTCGCGCTTACGCAGCAGGTCCTGCTCCAAGCCCAGGTTACGCAGCCATTCGCTGCGCGCCCGTTCCATGAATTTCAGGTAGTTGGCGTTGTAGACCACGCCGCCCGCATCCGTATCCTCGTAATAGACGCGAACCGGCCAAGAGAAGGTCAGCTTGTCCGTGAGGGTTTGCACGTTCTGTCCCAGTCGAGCTCATCGGGCTCGCCTCAGGCGCGAAGGATACAGAAAAAACGCGCGCCACGACATCCGCTCTTCCGAACCGCGACGCCCAGGATCAGTCCTTCCGGCCCCCGAAAAGGTCTCCCGTGCCCGAAGCGCGGGCGCCCTCGCCCCCTGGAGCCTTGAAACCGAAGTGCAGGTAGGCCGCCTGTGTCGCCACCCGTCCGCGCGGTGTGCGCATGAGAAACCCCTGTTGGATCAGGTAGGGCTCGAGCACATCCTCGATGGTGCCGCGCTCCTCGCCAACGGCCGCCGCCAGGCTCTCCACGCCAACGGGTCCGCCATCGAACTTGTCGATCACCGCGTGCAGCAGCCGGCGGTCCATGTGGTCGAAGCCCTGGGCATCCACCTTGAGCATGGTGAGCGCCCGATTGGCGACGTCAGCGGTGATGCGGCCGTCGGCTTTGACTTGGGCATAATCCCGCACCCGGCGCAGGAGCCGGTTCGCGATCCGGGGGGTGCCGCGGGAGCGCCGCGCGATCTCCCGCGAGCCCTCTGCTTCCGCCTCCAGGCCCAGGATGAGCGCGGAACGCTCGACGATGCGGGTGAGATCCTCCGGTGAGTAGTACTCCAGTCGCTGGACGATGCCGAAGCGATCCCGCAGGGGGGAGGTGAGGAGCCCCGCGCGCGTGGTTGCGCCCACCAGGGTAAAGGGGGGCAGATCGAGCTTGATGGAGCGGGCCGCCGGGCCTTCGCCGATCATGATGTCGAGCTGGTAGTCCTCCAAGGCAGGGTAGAGCACCTCCTCCACCACCGGGCTCAGGCGGTGGATCTCGTCCACGAAGAGCACGTCGCCCGGCTCCAGGTTGGTGAGCAGGGCGGCCAGGTCCCCGGGCTTCTCGAGCACCGGACCCGAGGTCTGGCGAAGATTGACCTCCATCTCGTGGGCAACGATGTGTGCCAGCGTGGTCTTGCCCAGCCCGGGCGGTCCGAAGATCAGGACATGATCCAGGGCGTCGCCACGCACGCGAGCCGCCTGGATGAAAATCTCCATCTGCTCGCTCACCACGGGCTGACCCACATAGTCCGCCAGGCGCCGCGGCCGGATCGCCCGGTCCAACACCTTGTCGTCGGAAACAGGCTCCGGGCTGATGAGTCGGTCGGTCTCGGTCATGGCGCCGTTACGGTTGCGGGATCATCGGGCGATTGTAGGCCGCTTGGAGGCGAAAGTGCTCGATGAGCGTCATGGCCCCGAGTCTTCTTGCGATTGCACAGGCAATCCGGTCGGCAGGCCGTCGAGACTGACGGCGTTCTTCTCCGCCCAGTAGCGCCTGATGCCGGCCTCCCCTTTTTTTCGGGCCCAGTCGACGAGCACGGCGCGTTGCTCGGCATACTCCATGACCGGTACAGCGAATCCGCAGGAGGTCTGTACAAGCTCGATGTCGAGCAGGATCACCTGTCTTGCACCGGGAAGGGGCGGAAACAATGCGATCAGGTCCTCCCATTGCGGATCGACCGGGTGCACCGCATGCGCCGATCCATAGACGCGCAAGATCAGAGGATCGCCGGAGAATGCGCAGAACATCAGGGTCATGCGCGGCGATTCGCGCAGATGGGCCGCTGTCTCGTTGCCGCTCCCTGTGAGGTTCAGCCAGGCGACGCGACCCTCGTCCAGGACACGCAGGCTGTCCAGGCCCTTCGGGGAGAGATTGATGTGTCCTTCCCTTGCCGCGGTGGCGACAAAGAAGACCGGCTGCGCCTCGATGAAGGCGCGATGCTTGGATTCGAGCGCTTGGCAACGGCTACCCATGACGAAAAGCTCCTTTGTCCCACGCGGGCTGTCGACGCGATCTTGCCCCTGTTCGCCGGCCAATACCAGCCGAACCGCGGCAAGCGGCCCGCCCGAAACGGCGGGGAGTGGAATCTCGTGGACCTCTCAGATATCCCCGGCCCCCATCATGGGCCTTCATCTGGACCGCCACCGCCTGGGTGATGAAGAAGAAGCCGCGGTTTAGCTCCAGGAACCTGTCATGTTCATGGTTGAGTCCTCTTGCGTTGGAGCGAGCGCTATTTACGAACCTTTCGGCCTATATCAAAGCGGCGTGCTTGTCGTCCGATGCCAAGCGATTGGCGGGAAATGCCGAGATCGCCCCATGCGGGCCCGGTAACCTCCTCAACAGGAAAAACGCAAGAGGAGCAACGACATGACAGTGCGAGAGCTAAAAGACCTGGTAGCTGGTCTCAACGAAGGCGCCGACGTGCTAACGAGCGGCGTCGAGGTCGCACAGGCGGTGCTCACCCGCGATGGGACTCTCATCCTGGAGATGGACCCGGAGTACAACCACGAGGGACTGGTGCTCTGGCGCGACCTGGACGGATAGCTTCCCGAGGTGGCCTGCGATTCCAGATTTCGAATGAAAGCTGCTTTAATTGGCTCAAGAAGCGCGAGCGATTGCGGGCGCGAGGCGCCGGCGGCGCCGGCAACCGAAGGAATCTGTCGCAACACGTGCGGGACCACACCACCAAGAGCTCCGATTACCAGGTCGGCGAAGAGCTTGTCCGTCAGGGCGAGGATATTCTCTACCGGGCAGTGCGTCGGGAAGACCGGAGGTCGGTGTTGCTCAAGACGTACGCGGCACCGGACGGCTCCGATCAGGCATCGGACCGGCTGACGCGGGAGCACAGGCTGCTGCAATCGCTCCCGCGGGACCTGGTGCTGCCCGTATTGGGAATCGAGCTGGTGAAAGGACGCACGGCCCTGGTCTTCGACGATCCCGGGGGATATTTCCTCGCCTCCCGCCTGGGGGCGAATGCCATCGACCTCCCAGCCTTTCTGGAATCGGCGCTGGGGATGGCCGAGACCCTGGCGGAGATCCACCGGGCAGGTGTCGTCCATCGCAGCATTCAGCCCGCCAGCATCTACACGGACCCCCTCACACGAAAGGTGCGTCTCGCCGGATTCGGGTCGGCCACGGATCTGCCTCGGACATCCCAACGGGTCGCGCCGGCGACCATCGGTGACCTGTCGCTCGCCTATCTCGCACCCGAGCAGACGGGACGCATGAACCGGGCGGTCGATCGCCGCACGGACCTTTACTCCCTCGGGGTCGTTTTTTACCGCCTGATCACGGGCCGCCTCCCGTTCGAGTCGGACGACGCCC
>JAYEJW010000627.1:0-5224 GCA_034716535.1 Pseudomonadota bacterium
CCCCAGAGGAAACAAGCCGAATAATGCCGAGCGGACAAGCCCCGCGCGACATGCAACCGGCTGAAAATATTAGAAGTTACTGCATGACCGAGCAGTTACTCGGCATTATTGGGGACTCCGGATTATGGCTCAATCGCGTCATGGGTCTTACGTTAAATCAGAGCGTTGTCATCGGTCGCCTAGTGTCTTCAGCGCGGAGCGCGACCACGGCCTTCCTGCCGCCAGGGCCGCTGCGGTCCTGCCTCTCTTTGTAAAGGGAATGCGAATGATTCGGCACAGATTCATCGCCGCACTGATCGGGTTTTACCAGCGAATCGTGCTGGCGTTGGTGACCTTCACCGTCACGCTGTTGGTGAGTGCCAACAGCCTCTTCGGCCGGGTTCGGATGTCCCACGAAAATGGCATCGCCTGTTCGGGCCGGCTGAAGATCACGGACGATCCAAAGTTTCCGCCTCATGAGTTTTTTCAGCCCGGCCGGTCCTTTGGCTGTCGGGTTCGCCGTGCCGCGGCTTCGTTCAAGGACGACGCCAAACTGGTGGTCCGAAGCGCATCGATCAAGTTCCAGGACGATCGCTTCAACTCACCGCTGGATATCCTGATGAACACCGGCAACGTCCCGCTGTTCTGGAATGCGCGAACGTTTGTCGGCTTTATGGCCAGCTCCATCGCCGGCAAAGGCAAGCATTACGTCAGCTACCTGCGCAAACACCCGCAGGCCGCAGTCGGCGGCGGAGACAGCGTGCGCCGCAATCCAGAATCGTTTGGAAACATGGTCTACCACACCAAGACCGTGTCCGGATTCATCGGTCAGGACAGCCTGTTCCGCTACGCGCGCTACCGCCTGATTCCGGATCCTTGGAATGGTCATGAATCCGGAACGCCTGATGAGTGGGACCGCACGCATTCCTGGCTGCAGAATCCCTACCGGGATGAAACACGGAGCCGGAACTATCTCAAGGACGCCACCCGCCGCTTCTTCGACGAGGGCGGCAAGCTCCGCTACCGGCTCCAGATTCAGTTGCGTGACAAACCGGAATCCGATCCGGACCCACAGTGGCTCAGCAGCGCGGTGCCCTGGGACGAAACCCGTTTTCCCTATGTCGACGTGGCCGAGGTCGAGTTGGACAAGGCCCTTTCGTACGAAGAGAGCATGCTGACCTGGTTTCATTTGGGCAATCACCCCGAGAGCCTGCCCATCCCCAAGGCGCGCTCCATCGACGATCCGCATTCCCTCAATCACTTGCGCTTGGCTTCGATCTGGGCACGGCGTGCCCGCCTCTTCTCGTACCGGCTTCGGGGCATGCCCAAGGCATTTCCTGACTCCCGCAAGGGCGAAGACTGGGTTGGAATACCGCCGCTGCGCGATCCTCCCTAAGTCCGCCGGTTACTTCTCCACCCGAACGATGACACCGTCCCAATCCGAGGGGACCCCTTTCCGCAGCCATTGGTCGGTCCAGTTCCGGTATTCGCGGGACAGGCGGTCGTCGGGCGCCGCGGCAACACATGCAGCGAAACCGCGGGCGGCATCGTCGAAGCGCCGTTCGAAGTAGGCGGCGCTGGCCTCGTTGAACCGCTGCACGAGCGGTCCAAGTACGGCCCGCTCCCGGAACCCCCTCGCGTCCACGACCTCATGCACCAGGATCGCTTCGCGTCGGCCCTTGACCCGCACGCGGCCGACCACGCGGATCATGAAGGCAAGGGGGTCTTCTATCTCCGCGCGGACTTGTTCGCTAATCAGAACCGGCGTGTCATAGGCCTTGGTCAGCCCCTCTAACCGGGCGGCGGTATTCACCGTGTCACCAATGACAGTGGTGGACATACGCTCTTGGGCGCCGATGGTGCCCAGCAACCCGCTGCCGCTGTGTATGCCGACGCCCATCGCCAGCCGATCGCGCCCTTTGGCCGCGCGTTCGTCATTGTACTGATGCAGCCGACGCTGCATCGCGATGGCTGCCCGCACGGCACCGTCCGGCCGGTCGATGAACAGGGCCTTAAATCCGTCGCCGGTAAACTCGTCGACAAACCCGCCCTCGGATCCTAGCGCAGGGGCCATGCGCGCCAGGAAGCCGTTCAACAAGGCAAAGGTGTCGTGAACGCCCATGCGCTCGGAAAGTGAGGTGAAGCCCCGCAAATCCGTGAACATAACGGTCACGCGACGATGCACGCCATCCCCGAGACGGACGTCCTCGACCTGTTCGTGGCCGAGTTGCTCGAGGAAGGGCCGCGGAAGAAAACGCGCGAAGGCCTCCGCCTGCCGGCGCTGGGCCTCGAACAGGCGGGCATTCTCCAGGGATACGGCGACCTGGCCGGCGATGGCCTCGACCACGTTTGCATGGATGTCCGAGAACACGCCCGCGGCCAGCTCGTTTTCGAGCAACACCATGCCCAGCAGCCGTCCATGGCGCAGCAGTGGCGCGCCGATCACGGAAAGACAGCCGAACCCGGCCACGTAGGGGTCACGGGACAGCCACTCGTGGGTGGTCGCGTTGTCAACCGTGATCATCCGTCGGGTACGTGCGACGTAGTCCACGAGGCTCAGCGGCAACCGTTCCGGGTCGATCTCGGGGACGGAGAGAAGGCGTTGAAAACGTCCATGATCGTCGATCACCGCCGAGGCCAGGGGTCGCAGCACATCGTCCTGAACGAGAAGCGTGGCACGGCGTCCACCGGACTGCACCAACGAGATCTCCAGGACCCGGGCCACCAACTGATCAATCTGGATGCTCTCGGAGACGGCACGCACCGAGGTCAGAACGGCGTCGAAATCCAGCGCACCGAACTCGGAGCTGGAACCGTCCACCGAATGTCTCCGATCCTTGGCGCCCAGCAGCTGCAGCCGAGCCTGGGCACCATGGCGATGCCACAGCAAGTATGCACGTTCCAGCAGCTGGCGCGCCTGGTCACGGTGCTCCGCCCGACCGTGAACATGCGCCGCCTGCTCGGTCGCCCAGGCCTCGAGGAACCCAGCGTTGTACCCGAGTCAGGCGCAGGCGCTCTGACGGTCCCCCATCGCCGCGCATGAGCTTGCGGCTTAGCGTGATCCCGTAGAGCGCCATGCAGGGCTTCCAGAACGCTTGTCCGAGCGCGCATTCAGCCCGCTCGTAGAGCAGTGCGAACTGCCGTTCCGCCTCGGGCCAGTCATCGAGAAGAAACGCGAGCCATCCCGCCCCTCCGGACACCGTGGCGATGCCCATCGCGGCCCCAGGCTCTTCAAGCAGCTCCCCGAGCCTCGCGGGCCAGTCGACCAGGGCGCCCACCGTCTTAGACTCGACCCGCTCGCCGTCCGCCAGATTGGTAACCGCCTGCATCCAAACCCGTAGCGCGAAGGTCGTCTGCGCCTGGGACGAATCCAGCAGTGCTTGCAGGTGATCCCGGTAGCGCTGTTCGATCCAGTCGAGGGAGCGGCCCGCGAGCAGATCGGCGTAGTAGGCAACGGTTCCGCAGTAGACGGCGTTCTCCACGTCTCCGGCGTCCATGGCGTGGTCGTAGCAGTCGAGGGTATCGGCGGCACACAGACGCAACGGATCCTTGGCGTGGCGAATGAACCCGTGCCAGAGCAGGCCGGTCTTACCGATCAAGTGACGGTCCCCAGTGCGCTCCAACAAGTCCATGGCCAACTTGCCGAGATCATAGCCCGCGTCCACCGCATCGATCGCATTGGCGATGATCATCCCGAACAAGACATATCCGTAGGCGGACAACCCGATGTTGCCTTTGCGCAGCGACAACCGAACCATCTGTCCGGCAATCAGCGGGACCAGTTTCGGGGCGCCCCAATAGGCATTGGTGGCGCACTTCATCAAGATCGCAACGGCCGCCTGTGCGCGCAGATCGCTCATTGCCGGCAACGACAGCAGGGATTCGGGGGAGCGGCGAAGCAGCGCCGCGCGGGTGTGCAGAATCCCGAGCAACACCCTGATCATGCCGGCCCTGCGCGGTAGGCGAACGCCGAGCTCCTGCTCAAGCACGTCCAAACCGAGCATCGTGGCCTCAACATAGCGCTGCTGGGCGACCCCGATGCCAATGAGAATGTTGTGAGCCTCGACCCGATGACGCAACTCATCGGTTCGCGCGAGCACCGTCCGGGCCAAATCCGCGGCCTCGGGGTAGCGCTCGGTGACGTAGCAGGCATCGGCGCCCTCCAGATGGAGGTCCAGGTTAAGGACCGGCTCACGCGCCCAGCCATCCGCCGGCAATAGGTGTCTACCCATTTCCAGATACCGCACCGACGGCGAGGTGGCCATCGATGCCTTTGCCCGCTGACCGGCAACCAGGCAGACCCGAGCGAAGCGAAGACGCTCGGCCGGTTCTTCGATCCGCTCCAGCGATTCGGCGAGGTGATCCATCACATCCAAGGCCCGTTGGGACAGAGACTCTGGTGACAACTCGCACATCAGTCCGCGGGCGATACGCAGGTGTATTGCCGCCCTGTCATCGGGCTCGATGGAGTCGTGGGCGCTTTGCTGCACCCGGTCGTGAAGGAAGGCGTAGCGAGGGTTGATGCTCGGTGCACGGCCGCTCTGTTCGGCCAGCGTGGCATCGGTGAACGCCAGCTTGTAGTCGCTGCCAAGCGGCAGCAGCAACCCCCCGGTCAGGGCATGCTCAAGGTAAGACGCGACGCTGGCGGCGGACTGATTCGAGATCCGGACGACCCCATGCAGGTCGAAAGCCGCCCCCAGACAGGCGCCGAGCTGCAGCACCCGGACGGTGTCGTCTGGCAACTCCCGGATACGGCCACTCATGAATTCGACGACGTTGTCTGTGTAGCTCTGCCGTTCGATGGCAGCCAGATCCCAGCGCCAACGACCTGACATCTCATCGAATTCGAGCAGGCCTTCGGCGTCCAGCGCGGTCAGGAACTGGCCCACAAAGAACGGGTTGCCCCCGGTTTTGCTGTGTACCAGTGCACCGAGCGGGGCCACCGCGTCCTGGTCGAGGTGCGACGTGTCCCCCACGATGGCGTTAACATCTTCCCGACCCAACGGCGGGAGCGAGAGCATAGACGGTCGCTTACCGAGCACTTCCAGACGCTTGATGCTTGCGGTCAACGGATGCCCTGCGTCCACCTCGTTGTCCCGGTAGGCCCCTCACACCAATAGATCGGAGTGTCGCCGTGCTCAGGATGCGAAACGGGACGTCCCAGTCCCCCTTTCGCCTTCCGCTCGGCGACAGCCTTTATGCCCCGGTTCGCCCCGCTCCGGGGCCACAGCTTCGGCACTTCGCG
>JAYEJW010000628.1:0-21753 GCA_034716535.1 Pseudomonadota bacterium
TTCTAAGCGATCCTCATCCCACACAGGTCGAGGAGCGTAATCCTCCTCGATCTGTGCGGGACGCCCCCCTGCGTTTCACCTCAGTTAGGTCGGAATGCTCGCCCTGAGATAGCGTGGGACGTAACACTATAGCCGTAGGGTTAGGCGCGCTCGTAAGGTACTGAATTGCGGTGACGAGCCTCGTGCGCGCCGTAACCCGACTCGTTCCGGTTATGTCGGGTTACGCTTCGCTAACCCGACCTACGGTTCAGCTGAGTTTCGACGCTAACCACTTCTTTTGTTGACAAGGAAACGGATCGGCTGTCCTGTGGAGGCCGCTCAATCTGAAATAATAGGTCAGCCACCCCCGGGGTGGTAGCTGGTTCTTGGTCTACTCCGCCCTTGGCGGCGTCTCGACAATTCTCTCACCTGGAGGTGACCGGTGCCGCGAGCGATGCCCCAGACCGACCGCCTGCCCCACGCCCTGTATCGCGCCGCGCAGGTGCGCGAGCTGGATCGCACCGCGATCGAGGATCAGGGGATACCGGGCGCCGAGCTGATGGACCGGGCGGGCAGCGCCGTTTACCGGTACTTGCGTGCGCGTTGGTCCCAGGTGCGCGACCTGACGGTGCTGTGCGGGGTCGGCAACAACGGCGGCGACGGCTACGTGGTGGCCCGTCTCGCCCGCGAGGACGGTCTTGATGTGCGGGTCCTGCAGATGGGCGACCCATCGCGTCTGCGGGGAGACGCCCTGGCCATGGCGGCGGCCTTCCGAGAGAGCGGCGGGGTTGTGAGCCTCTTTTCGGGGCTGCCCCGGCGCACCGGCTTGATCGTCGACGCCCTGTTGGGAACGGGGCTGGAGCGGGAGGTACGGGGCGATTGGGCGGACGCCATCCGCGCCGCGAATGCCCATCGGGCGCCGGTGCTCGCCATCGACCTCCCCTCGGGGCTGCACGCAGACACGGGCCAGATCCTGGGGGCCGCCGTTGAAGCGTCGGCCACCATCTGCTTCATCGGACTCAAACAGGGGATGTTCACGGGCTCGGGTCCCGACTGCTGCGGGGAGATTCACTTCGATGCCCTGCAGGTGCCGGCGGTTATCTACTCCCGGGAGATCCTCTCCGCCCGTCGGATGGCCTGGCAGGCGGCGCGCGATCTGCTCGGTCGGCGTCCACGCAGCGCACACAAGGGGGACTTCGGGCACCTGCTTGTGGTGGGCGGTGCGCCGGGTTACTCGGGCGCGGCGCGTTTGGCGGCGGAGGGTGCCTTGCGTGCAGGAGCCGGTCTGGTGACCGTTGCCACCCACCCCGATCATGCGCCCTATCTCAACATTTCGCGGCCGGAGATCATGTGTCGAGGCGTGGCCGATCCTTCGGACCTGGATCCACTGCTCACCCGGGCAACGGTGATCGCGCTCGGACCGGGCTTGGGGCAGGGTGAGTGGGGGAATGCGTTGTTCGAAAAAGTCCTCGAAACCGATCGACCGCTGGTTTTGGATGCCGATGGGCTCAATCTCCTCGCCGCCTCTCACCGCGAGCAGAGTAATTGGGTGCTGACGCCGCACCCGGGGGAGGCAGGCCGCCTGTTGGGGGAGGGCACGGCGGAGATCCAGGCGGATCGGTTCGCGGCCGTGCGCCGGCTTCAGGAGAGGTACGGGGGTGTCGCGGTGCTAAAAGGTGCCGGCACGCTCGTTTACGGCCCCTCCCGCAAGCCGCCAGCGGTTTGTGACGGGGGTAACCCCGGGATGGCGAGCGGAGGGACCGGTGACGTGCTGACCGGAACCATTGCGGGCCTCATCGCCCAGGGCCTCTCGCCGGAGGATGCCGCTTGTTGCGGGGTGTGCCTGCACGCGGCCGCGGGAGACGCGGCTGCCGCGAACGGCGAGCGCGGTTTGCTCGCCAGCGATCTCATCGACAACCTCAGGCCCCTGCTCAAAGTGGAGGATCGTGCCTGATGCGCGTCCACCTGCACGGAGAGCAGGCCCAGGACGCCTTCGGCCGCAAGATCGCGTCGCGGCTCCAAAGCCCCTGCGTGATCTACCTCGACGGTGATCTGGGGACCGGAAAGACGACCCTCGTGCGTGGCGTCCTGCGTGGTCTTGGCCATACTCGCTCCGTCCGCAGTCCCACCTACACACTCCTCGAGCCGTACGACCTTGGCGGAATGCGCCTCTACCACCTGGACCTCTACCGGCTCGGGGACCCGGAAGAGCTCGAATTCGTCGGTCTGCGGGATCTGCTGGACGAGGAGAGCGTGCTGCTTGTGGAGTGGCCCGAGCGCGGCGCCGGCATTCTGCCGCCGCCGGACCTTGTGATTCGCATCACTTATGCGCCGTCCGGGCGGGATCTACATCTCCTGCAACGCAGCCAGCGCGGTGTCCGCCTGGTTGCGGCCTTATCCGAGAAGACTTGATGCCATCTCGACCGCCTCTACCAAGAGTCCGGTGTGAACAACTTCAGACGGGCCACCGTCAAATCCACGGAAGCGATGGGTTTCTAGTCGTAATGCGTCCACATACGGAGGACGTGCACGACGCGATCAACGAGGCGGTGTTGGATGTTTATGCGGCGCGAGTAGCAGCCATCGCAGAAGTGGCGCGACAGGGCGCTGATCACGCCGACGGTCGCCTCGGAGCCGCCGATGCGGTAGTTGCAGCGGTCGGTTACCGAGACACGCAGATAGTCGATGCGCCTACCGAATCGGTCTGTCAGCGTTGCCATGGATCTTATTCTCCGTTGTCGTCCCGCGGGACTACGGTTCCGCAGCGGCCCCGTTTTCATCGTCAGCCGTGCCGCTGGGCGGTGTTATCCCGAATTGCCGCATCATGCGCCGCAGCCGTGGGCGCGACACACCGAGCACCTCGCAGGCCTGGCCCCGGTGCCATCGGGTGGACTGCAGCACCCGGCGTACGTGTACCTTCTCGATTTCCTCCAGGCTCCATCGTTCGACGGGCTTGCCGAATTCGTTATCCGCGCCCTGGGCTTCCGCGACCCGTATGTCCTCGGGCAGCAGGTCGGGCGTCAGAGTGTTGCCGGGGCACAGGGCGACGCCCTTCATTAGCACGTTCTCCAGCTCGCGCACGTTGCCGGGCCAGGAATGGCGCTCTAGACAGGACATGACCTCCGCGGAGACGTGCGACACATTGCGGTTCAGCTCCCGGTTGATGCGCGCGAGCAGGGTCTGCACCAGGGGGACGATGTCTTCGCCGCGTTCGCGCAGGGGCGGCAGATGGATGTTGACTACCTGCAGGCGGTAGAACAGGTCTTCCCGGAAACCGCCGTCCGCCACTTTCTGCCCTAGGTCCACGTTGGTGGCGGTGATGACACGAGCATTGGAGTACTCCGTCTCCTTGGCGCCGAGCGGTGTGAATTCCTTGTATTGCAGCACTCGCAGCAGCTTCGCCTGCATGGACGGCGACAGCTCCCCCACCTCGTCGAGGAAGATGGTGCCGTCCCGAGCCAGGGCGAACTTGCCGATCTGCCGGCTTACTGCACCGGTGAACGATCCCTTCTCGTGGCCGAACATGTCGGACTCCAGCAGGGTCTCCACCAAGGCCGCGCAGTTGACCGCCACCAACGGGCCGTCCGGATGACCGCCGCAACGGTGAATGGCCCGCGCCACCAGCTCCTTGCCGGTGCCGGACTCACCGCTGATGAGCACCGTGGCTGGGCCTTTTGCCACCAGTCCGATGGTCTTGAACACTTCCTTCATCTCCCGAGAGCGACCCACCATGGTCAAGGGGCTGTCGCTACCCGGTCCGGACAATGTGATCGTCAGGCCATCGGCGAAGTCGGGTGCACACAGCAGCTTGTCGATGGCCGTGTCCAGCTCGTCGATGTCGATGGGCTTGTGGATATAGTCCTCTGCCCCCTTTTGCATGGCCTCGATCGTACTCTCCATGTCGTGGAAGGCCGTTATCATGATGACCTGTGTCTGCGGCAGCCGCTGTTTGAGTTCCGGCAGCACCTCCAGCCCGGATTTGCCCGGCATGCGAATGTCCAGGATCACCAGCTCGGGCGGGTCCGCCACGGCCGCCGCCAGGCCCTCGTCCGCGCTGTGGGCGAGTGTCACTGCCTGTCCCTGGGAGGTCAGATGCAGCTGAAGGGTGCGGCAGCTCGCCAGATCGTCGTCTATGATCAGTATCTTGCTCATGGCTCGGTCGTGGTCTCGGGTTGTCCCGCGGTGTTCCCGTTGTCGGGTCCGGCCGCTCGGGTGGACAGGGACACCGCCGCGCAGGTGCCGTGCGGTTCCATGGGCTCCAGCCCGATGTCCGCGGCGTGCTGGTCCAGGATGCGTTTGACGATGGCCAGGCCTAGGCCGGTCCCCT
Source organism: Pseudomonadota bacterium (assembly GCA_034716535.1). GTDB lineage: Bacteria > Pseudomonadota > Gammaproteobacteria > Chromatiales > Chromatiaceae > JAYEJW01. The sequence continues at coordinate 4,307 of JAYEJW010000628.1, forward strand.
TGGTCTTGGTGGTGAAGAAAGGTTCGAACAGCTTGTCCCGCGCCTCGCGCTCGACTCCGTCCCCGTTGTCGCAGATCTCCACCCGCACGGCCGTTCCGTGCTCTCCGATCTGGAGCATGGCGGAGATGTTGACGGACGGGTTTGCTTGACCACTGGCCGCCTGGGCGGCGTTGACGATCAGGTTTGAGAACACCTGCCGCAGCTTGCTGGGGTCGCCGTACAGTGTGGGTAGCCCTGCCTGGATATCCACGAGTACGCGGGCCCCGCTCTGCTCGATTTTCTTCTGCGCGACGCCGATGGCCCCCTCGAGTAGCTTGTCGACGCTGATCCATTCGGGAGACAGGGCGTCCGGGCGCGAAAAGGTGAGCATGTCCGAGAGGATGTCCTCCATGTAGCGGATCTGCTCCGAGGCGATTTGCCCCAGCTCCATGGCCTCCCGGTTGCCCCTGGCATGCCGGGACAGGATCTGCACTGCCATCTTCACCGACGATAGTGGATTGCGCAGGTCGTGGGCCACCATGCTGGACATGCGCCCCATGGCGGTCAGGGACTGGGTGCGGCCGATCTCCCGGTTGCGCTCCTCCACCTCCTGCTCCAGACGTTTGCGTTCGGTGATGTCCTCCTTCACCGCCAGGAAATGGGTGATGGCGCCCTCCGGATTGCGGATTGCGGAAATGGAGGCGGACTCCCAGTACAGCTCGCCATCCTTTCTGCGGTTGTGGAATTCGCCGCGCCATTCATCGCCGGCGTGGATGGTCTCCCAGAGGCCTTTGTACTCCTCCGAGGATGTCTCCCCAGACTTGAGAATGCGGGGATTGCGGCCCACCACCTCCGACGGCTGGTAGCCTGTGACCTCGGTGAATTTGGGATTGACGTACTCGATCACACCCTTGTCATCCGTGATGATGACTGTGCTCGGACTCTGCTCCACGGCGCGCGAGAGCTTGCGCACCTCTTGCTCGTTGCGGCGCTTGTCCGTAATGTCATCGCCGATGCAGGTGATGCCGATGAAGTTGCCGTGGGCGTCGAACGAAAGCGTGTTGTTCGAGGCGATTAGGCGGGTGCCTCCGGCGCGGGTCAGGACGGCTATCTCGTGCCGGGTGGGGAACAGCTCCGGATGGCCACTGCCCTGGATCATGCGGTCGACCTGGGCCCGCCATTCGGGTGCGACGAAACGTTCGGCCCAGTCGCCGCCGATGACCTCGTCCCGGTGCCAGCCGGTGACGTCCAGAAAATGGTCGTTACAGAAGCTGACCCGGCCGCCGCCGTCGATGGACACGGCAACCAGATCGATGTTCTCCAGGGTATGGCGGAACAGCTGTGCGTACTCGGTAAGCGCCTCCGCCCGTCGGTGGCGCAGGTGGGCCCGGGCCAGCAGCGCGGAGCCCAAGGCGATCAGGGCGAGCATGGCCAGATACAAGGCAGCATGACGCTGGACGAACAACAACGGGGTAGCGCCCAGCACGTCGGGCGTGACTCGGGAGACGATGAGCCACCGGGTGCCATTCCGGGAGCCGTTCGGGGTGGGCTCGACGCTTGCCCCGATCATTGCCTCATTACGGGGGTTTGCCGCGTGCAGCGCAGTTGCCAGTGGACGCACGCTTGTGAAGCTGAACAGGCCCCTGAAGGTTCCGATCTGGCCACTGTCGGCCTTCTCCATGGCCCCCCATTGGTCAGGAAAACGCGCTTGAAAGCGGCTGTCGTGACCGAACATGAACCCCCATGCATCGTCGGAGTCGGGGCTGTACAGCCAATAGCCGTCGCCGTTGAGCAGGTGGATGTGGTCGGCGATGTTGGAGGCGGCACGGATGAAGTTGTCTATGAGCCGCTTGCCGAGATAGTTCAGCACCAACAGCCCGCGCTTGTGCCCGGCGGTGTCGAACAGCGGCGTGGCAAAGCGCAGCATGGGCTTGATCGGGTGCTCGATCCGCCCTTTCTCCACATTGAGATCCAATGGCGACAGATAGATCTCCCCGGGGCCCAGGGGCAGGGCTTGCTCCGCATAATAGCGACTGGACTTATCCTGTAGCTGGTCTTCGGGGACGATGCTCGGATCACCGCCGTTGAAGTTGACCCGCACCGTTTCGCGGCTGTTCAGGTCCAGGTAACGGATCTGATCGTAAAGGCGCTTGTTGCGGGCGAAGGCCCGAAACTCCACCCCGATGCGTCGGCGATCCTCAGGGGCATCCCGGTCCAGCAGGCCCTGCTCCTGGATATGCTCGGCCAGGAACATCAGGTCCGTCACCACCGCGGCGACGTCACTGGCGATCATGTGCCGGGCGAGAGCCACGTTGAGCTGCTCCCTGGCCTCCAGTTTGCCGCGCTCCGTGGCATAGTGGCTGTAGTAGTGCATGGCCGCCACGATCCCCAGCAGTCCGGTGAAGGGCAGCAGAATACGCAGAAAACTGCGTAGCCGGTCCAGCCGCGTCACCGCGAGGGAGGGCGGAGAGCCCGTCATGGACAGCGTTCCGCCATGTGGATGCGCAGGCGCCCGAGATAGTCCCGGAGCGGTTCGTCGCCGTTTCTGGGCACCAGGAACATCAGCCTTGCCGCGACGATGAAGGGCCTCCGCGCGCCGTCGCCCGCCGGTCGTTCCTCGGTGAGTACGCGGCGCAGGTCGGCCAGCGCCTGCTCCGGGTCCTCGCAATAGCGAGGCAGGGTCACGTCCCGGGCATACCAGCGGCTGGCCGCGGAGATGGCGAGCATGACCGCCAGGACCGCCACGATCAGGCGCAAGGGACGGAATGTCCCATGCGGCTCTACCCTCGTTTCCGCGTCGGCCATGCGTACCCCCTCAGCCGTGGCCAGCCGGCCGGGCCGACAACGGCAGCGGGGGCGATTTCGGGCAGTCGGGTTCGGACAGAGACCGGTGAACCTGCTCGGCGGTGGCCAGCCCCTGGGCGATGCGGTCACGCACAGAGACGCCGCCCTTGTAGTTTGCTGCCAGCTCGATCCCGGGCAGGGTCGCGAGACGTGAGTCCAGGGCGCGCAGCCGGGCGCCGTAATGTCCGTGGTATTGGGGCAGGGCCTGGGAATGCCGGTCAACGCGCAGGTACTCGGGCTCGCCAGCGAGGCCGAGCAGGGGGCGCAGCTCGGCGAGTACGGCGTCGAGCAGGCGCCCGTCGTCCCAGTCGGCCCGTTGCGGGTTCCGTGAGCCGCCGACGTAACTGGTGAGCAGGGTCCGCCCCCGTGGTGCCCGCTCGGGAAACAGGCTGCCCAGCCACAGATTCCCATTCACGTTGAGCTGCTCGCGCCGTGGCGTGAGAAAGCCGATGCCGTCCAGCGGATGTTGGATGCATCCGCGATCGAGGCCGAGGTGCAACACCGCCAGTGGCGCGTAGCGGATGCCGCCCAGCAGCTCGCCGGCCTCCCGGTCTAGGGCGGCGAGCAATCGCGCCGCCTGCGGTGCCGGAACGCTGAGCACCAGTCGGCGGGCGCGGCACTCCAGCTCGCGGCCGGCACCGCGACCGGTCACGCGCCAGCCGCCCGCCGTAGGTGCGATGTCCAACGCTTCGTGACCGAGGCGCAGGGCCAGTCCGGGGGTGCGGGCCAGGATTGAGGTGAGTCGCTCCACACCGCCGTCGAAGGAGAAGGTCTCGTGCACGTGGGCAGTACGGCGGCGCAGCAGCCCGTTCACCACTACCCCCAAGGTGATACTGCCGTAGCGGTTCTCCAGGGCGGTCAGGCGGGGCAGGGTGCAGCGGGCATCGGCGGCCTCGGGGTCGCTGGCCAGCGTGCCCGCCACGAAGGGGTCGATGGCCTTTTCCAGCATCTCCCTGCCCAGGCGGCGGGTGATAAACCGCGCCACGCTCTCGCCGTCGTCGGCGCGGGCCGGGACGAAGGCCTCCGTCAGCATGCGCAGCTTGGCCCGGGTACTCCACAGGTCGGATAACATGAGCCCGCCCAATCCCCCGGGAACGGGGCGCAGACGTCCGTCCTGCACCAGGTAACGCCGCCCCTCCCGGGCCCGGTCTTGGCCGGCCTTGTAGCATGCCAGTCCGGCCTCGCGAATGAAGCGGTCCACGTCCGGGCGGAAATTTAGCAGCAGGGCCGCCGCCTGCTCGGTCAGGTAGCCGGCCTCCCGATGGCTGCGGATCTTGCCCCCCGGGCGCGCGTCTGTCTCCCACAGCTCAGTGCGGACGCCCCGGCGCGCCAAGCCCCAGGCCACGGAGAGCCCGGAGATGCCGCCGCCGATGATGAGGACATCTGTATTCATGCGAGTTGTCATCTATCGGATGTACGTCGGGTTAGCGCAGCGTAACCCGACGGTCCAGCGCCGAATGTCGGGTTACGGCCTGACGGCCTAACCCGATCTACAATCACTTCTTCAACTCCGCCTTCATGCGCTCGATCATGTCGCGATCGAGGGCCCCCAGACCACCGCCGTCCGGGTCCTGATGGGACTCCACATAGTCGCGAATGGCGGCGAAGCGCTTGGCGCCCTGGTCGTTGTCTTTGAGCCGGGGTACGCGCTCTTTTGCGACCTCGTAGGCGTCGAAGGACAGCTCGCTCATGCCGAAGCCCTTCATGCGCCGCACCGCGCGCATCATGGCCCGGTTGCGGAAGCGGGTGAGGTCGTTCGAGGCGATGCGGGCCAGTCCCTCACGACGAGCGTTGAATTCTGCCGCCTTCTTGATCCCGCCGCGCACGAGTTCCGGGGCCGAACGTACCCGCGCCAGGGCATCCGGTTCCCATTCCACACCGGCCATCTGTTCATCGGCGAAACGTTCCACGTCCTCAGCGTCCACCGTAGGCGATTTCCGGCGTTTGGCCTCTTGCTCCGCGGCCGCCTCCAGCGTCGCCTGCATGAACAGGCGCACCTGTGGCGCCTTGGGGTCGAGGATCTGCTCCAGCGCGTCTTCCGCCGCCGTGCTCCAGCGCATGCGGCGCCCCGGCTCGTCTTCCTCTTCCAGCCGGGTTAGGAGCCGCATGTTGACTTCCAGCCGCCCCTCGGAGCGGGCCACATCCTCGGCCACCTGGCGTACGCCCTCGCGCAGAAAGACGGGAAGCGATTCCAGGTGCTGCCGCGCCTCCGAGGTCCAGGCCAGGTCGGGGTCGTTCTGGATTGGCGCGGTGCCGGCCTCGGCGATGGAGCGGAGCTGTGCGCCCGGGCGAGACGGCATGCCTGCGCCGAAACGCCGTTGTGCCAGTACGGCCATGTCCTCGGTCGTGACCCGACGGCGCCCATGTTCTCGGACGTAGTCCTCCGCGCGCTTCTTCACCATCTTGCGCAGGAAGCCGGGCACCCTGGAGAGCCGCTGCTCGGCTTCCGGGTCCCATGCGGTGTCCACGGCCGAGGCCTCGGTCAGGGGCTCGATGATGGGCCCGCTACGGGGCTGGTAGCTGCACCAGGGGTCGGCGTCCATCAAGCCCTGTCCCAGCGCCAGGGGGCGGGCGCGGCAGCCGCCGCAGAGTCTCTGGAACTCGCAGTCGCCGCACTTGCCCCTGAGCCGCGGCGCGCGCAGGTCGCCGAAGGTCGGGGATGCGTCCCAGATCGCCCAGAAGGGCGTGTCGCGGATGCTGCCTTCCTCGTCGGGAATATAGGGACAGGCGGTGATGCCTCCCTCCGGCGTGACCCGGCAGTAGTGGATGCCGGCCAGGCAGCCCCCACCCTCGTAGCCCTGGGCGCGGGTGAGGGGGGACTCGGGGTTGCGCTGGTAGGCGATCCGCTTGAAGTGGGGGGCGCAGCGCGCGCGCACCATCAGCCCGTCGGAACGCTCCTGGGCCTCGACCAACTGCTCCAGTACCCGCTCATAGGTGGCGGAGGTGATGTCGCTCATGGATTCGCCGCGACCGGTGCAGACCAGGAAAAAGACATTGAGCAAGTGGGCGCCCACCGAGCGGGCGAACGCGATCATGGCCGGCACCTCGCCGGCGTTGGCCTCGGTGACCGAGAAGTGCACCTGGAACGGCAGCTCGAGGCGCCGGCAGGCCTCTATGCCCGAGAGGGTCTTCTCCCAGCTTCCGGGACAGCCGCGGAAGTTGTCGTGAAAGGCGGGGTCGAGGGAATCCAGACTGATGCCCATGCCCAGGGCGCCGGCCTGCTTCAGCGATGCCGCCCGCGCCTCGTCCAGCAGCACGCCGTTGGTGCCCACGACCATGGTGAGCCCGAGGACGCTACCATGGCTCACCAGAGCCTCCAGATCGTGGCGCAACAGGGGCTCCCCGCCAGTGAGCACGACCATGGTGTCCGTGGAGCGGTCCGCCACCTGGTCCAGCAGCGCCTCGACCTCGCGCGTGGACAACTCGTCTGTCCCGCCCTGCGCCCGGGTGCCCGTGTCCATGTAGCAATGGGCGCAGGCCAAGTTGCAGCGGCGGGTGAGGTTGATTGCTAGTAGGTAGAGGTCGGTCACGAGTTTCTCGGATCGTCCGGATCGAGATGGAATACTCCGCGCGACTGCCATTGCGCCTTGACCGCATCCACTGCCGCGTGGGTGACCCGATCCTGTCCGTTGCGCCGCGCCCAGCCCTCGATTTCCCGGGCCAGCATGCCACGCACCATATCCGGTGCGCGTTGGATGCGGGCGCGGGCGTCCTCGCCCCACGGGAGGGTCTCGGTAAACGCGCCGGAGCCCTTCTCGAAGGCGCCGAGCACGCCGGAAAGGAACTCGGCCTTTACCTCCTTCAGCCCCGACTTGACTGCCAGGGTCTCAGCGGCCTTGCGTGTCATATCGCGGCAGAAGCCCTGGGGCACGGCGAGGAGTCGGTTCTCGGCGTCCGCGCCCCAGGCGAGCCCGGGTGCGTCCTGCGCCCGCTCGGGGCCCGCGGTGCCCTGGTGAAACGGGCAGCGGCCGGTGCCGGCGGTGTCCCGTGCTGCCTGCACCTGCATGTTCTGCTCCATGGACTGGCGCGCTCTCGCCAACCCGGCTTCCGCCAGCGCCAGGGTGATCTCAGTGGCCCCCTCGGCACGGACATGGTCTTCGATCCGCTCTCGCGATTTCTCCCGCATGAAACCCTCCGGCACCCGCGCCAGACGAGCCAGGGCCGCCGCCTGCCAGTGAAGCCCGGTGGATGCGTCGCCAGGGTCGGATTCCGAGGATTTCGCATCGGGCTCGCTTCCTTCACTGCACACTGTCCACTGCCCGCTGTCGACTTCCAGGAAGGCATCGATATGAGCCCGGGAGACCTCGCCCGCACCTTCGGCCCGGGCCTTCTTCTCCGCCTTCAGGCTCAAGCTGCCGCGCAGGGCCAAGTCCTTCACCGTGAGCAGGCCCGCGGTGGCGGCATCCGACCAGCGTATGGGGCCGGTGTAATCCTTGTTTCGATCGAGCTGCCCGGCGTCGTGGGCCTGGACGATCTCCGCCATGGCCTGTTCGGCGCGGCCAGGCATCAGCTTGGCGGTCGCCTCTTCCACGAGCCGCTCGGTAATGACCGTATGGCCGCGCTCCTGCGCGTAGCGCAGGATGGCCATCCGCGCCATGGAGCGAACGAAGGAGGGGACACGGGTGATACGCGCCTCCGCCTCCTTGGTCCAGGAGGTGGACACGGCGGCCAGACGGTCCACCCGGGGGCAATGCTCCCGCGCGCTCAGCAGGACGGCGCAAGGCGCGTCTTCCAGCAACTGCTCGGCATTGCCGCCGATATCCAGTTCGTCGTCGGCGTGGATGCCGGTACGCCCCATCACCAGCAGGGACGGGCGGGCCTTGTTCAGATAGCGCCGGATTACGTCGTGGGGCTTGCCGTCCAGCAGCACCGTCTCAACCTCCAGGCCCCGGTCCCGGGCCAGGCTCGCCGCCACGGACAGGTGGCCCTGGTAGATCTTTGCCAAGCCGGAATCGATGATCTCCTCGTGCAGCTTCTCCTGATCTTGGAAGCGGAACACCTTGCCCGCCTCCTCGGACAGCACGCCGGCGATGCGGTTGAAGGCGATGTAGTGGTAATAGGGGTCGAAGGCGGCTACCACCTTGACCGGTACCCGCCACTCGGCGGCCAGGCCCAGGGCCGAGAGCAGGCCGCCGTATGCTTTAGGGGAGCCATCCACTGCCACCACGATGGGACCGGAAGAGATGCTGCGTGGGAGCTCTTTTATGACCAGGGTGTCGATCGACGCCCGCCGCGCGGTTCGCCGGCACACGGTGCCCAGGCGGCTGCCCTCCACCCGGCCCAAGCCGAGGGCGCCCAGGACCAGGAGGTCGTAATCCCCTCCGTTGGCTTCGCCCACGAGCTCGCGGTAGTTCTTGCCCTCCAGTGCGCGGCGCCGCGGAACGATCCCGGAGTCGTTCAGATGGCGCTCCACCTGGTCCAGGTAGGAATCCGAGATGATCCCCAGCCCCCGCGTTATCAGGTCGTCATGCACGTCGCGTTGGCGCTCCAGCTCCTGTTCCTCCTGGAACTGTTCCGGCAGCCCCCCCTCCATCTGGCGGAATCTCTGGTCGTGCAGTTGTGCGGCGTAGACGTGCACCCCGGTGACCTCGGCCCCCGACAGGCGGGCGACGGCAGCGGCCTCGCGGATGCTGCGGTTGGAGTGATCCGAGGAATCCACTGCCAGAAGGATGGAACGGTAGGCGGGCAGGGACTCGAACGTGTCGTTGCGGGGCTGGGCCTGCGTGTTCATGTATTCCTCGAAGGTTCGGACCGGCCACGCCCGCCGGAGGGAGGGTTTGGCGAGTGCGGCCGGCCCGAGAGCTCAGGAGAAGATCGCGTAACCGAAAATCACCGAGACCACCGCCAGGTTGACTAGCCCGCCGGCGATAACCAGCCAGTCGAACGGCGTGAAGCGGCGGCTTTGGGGTCTGTCGGACGGCGGGTTCATGTCGTCACTCCTTGAACGCGAAGTCCGCTGTGGCAGTGCCGTCGGCCGTCACTTCCACCTCGCCCTTTTGCTCCTTCAGGGTGCCGTGCCAGGCAACGATCTTGTACTTGCCGGCGGGGACGTTGTCGATCGTGTAGCTGCCATCGTCTGCGACTTGCACGGAGTAGGGGCTTTTGGCCACGAACACGAAGCCGTGCATGAAGTCGTGGGCGTCGCACTCCACCTTCATGGCGTCGCCGCGCTTGAGTTTGACCGCCTTTGTCACGGTGCCAGGCTTGGGCTGGCTGACGTTGAAAACGGTCTTCTTGGCCCGTCCCATGATCTCGTAGGTGTGGATGTTGTGCAGCACCGGGTCGGAGTTGATCGCGTCCAGGTCCGTGCCGTTCTTCATGACCTGGAGGAATGGCTTGAACTCGCAGTTCTCCTGGTTGATTTCGGTCTTGCTCAACTCGGCCGGAAACGGTTTGCCCTCTTTTACCTTGTCCAGATAGACCACCACGTCGTTGAGGGCGTCGCCGTTGACTCGGACGTAATCGATCTCGCGGGTGCCGGTGCCACAGACGTCGTTGTCCTTCGAGATGGTGTAAACATTGGGCGCGGGGTCGTCACCGCTGAAGGTGACCTTGCCGCTGACGGTGCCGCCGTTGGCGACCTCCACCTCCGTGTATTTCGCGGCCTCGGCGGCCAGGGGCAGGACGACAGCAACGGCGATGGTCAGGGCGGTGAGCCTGGTTTTCATGCGAGGTTTCCTCGTGTGTGGGATGGATCGGTTCGGCTTCAGGCCGGCTGCGCCCCGTCGGGGCGGAGCAGCTCGTCGAGCATTTCGACAGCGAAGCGGCGCTCGCCGCTGTCTGTACAGGTCGCCAGCCGCGAGAGCAGGGGTTGCTCGGCAGCGTCAGCGCCGAATGCGCGCAGCGCTCGGCCCATGGCGCGGGCCTGCTGGCCTTCTCCCGCGTAGGCGGCGTCGATGAGGTGCTGCACTGCCCGGGGTTGGGAGCTGTTCAGCGCAACAGCTCGGCTCAGGCGGGCCAGGGCGTCGGCCGCGGCCACGCGGACGCCCGGCTCGGGATCGCTCAGACGCTCCGTAAGGGCCTGCACCACGGTCTCCTGAGGTGCCTCGACCGGCACCATGTGACCGGCGTCCTCGGGGTCCGCGCCGCTCAGCGTCAGTTCGGCGAGGGCGCCGGCGGCGGCGATGCGCAGGTCGGAGCTGTCCTGCTCCAGCGCATCCAGCAACGGACCCAAGGCCGCCCGGTTTTTCAAATGGGCGAGGGCTCGGGCGCAGGCGGTTCGCTGTCCCTCTTCGCCGATGCTGAGCTGCGCCACCAGCGCGCCGGTGGCGTTCAACAAGGCCGGGTTGTCCGGAATGCGCGCGGCAATGGCCTCCAGCGAGAAAGCGGCGGCCGTGCGTACCTCTGCATCGTCGTCGACGAGCGCATGCAGCAGGGCGTCGATGGCCGGTGGGGAATCGCTGCCGGCCAGTATCCGGGCGCTCAGGCGCCGCACGTCCAGCTCGACGCTCAGGGTGCGGCTGGGGAACAGTTTTTCAGCCATCCGCTCGTTTTCGTCCAGTACGTCGAAGAACGACTGGACCGCCGGGTCGAACCGGTCGACTGCCGTGGCCTCGTCCTGGTCTTCACCGAGCAGCAGGGCCGCCTCCACGTTGTCGATGGAGATTGCGTCCAGGGTGGACTGGGCGGATCGCTGCGGCGGCAGGCCCAGGTCGCCCTCCGGGGCATCGGGCAGCGGGACTTCGCCTTCGGTGGAGACGTTTCCCGCAACACCGCCGCCGTTATCCGTGCTACTTTCCGGCCCCCGCGGCGCAGCTTCCCCGCGGAATTCCTTTAACGCGTCCGGCTGAAACTCGATGACCTGCTCCACCGGTTGCGGCGGCTCCGCATCCGGGTGCCCGTCTGCCGCATCGGGGACCTGAAGCCGCCCGGCCAGAGCGTCGAGGACCAAGTCCCGGGGTTCTCGTTCGCCTTCTCCCGCGCCTTCGAGGGCCATCAGAGCGGTCAATGCGCCGAGCCGTACCGGTTGCTCGGGATCGAGCACGGCGAGGGTGAGGGCGTCGAGCACATCGGCGTCCGCCCGGCTCCTGCGGCCCAGCGCCATGGCGGCCTGGCGGCGCACCTGCGCCGGACGCTCGCGGTTCCGCAGGACCTCCAACAAACCCTCGCTGGCCTCGGCAGTGTCCGAGTGGCTCGCGAGCACCGCCGCCAGGGCGGCGATCTCCTCATCCTCGTGCGTCAGCAGTGCGAGGGCCTTCTCGGCGATTTCCGGGCTGATCTGACCGGTGCCCTGGCAGGATTGGAGAGCACCCAGCGCGGCTCGCACCACGGCGGGGGATGGATCGTCCAGCACCGGGAGTAGCTGCGCTCGAAGGAGATCGGTGCCCGCGTCCCGCGCCAGCTCCATGGCGGCGTTGGCGGCGGCTGCGCGTACGCTGTCATCCGGGTCGCGCAGCAACAGCAGCACCGCGCTCAGATAGCGGTCGGCACGTAACTGCGCCAGGGACTCGACCGCCGCGATCCGCACCTCTGGCTCCCCGTCCTGGAGCGCCCGGCCGAGTACCCGTGCGGCCATGTCGGAGCCCGAGTCCCCCAGGGCCCTGGCCGCGCGCCTACGGCCCTGTATGCTGCCGTAGTGCAGCCGATTGACAATCAGGTCGACGCCTTTGCCGCCGATCCGGGCCAGCGCGTGGAGCACCTGCTCCTCGATGTCCTTCGCATCCTCCGCTTCGAGGATCGCCTGGAGCGCCGGGAGCGCCGATTGGGCCTTGTGGCGGCCCAGAGCCTCCACCGCGGCGAGCTGCATATCCCACCAGTCGTCCCAGCCGTCGTCCCATTGCAAGTGCTCCGGGCGTTCGGAGGCCACGGCGACCAGGGCCTCGATAGCGCGTGGGCCTCCAATCCGGCCAAGGGACTCAGCGACCGCCCGCGCCACCTCGCCGTTGGGGTCCTTGCTCAGAGATTCGATCAATATCGGCACCACGTCCTCGGAACCGATCCGGCCAAGGGCCTCGGCGGCATCGACACACACGTCGATGTCATCGTCCCGCAGGCATTTGACCAGCGCGGGGATGCCGGCCGGATCGCCCAAATTTCCCAAAACCCGCACGCAGTGACAGCGGTCGGCTTCGTCGCCTTCGTCGATCAGGCGAGTCAAGGCATTCAGGGCGGTTTCGTTGTCGGTCATGGCGGTCTCGATGCCCGGATTGGATTTGGCTGATGACCAAGCAATATCCTTACCAGATATATTTATTTCTTTAGAAACAACGTGATGAATTCATTTGGTGGTGTCCGGTGATCGGGCTGATTTGCACAAACGTTTCAAACGGCGTGGGTGCGAGCACAAATCCGTGTACAGGTTGTTCAATCCGCAGCGGCGAACAGCGTACACCGGTAGCGGGGTTGGGGTGGAGCTTTCCGGGCGCAGTCAATGGAAACGATCGATCAACATGCGGGGGCCTTCGTGAATGGATCGTTCAGCCCAGCCGAAGGCGCAACGGCCAGCGCGGGTTCCGCAGACCGGATCCAGGGTGTCGTTTTTCCGGCCGCCGGGACGGTCTTTGGCAAGGGCAGGGCGTAGGCCGCGTTCCTTGTTATTTAAGGTGTAGGGACCGGCGTTCCATCAGCCGCCGTGCGATGTTTCCTTTGGTCGATCGGGGTGTGAAGCACTTTGGTCCTTCTTAGTGGCCCGAGATTTGCCTGTTCTCGCCAAGACAAGCGACGGGACACCCCGTCCCGACTATCCGAGGAGCGGCCCATGACAGACGGCAAAAGCGACAATTCCCCCGATGCCGCCACCGGCGGACGACTGCTGAGGCCCGGTTGGGGCCCCAAGCTGTTTTTGGGCGCCCTGGTGGCAATACTGGTTTTTTTCTGGTGGCTACTGATCTGGTCCGGCGGCGTCGATCCACACCACGGTTGAGCGGGAGTAAGGGCATGAGCGGACAAGGTGTTCCGGGACGCATACTGGCATCCCTGGTGTATTGGGTGGCGGCTCTCGCGCTCGCCGCGGCACTATTCTACGGTCTGGATCACGGGGTAATGGCCATGCAGGGTCTGCCGTTGAACTGGGATCTGAGTCCGGCGCAGTAGGCCGGGGCGGAGATGAGAACAATGGCAGATCTGAAAACGATGTTGCGCCTCTGGGTACGCGTTCTCGCCGCGCTTGTGCTGCTGGGGGCTGGAGCAGCCGCCACCTGTGCGGATCAGGCGGATTCGCTGGAACAGCGTATCGCGCCGGTCGGGAGGGTGCAGTTGGACGGGGCTTCGCCGCTGCAGCCCCTGGTCGAGGCGCAGCCGAAGGGGGCAGATGCGGCGGAGGAGCCGGTCTTCACGGGTGCGCCGCAACTCAAACGCCGCGATTACCCCAACATCGGTGTCAGCAGCCGCGCCACGGTCTGGGTGCTGGCGCAGATGCATCTGTTCTTCGGCGCCCTGGTGCTTGCAGTGCCCATGTTCGTGCTGGTGATCGAGCTCATCGGCGTACGCACCGGCGACGACCGCTACGATGACATGGCCCACGAGTTCATGAAGATCTCGTTGACCGCCTACGCCATCACAGCCCTGTTCGGCGGTTCCCTGGCCCTGGCGCTGTTCCTGCTCTACCCCCAGTTCATGGAATACCTGATGCGGGTGTTCGGCGCCCAAATGCTCGTGTACGCGGTGCTTTTCTTCCTGGAGAGCCTGTTCCTGTACCTGTACTACTACGGCTGGGACGCCATGCGCTACGGCGACCGCAAGTGGTTGCACCTGACCATCGGACTCACGCTCAACGCTGTCGGCCTTACCCTCATGGTGGTCGCGAACTCCTGGGCCACCTTCATGATGGCCCCCTCCGGCGTGGACGAGGTGGGCGCCGTGGTGGGCAACATCTGGGAGGTAATGAAGGGTCCCCTTTGGAACCCGATCAACTTGCACCGCTTCATCGCGAACATCGCCTTCGGCGGTGCCGTTGTGGGCGCCTATGCGGCCTACAAGTTTCTCGCGGCGCGTACCGCCGAGGCGCGCGCCCACTATGACTGGATGGGCTATACGTCGAACTTCATCGCAATACTGGCCTTCCTACCGCTGCCGTTCGCCGGTTACTGGCTGATGGCGGAGATCTATGCCTATTCCCAGCAGATGGGCATCACCGCCATGGGGGGCATCCTCGCCTGGCTGTTCATCGTGCAGGCGGTGCTGATCGGCACCATCCTGCTGGCGGGCAACTATTACCTGTGGGCGGGTATGTCACGTACCGATGGCTCGGTTCGCTACCAGGGCTTCATCAAGTGGATCGCCTTGACTTTGGTGGTCTGCTTCCTGATCTGGGTCACGCCCCATACCCTGATCCTCAGCGTCTCGGAGATCGCCGCCCTGGGCGGCTCGCATCACCACGTGCTGGGGCCGCTGGGCATCATGCCGGCCAAGAACATCGCCGTGAACCTGATGCTGGTGGTCACCTTCCTTTCGTTCCAACTCTACCGCCGCAGCGACAAGGTGGCGACGGTGAAATGGGAGCGGGCGGGCAACGCGCTGATGGGGGCCATCTATGTCGTCGCCATCGCCAATATTATCTTCGCCGGTGTCTACTACGGCTACTTCACCAACACCGTGTACAAGGTGGGTTCCTCGGTGATGCAGGTCGTCTCCACCCTGGTGGTCATCGTCGCCGGCGTGGTCATCGACGCCTACATGTTCAAAGGCGCCAAACAGCTGCCGTCCAAATGGGGTCAGGTTCCGGACCGCGCCCAGTACGCCTTGTTCGCGCTGCCGATCGCCTTCACCTGGCTGATGGCGCTGATGGGCTACGTACGCTCCTCGGTGCGCACCCACTGGCACGTGTACACGGTGATGAAGGACGCATCGGTGGACAACTACATCCCCACCATCGGCTACGCGGGCAACATGATCACCATCGTCACCCTGTTGTTCCTGGTGTTCATCCTGTTCATCTTCTGGATCGCCAACCTCAGCACCACTAAGCAGCCGGCCCCGGTGGTCGAAGGGGGTGTGGAGTGACTGCCGTGGCCAAGGGCCCGCGCCGTTCGCCCCTGCTCGCAACCTTGGGTTTCAGCCTGGGCTTGACCCTGGTGTTCACCCTGGTGACCTACATCCTGCCGCAGGTCGAAGGCGAGGCGCCCAAGGAGACGGAGGTCAAGCTCGGCGAGCTGACCATGGACGGCTTTGTGGCCCTGGGCCAGGAGCTGTTCGAGGGCAAGGGCACCTGCACCCTGTGCCACAAGCCGCCACCCATGGGCCGGGCGCCGGACATCCAGGGCTTCAACATGGTGGACACAGCCAAGGAACGCCTGGCGGACGAGCGCTACAAAGGCGAGGCTGGCGATCCCGCGGCCTACATCCGCGAATCCTTGGTCGACCCCAGCAAGTACGTGGTGGTCGGCTGGGGCCAGAAGGGAAGCAACGACACCGTCTCGCCCATGCCCGCCATCGACAAGCCGCCGATCCAGCTCTCCCCGGTGGAAATGGATGCCGTCATCGCCTACCTGCAGGCCAAGGACGGTAACGAGGTATCGGTCGCCCTGCCCACCGAGGCTCCGGCCCCGGCGGAGAAGGCGGCCGCGGTAGGCGCCGCGCCGGCCCCGGCCAAGACCCCGGAAGAGGCGGTCGCAAAGTACGGGTGTCAGGCCTGCCACAGCATGCTGGGCACCGAATCGCCGGTGGGGCCGCCTCTGAGTGACGTCGGTGCGCGTTTGTCGCAGGAGCAGATCATCCAGAGCATCCTGGAGCCAGATGCCGAGATCGCCGAGGGTTTCTCCGAGGGTGTCATGCCGGGTGATTTTGCCGAGAAAATGACGGTGAGGGAGCTCGAGATGATCATCGAGCTGTTGAGAGAATCGCGGGGGTGACCGGAACATGAGCAACGAAGTCACGAAGAGCCGGTTTCGTATCCCCGCCTTCTGGCAGGGCGTGATCGTCGTCGTCATCGCCTACCTGGTCTACGACAACGCCTTCCCGCCGGTGATGCCGCGGACGCTGATGGTCCAGTACATGATCATCACCATCGTAGGGGTGCTGCTGTACTTCTCGTTCGACGAAGCGCGTTGGCGCGAATTCAAGGCCCCCGTGCTGGCCGTGCTGCGGGAGGACCGTCTTGCGGCGGTTCGTTGGGCCTTTCTGGTGGGCATTCCGCTGATCGTGGCCTATACCGCCTACGACCTGGTGAAGCCCTCGGCGGAGGCCCCGGTGGAGCTGCGTCAGGTGCACCCCGCGCCCCCCTCCAAACTCAAGGTCTATGGCAAGAGCTACGACCTCTCCAGCCTGGAAAACCCCAAACGCCTGGCGGTGCTGGAACAGTTCAAGACCGACCCGGACGGCGCCTGGGAGCAGTACCGCGAGGTGGTGGCCGAGGGCCGCGACCGCTACTACCAGAACTGCTTCTTCTGCCACGGCGATCTGCTCGACGGCGCCGGGCATGTCGCCCAGGGGTTCAATCCGCTGCCCATCAACTTCCAGGACGTGGGCACCATCGCCCAGCTGCAGGAGGCCTTCCTGTTCTGGCGCGTCACGACTGGCGGCCCCGGTCTGCCCAAGGAGGGTACCCCCTGGAACTCGGCCATGCCGGTGTGGCACGAGATGCTGGACGAAGACCAGGTGTGGAGCATCATCACCTTCCTCTACGACTACGTGGGCCAGGTGCCGCGCATTTGGGACGGCGAGATGTCCAAGGCGGTCACTGGCATGAAGGACGAGCTGGTTAAGCGGCGCAAGACGATGCAGGGCGAGGAGCTGTATGCGTTCCGCTGCCGGGTATGCCACGGTGAAGAGGGTATGGGCGATGGCCCGGCGGCGGACTACATGTACCCGCGCCCGCGGGATTTCAGCCTGGCGCTGTTCAAGTACAAGACCTCTCCCGGCATGCTGCCGCCGCGGGACGAAGACCTGTTCAATACGATAAAGCACGGCCTGCTCGGCACCGGCATGCCGGGTTGGGGAAGCCTGCTGACCGACGAGCAGATCGGGAGCCTGATTCCAGTCATCAAACGTTTCGACACCACAGCCTCCTGGGCGCCGGAGGATGCGGAGGACGAGGCCTTCGACGACGACGGCCGTTATACCGGCCCGAATCTGCTCCGAGTCACCGCTCAGGAGCCTTTGGATGGGCGGGTTCCCTTCAGCGAAGAGTCCTTGGCCAAGGGCAGGGATGCCTTCATCAAGACGTGCGGCGAGTGCCATGGCGAGGCGGGCCGCGGCAACATCACCTCGGGCAAGAAGCTGGCGGACGACTGGGGCTTCCGCCTTTGGCCCCGGGACCTGACCAAACCCTGGACCTGGCGTGCCACCCAGGTCAGGGGAACGGATGCGGACAAGGTACGGGACGAGACCATCCGCAACATCTACGCCCGCCTCTCCATCGGTATCCCGGCCACGCCCATGCCCGCCCACCGGGCGGTGGAAGAAGGCAATGAGGACCCAGTGAGCTTAGAGGATCGCTGGCACATCGCCAACTACGTCTACAGCCTGCGGGAGACCACGCCGCCGCCGTCCGAGTCGGGTCTGATCACTGCGAAACGCCTGGATGGCGCGCTGCCGGCAAGAGCCGACGACGAACGCTGGAACGAGGTCTCCCCCACCACCCTGCACCTGGTGCCCAACATCATCAAGGAGGAGCGCCTGTTCACCCCCCTGAACGACGCGGTAACCGTACGCGTGGCCTACAATGAGAAAGATGTCGCCTTTCTGCT
>JAYEJW010000629.1:0-5179 GCA_034716535.1 Pseudomonadota bacterium
GTTCGCTCACCTTGGCTTCGGAGGACGGCTTCGGGTCGGCTCCGGACCTCCACCCCGGGCCGACTTTTTCGGAGTGGGTCAAAACCTGTGAGCCGGTGGCGAGGTGAGAAATTCTTAGACGTTCGCGACGAACTACTGTTGGAAACAACGGCCCCCCGCCTGCTCAGAGGAAGCTGAATGCGAGCTGTCCCTGGATCTTGAGGTCAATGCCCGATGCCGCCTCGAAGGCGGTGCAGATCTCTTCCAACACCTCCTTCTGCAGCCCCGGCACCTCGACCACAATGCGATTGGCCGCTTCGTCGTAGTCAAACCCCCTGATCCGATACCCTTCCGGAAGCGTGGATCTCAGCAGAGCCCTCGGGTTCACCCAGCGCGTGCGCCTCCTGGGCTCGGCATACGCCGTGCGCCAACCCGTCGCACGCTCCATGTGCCACTGGAGGTATTGATACCGCTCGTTGTTGACCTCGGCGTGCAGCAACCAGATCTCGATTCGCCCGCGCTCGCCGTCGCTCGGGGGCGAGAGGATCATCTTGGTGGCCGCGGCACCCGCCTGCTTGAGCAAGTCCCGCACGCGGCTCTTGGTTTGTGCTTCGGTACAATTGGATCCCACGACGTCGTAGCGCAGCACCGGCTCACCATCCAGACCGGCGACGACGACCTCCGAAGGCAGCGCCATCAGCAGGTCCTGAATCGCCTCGAGGCTGTTCGCCCGCTTAATCGCCAGAAAGGCATCCGGGTCTGTCACCTTAATCTGCGAGATGGCCCGCGACTCGCGGAACGGATCGCGCCCTCGGCTGCTCCAGCCGCGCGGCAGGTCGGCGAGCTGGCTCGCGCCGTACTGGAGCTGGTGTGTCGAGCGATCGATGATGTCGATTACCGTGCAGTGGGTCTTGTTCGGCGCGGGGCGCAGCCCCCGGCCCAGGCACTGGTTGTATACCAACGGTGAGGTGGTGGGTCTGGCCAGCAGGACGCACTGGATGCTCGGGTCGTCGAACCCCTCCGTCAACACGCCGTAGTTGAGCAGCAGATCAACATCGCCCCGACGAAACCTGTCGAGGATCTCCTTGCGGTTCCTGGTGCGGCCATCGAGCACCTCGGCTCGGTGGCCCCGCGAAGCAAAATCCGCAGCGAGCCGGTGCGCGTGTCGGACACTCGCGCAGAAGACGAGTGTCTTGTGGCCGTTTGCCCTGCCCTCCCACGCTCGCAGGGTAAGCGCCCGCACGTGCGGCGTATCCATCACCGAGGACAAGGCACCGACCTGGAAATCGCCCCCGGAGCGCTTGACCTGGTCCAAGCTAAGCGCGGCCTTCACCCCCCAATACTGGATCGGCACGAGGTAGCCCAGGTCCTGCAGCTCAGGCTTGGCGATCTCGTAGGCCACGAGGTCGAAGACGTCCAGCGCGGACCGTCCGTCTGTGCGGCGCGGTGTCGCCGTCATCCCGAGCAGCAGTGCGTCGCAGTCGCGTTCATCGTGGAAGTGCTCGATGACCTCGACCCAGCTCGGGGCCAGCGCCCGGTGACACTCGTCGCAGACGATCGCCGAGAACAGGTCCGGCCGATACGCATCCTTGCGCTTGCTCAACGACTGTATCGAGGCAATGATCACCTGCGCTGCCGGGTCGGCGCGCCGCTCTCCCTGATCGATGCTGATCGCGAGTCCAGGAAGATGCTGCTTCAGCTTCTCGGCCGTCTGGTCCAAAAGCTCCCTGCGGTGGGCGATGAACAGGACCTTGCCCGAGTCGATCAACGGCAGTAGCCGCTCGATAATTAGCGTAGCGATGATCGTCTTGCCCGAGCCCGTGGGCAGGTGCAGCAGCATCTTGCGCGCGCCGCCCTTGTAGAGGGTGAGCACCTCCCTGACGGCCTTTTCCTGATAAGGACGCGGGAGGAACCGCTTGCATTGTGGGCTCATAGCATGAATGTAAACAGGCACCCGACCCTGAAACCAGCGGGCGGGGTTCAGAGAATACCGAGCGCTGGTGAACGGCTACAGAAAAACGTCAACCGGATCGGCACGCAACGCTCAACACCATCGCGACGCTTGCCTCAGCGACGACGTTTGTATGGTTGCGGTGACAAACCCGCCATGCGTCGGAGAATCGACCCGAACATGCCCTTGGGCATGACCCGATTGACGAGCGCTCTTACCTGCGTGAAGCGACGTTCGTCGTCCTCGGTCTCGACCAGCGGCTCCAGACTCGCGAGAAATCGCTGCGCTGTCGTGTCGTCGCCTTTGGCCATGTGCAGCATGGCCAGGGTGCCATACAAGGTAAACATGTCACAGACGTGCATCCGCTCGCGCTCGGCGAGTCCATGGAGCAGACTCCGAGCCTCTTCGAATTCGCCGTCCGTGATCAGCAGGCGCGCAAGATTACAGCGGCCAAACAGATAGTCCGGATGTTCAGCAGCCACTTGGCGGAGCAACTGCCGAACCTCGTCATGCCGACCTTGCATTTCGCGCAGGGCGGCCAAGTTGCTGGTCGCGACCGGATGCCCAGGGGCGCAGCCGAGAAGGCGTTCCAGCAGCGGCTCCGCCTCGTTGATGCGGTGTTCCTGCATCAGTTCGATGGACTGGCTGAGCAACGCATCGAGGTCCATCGGCAGACCGCTCGATGCAGGTTCGCGGTCGACGATGGTGCTCAATAACTTGACCTCCGTCAGGCCATCGTCACCCCAGAGCTCCATGGGCTCTTCAGCGGCCATCAGGTCATGCTCGCGCAGGAACTTGAGGTAGCTAAAACGCTCGACCTTGCTCCCGATCGGCAGACGCGCAAAAGCCTTAAGGCGGCGGACGGCGTCGATATCACCCTGTCCAGCGCGAAACTTGAGCGGTAGGCTCGCCACCGCGCGCACGACCTCGTCGCCGCTGATGTAGGCGGCCTCGATATAGGCATTGGATGCATCGACTGCGTCCAACTCGGCATCTTCCTTGAGATCGCGCAGGGTAGATACGACGCGCACGGGAAAGATCGTCTGAACCTCCAGTGCTTGCGGGAATGCAGGCGGCTCTGCAGCCCGCTCCAGCCCACTGAGGTTAGCCTGTGCGAGGTGCAGACCCGAGTCGATATCCAGTGCCTCGCGCCACAGGTGGCGTGCCTCGTCGTGCAGTCCAAGCCGGCATGCCGCACAGGCACCGTAGTGGAGCAGTAGTGCGCCGGCGCGCCCGGTCGCGGCGTCTTCCAAACCACTGTCCAGTGCCTTACGGAATACCTCCAGCGCAGGCTCATTTCGCTGCATCAGCAGCAGCACTTGGATCTGTGGCAGGGCGTGGTCCAAGCGGTTTGGTACCCCTGCGGCCAGCGGCGTGCATAGGCCGAGGGCACCGGTCTCGTCACCGCGATAGAGCCGCAGTTGGATTGCCCAGCTCAGCGCGAAAAGACTTTCCGGGTGCTCTTGCCAGACGCCCATGAAAACGGCGAGTGCCTCATCGACGCGCTGCAGGTGAAACAGCGCGACGGCTCGATTGTTGCGTGCCGAGGTCTGCTCCATGCCATCCAGCCAGCGGATTGCGCCATGCAAGTCCTGGCCGGCCAAGTGCAGTTGACCGATTTCAAGTCGCTCCAAGTCTTCGACACTGGAGCCGGGGCCAAGCGAGTCGTGACTGAGCTCCTCCAGATCAGTCGGATCGGGCATACTGCCCGGTACGTCGCCGCCCAACTCCCGGACGCGGCGGGCGGCGCGGCCGGCAAGGGCGGGGAGCTGAAGCGTCGCCGCGTAGTACAACAGAGTCTCCTGCGCGGGCAGACTATTGCGCCGCTCTTCGGCCCATTCGAACGCGGCAAGGCCCGCTGCACCCGGCCCTTCGGTAGCTTGCAGCGCTTCCACTAGCGACCGACGCAGTCCACCGTGATTTGGGAATTGCTGCACCAGCGGTCTGGTTCGACGAACTGCCGCTTGGTAGTCCTCCTGCTCCAGCAATCGTTCGATGGCCTTGAGTTGCGCGAGCTCCGGTTTGGCCTTGGCCGCCGTTTTCTTCCTGGAAGGTTTTCTTGCCACGGGTCGGGATCTCGTTCGTCGGAAACGGAAAACGGGCAAATATGCAGATATCGCCGCGGCGGCACCCCCCGGCAACACAACTCGACTTCTCGTACCCCAGGTACGCCGCGTCGGCCCCAATGCGTTCAGTGCCGATTCGACTTTACAGCCCGCCGCTCAGCAACAGACGGGTACCGCTGATGCCAGAGGAAATCGAACCGCTGTATGCCGAGCTGGCCTGCAGAGGGTAGCCGCGATTCAGCCGAGGGGCAAGCCCCTCCCTCCGGAGCTCTCCCGGAGGGAGGTGGGGACAAGGAACGCCTCCGGCGCATTGTCACCGTAGCCCGCCCGGGAAGGATCGACTCACTTTTTTCCTTCTCCGGGGTCTCCTTGCACTTCTTCTCCACTTTGGGACTCACCGGAGTCGTTGTGTCGACGAATCCGGTCGCTGAGTGTCGGCCTTGGCCCAAAAAACCCTCGGCAGCTGTTTGATGCGGCCCTGTAAACAGGTGTACTTTGGCCTTTGCACGATTGAATCGATCCCAAACCGAGGTGGCAATGGACGAACCGAAACTGTTGGAGACACTCAAGATCATTGTCGAAACGCTGGACAAGATAGTCGATGAGCTTGATCAGAATCTGGGACCTCAGGCCGTCGATACGATTAAGGAGCCGATAGCGAAGGCGCATAGATTGCTCACCGAGCTTATCGACAATCTGTGAGGTTGCCGGAATCATCGGTCGCCGACGCCGCCGACAACAGGTGCAGCGCAAAGGGCCGAGCTCGCAGCGCGGCAGAGGTTTCTGTGCGAGAGCTTCCCATGCCAACCATCCCTGCTAGTATTGGCTGAGCCGGCTCGGGAAAGCCTTGACCGATCGGCCGATATCCTCGCCCATCCCGGGCAAATCCAAACAACAGCAACTCATAATTTCGGAGTGATGACAATGACCAAACCACCCTCGGACAAAGCCGCAGGTGACCAGGCGCCTCTCCATACCCTTAGCCGCCGCGATCTCTTGGCCGGCGCGGGGGCCCTCGGGGCATTCCTCGCCACCGGATCAACCCTCGCGGCGGACGCGCCTGGGCACAGACACGAGGATCACGCACCCAAACACCCCGGCGTTCTCGGCGACGTCAACGACTGCGTGATGAAGGGCCAGCAGTGCGCCGCCCATTGCCTGGTCGCGTTTCAGGAGGGCGATA
>JAYEJW010000630.1:0-5174 GCA_034716535.1 Pseudomonadota bacterium
AACCCAGAATTCAGCCGAAAATTGACCGGAAGCCGCTCAAGCACTGATGGAGTATGGACTGCAGGGAGACGAGAGGAGCTTCCACATCAACAGGTTAGAGAAAATAACCGTAGTTTGACGCGGTAGTGGAATAGCCGCTTTTTCCTTTGATGATCCATTCCTTGCGGTGCTGCCCAGGTTCACCGATCAGGTGTGGCGCGAGTTACCGTCCATGGTTCCTGGATCCCGGCATTCCCTGCCGGGATGACGGGGTCAACTGCCAGCGCTAAGATGAGCTACAAATCAGGTCTCCGGCGATCGGTGCGGCTGCCCGGCAGTCGGTAGGGTGACCGCGACACAGATTCCCCGCACCGGGTCGGAACGGATCTCGAGCTGCCCGTCGTGGGCGTCGAGGATGCGCTTGACGATGGCCAGCCCCAGACCCGTTCCGCGCGATTTGGTGGTGAAGAAGGGCTCGGTGAGCTTCTTTAGAATCTCCTCGGGGATCTGCCCTGGATTGCTCACCTGGATCCGGACGTAGCGGCCGGCGGGGTCGGCCGTCAGGCTGGCCTGCACGGTCTCCTCGACAGCGATCGCCTGACAGGCGTTGGACAGGAGATTGATGATCGCCTGCCTGAGCTTGTCCCGGTCGGCCGTGACAAAGACCGGTTCCGTGGGCCCCTCGTACTCGATCCGGCGCCGATCCTGCTCCGGCCCCTCAAGTCCGTTCTCGATGGTCTCGCGGATCAGCTCACCCGGATCCAGGATCGCCGTCGCGAGCTGCTGCGGCTTGGCAAACAGCAGGATCTCGCTCAACAGGGCCTGAAGCCGGTCCTTCTCCCCCCTGGCCAAGTTCAGGCGTTTCAACGCTTTCTCGGACAGCGCTTCCTTATGCAGGTAGTCGAGCGCCATCCCGATGGTGGACAGGGGAGAGCGGATTTCATGGGCGATCATGGTGGCGAACTCGCCGATCGAGGCCAGACGCTGCCGCTCGGCCAGAACTGCCTGCGCGCGCTCGTAATCCGCTTGGGCCCGTTGCCGCTCGAGCTCAGCACCCGCCCGGGTGGCAAAGATACGCAGCAGCGACTCGTTGTCCGGACTCTGTTCCAAGGGCTCGTCGTCCAGCACCGCGAGGTGTCCCAGAACCTCTCGATCGGCGCCGTGCATGGGGACGCCGAGATAGGACTCCAACCCCTTCTCCTTGGGAAAGCGCTCCTCCAGGCCGGCCGGATAGAAGCAGGTATCGCCGCCGATCACGTCTCGGCATGGCGTTCCTTCCAGCTCGTACTCCAGCTCGTCCACGAATTGGCCCTGGTCGACAAAGGCAAGGGTCCGGACCCTCGTCCGGGCGGCATCCGCGCATTCGGTGACGAAGGCCATGCGTACTTCCATCGCCTGCGACAGATGCAGCACCAGCTCCCTGAAAAAGCCGTCGCCGACGGCCCCGGCCGTGCCCGCCGCGACGGCGCTCAGGCGTTTCTCGGCCTTGTGCCGTCGCCCGGCCTCTCCCCGGACTTCCCTGAAGAGACGGGCGTTCTTCAAGGAGATGGCGGCCTGAGCGGCGAGCGCCTCTACCATGCTGAGACGTGCCGGGGTGAAGGCAGCGGTGACAAGGTCGTTGTCGAGATAGACGATGCCCTCCAGCGTTGATTGGTGCAGCATGGGGGCGCAGAGGATGGATTTCGCACGGCTGCTGATGACGTATGGATCCGAAGCCAAGTGCGCGTCCCGAAGCGCCTCGTCGACGACCAGGGTCCGTCGGGTATGCCGCACATAATTGACCGCCTTCCCCGCGGCTCGGGCACGCCAGTCGGCCCCCGCAGCTGGGTGGACCGAAAGTCCGCCGGAATCGACGGCGGCCTCGGCTACGGCGTCCAGGGCGCCGGCCTCCAGGCTGAATAGCATCGCGCGCTGCGCGCCGGCGCTTTGGACCAGCAGGCGCAACAGGATGTCCACCAAGCGCTCCGAGTCCACCTCGCCGGAGAGGGCGTGAGTGGCGGCAATGAGGGTGCTGGTGTCCAGGGGGTCATGTTCCGGCGCACCGGGCTTGGTCTCCGGTAGACACAGCCGGGCGGCTTCACGCACGAGATCGGGATGCCTCTCGGCCAGCCGCCGCACCTTGGCTGTGGCTCCCCAGCGCGCGTAGTCCGCGAGCGCGTCTGTCAGGTACAGCCGGGCCAAACGGGTGGTCCCGCGCGCCAGCCAGAATTCGGCGTACCGCTCCTTGGCCAAGGCCTGATGCTGTATGAAGCCGGCTTCGGTGGCCCCGGAAACGGCGGCCTCGTAGTGCTCGATGGCGTCCGCCGGCCGCCCGTCGATGCGGGCACGCTCGGCCTGCAGCAGGCGATGCTGGTGGGCAAAATTCTGGGG
Source organism: Pseudomonadota bacterium (assembly GCA_034716535.1). Taxonomy (GTDB): domain Bacteria; phylum Pseudomonadota; class Gammaproteobacteria; order Chromatiales; family Chromatiaceae; genus JAYEJW01. The sequence continues at coordinate 2,350 of JAYEJW010000630.1, forward strand.
GCCGTTCCGCGCCCAAAGGCCCATGCGATCGGTCAGCTCGTCGAGCTTGCACCGTTCCGCCTTGGTCAGTCCGGTGCGGGAGTCCTGCCCGCTGGCGGTCAGCGTCAGGGCGTGATAGAAGCACAGCCACGCGTCCCAGATCATGCCCCGCACGCCCAGGGACACCCGCTGCGAACGCCGGGCCATGGCCCGAGCACCGGCGTAATCGCCGAAGGTATAGAGCAGGCTCAGCTTGGCGATGTGGTGGAAGGCGGTGAAGAAATCCACCTGGCGGTAACGCTCCAGGTAGGTGCTCTCGTCGAACTGCTCGTCCGACAGCCCGCCGAGTTCCCGGGTACGGCCCTGGAGGCTCAGGCCCCAGTGCAGCATGAGCTGGTGGGCGTCGTAGAAGCTGCGGTTTCTGACGCGTTCCAGAAAGCCGAGCTTCTCGCCGTAGTGTTGCTGAAACCGCTCCAGCTCCCAGCCGCTGAACAGGGCGTGCCAGCTCTCGTGGAAGCAGCCGTAGGCCGCGTAGACGAAATCACCGGACTCCAGGCCCGCGCTGTAGGCCGCGCGCGAGTATGGGAAGCTCTCCGCGATGGGCCGGCGCCAGAACCCGATGTAGCAGCTGAACATGTGGTTGACCTTGGCCCGCGCCCGCAGGTCGTCGAAGCGGTGGTTGACCGCGAGGGCCAGGCGGCCGAACTCGTAGGCGGCGGCGTAGTCGCGAAGGATGGCGCCCAACGTGATGGCGTGCGTGACATACCCGTACGCCGACTCCTCCGTGTTGCCGTGCTCAAGGGACAGCTCCACCATGCGGGCGGCGATCAAGACGGTGAGCGGCTTGTCGCCGGAGATATAGGCCGGCGCCCACAGGGTCATGAGCAGGCGCATGACCATGCGTGTCTCCGAATCCTGCATGCGCGGGAGGTCGGCGAGGCCGCCGACCGGGCGGTGCCCGATACGGCGTCTAATCCGCTTCATCGCCTCGTCGATGGCGGCTTGCGTCGTCTCGGTGTCTTTGGGAAAGCGAATGCCGAACAGGGCCAGGGCCGCCTTACCGGCTCTCACGGCCGCGGGGAATCGGGCCGTATTTTCGTATTGGATCATCCGTAGCAGGTAGGCCCGGGCTCGTTCCTGAGCGCCGCCCGATCTCTTGAGCAGCCGGCCGATGTCCTTTTCGGCCGCCTCGAGCTGGCCGCACAGATAGGCGCACTCCGCCCGGCCCAAATACAGGGGATAAGCCAGCTCGTAGGCGTCGGACCAGAGGCGCCGTCCGAGTGACCGGATGCCGTTGTCGAAGTAGGTCAGGGCCGAGTTGAAGGCGGCGGACCGGCGCGCCCGACCGCCGGCTTGCAGGTTGAGCCGAGCCAGTCGATGCCTCTCATCGCGCGTCCGGAGCAACGGTCTCGCCTGATTCAGGTGGTCGGTGATCTCGAACAGACGTTCGCCGAAGTCCTCGGAAGGGAATTGTGCCATCAGCAGGGCGCCGATGCGCTGATGGAGTCGGGCGCGTTCGGCCGGGTCGATCCGCCGATAGGCCGCTTCCTGGACACGGTCGTGGCGAAAGGCGTAGACGTCCGCGCGCTTGGTCTCGATGAGGCCCTCCCGCAAGGGGGGAAGCAGGGCCGCGCGGATCGAGTCGACATCCAGGTCACACACCGTCACCAGCGTCGCGAGGTCGAAACGGTTGCCGATGCAGGAGGCGAGCTCCAGGACGGCGCGGCTGTCCGCGCGCAGCCGCTCGATCCGTGTCGACAGCAGGTCCACCACATTGTCCGTCGGTTGGACGCGGCGGATTTCAGCCGTTTCCCAGGCCCAGCCCTCGGCCTGCCCGTAGCGGATGAGGCCATGGTCGAACGCGCTCGAGAGGAAAGTCCGGGCGAAGAACGGGTTGCCGAGGGTCTTCTCGTGGGCCAGGTGGGCCAGCGGGCGCACCCGCTCCGTCGCGCATCCGAATCCGTCCGCGAGCATGGCCTCGACCTGCTCCTTGGAGAGCGGCCCCAGCGGACAGTCCGACACCGCCTCTCCCGCGCGGCGGATTTCCTCGATCGCGCTCATCAAGGGGTGCCGGGCGTCCACCTCGTTATCGCGGTAGGCACCGATGAGCAGGAAGCTTTCGGCTCCGGTGCCGCCCAGCAATGCCGTCATCAGGCCCAGACTCGCGCTGTCCGCCCACTGCAGGTCGTCGAGGAACAGGACTAGGGGATGGCCGCGCCGTGCCAATGCGGCGATGAACCGTTGGAACTGCAGCTCGAGGCGGTTTCGGTTCTCCATCGGCCCCAACTCGAGCACCGCGGCTTGGGGCCCGATGATGAGCTCGAGGTCCGGCACCACGTCCAGGATCACTCGGGCGTTGGCACCCAGGGCCTGGGTGAAGCGTCTGCGCCAGGCGGCGATCGCCCGGTCGTCCTCGGCCAACAGCTGGCGCACCAGGTCCGTCAGCGCCCGGATGAGGGCGCTGTAGGGCTCGTCGCGGTTGAGCTGGTCGTATTTTCCGGCGGCGAAGTAGCCCTTCGCACCCGCGACCGGCTTCTGCACCTCCAGGACAAGCGAGGTCTTGCCGATGCCGGCGTAGCCCGAGACCAGGAGCAGCTCGGCGCCACCGACGCCGACGCGTTGGAAGGCGGCCATGAGTTGTGCAACCTCCTGTTCGCGGCCGTACAGGCGCTCCGGAATCTCGAGGCGCTCGATCGGATCCTCGCTGCCCAGGGAGAAGGCTTGGACTCGGCCCAGGGTGCGCACCGCCTTGAGGCAGCGGCGCAGATCCGCAGCCAGGCCGCCGGCGCTGCGATAGCGCTCTTCCGCTGTCTTCGCCAACAGCTTCATCAGGATGTCGGAAACTG
>JAYEJW010000631.1:0-5161 GCA_034716535.1 Pseudomonadota bacterium
AGCCTCGCCCTGGAGCGGCTCATCAGATGCGACCAAGTACCCATCGCTGAACGCATCGGACTGTGCGCCAGTTGCTCCCTTGCCCCCTTTTGCGGATACGACTGATGGAAACCCTCTTCGTCACCCGGGACGCCATCCTCAAGCAGCGCGAACGCACCCTCTCCATCGCCATCGACGGCAAGACCCGCTCGCTTCCCATCGAATCCATCGGCCACCTGGTCCTGCTCGGCGAGACCCGGCTGAACACCCGCCTGCTGACCCTGTGCGGCAAGCACGGCGTCAGGGTCTCCGTCTTCGACTACTACGGCTATTGCAAGGGCTGTTTCGAGCCCGTCGACCGCAATCCCGCAGGCTTGGTCAAGCTCAAGCAGGCGGAGTTGCTGCTCGACGAGGCCAAGCGCATCGCCGTCGCCCGCGAGGTGGTGCGCGGCGCGGCGCACAACATGCTCGCAAACCTGCGTTACTACCAATACCGGGGCGCGTCCGCCGTGTCCGAGATCGTCGGCAACATGCAACGCCTGGTGACCAAGGTCGCCAAGGCCGGCGGCAGCGAGTCCCTCATGGGTATCGAGGGCAACCTCCACGAGTGGTACTACGGCGGCTGGAAGCACATCGACCCCGCCCTGGACTTCACCCCACGCGTCAGACGCCCGCCCAACAACCCGGTCAACTGCCTGATCTCCTTCCTCAACCAGCTCACCTACAGCGTCGTGCGCCACGAGGCGTGCAAGACCCACCTGGAAGAGACCTTCAGCCTGCTGCACAGCCCGGGCCAGGGCCGCGCTTCCCTCAGCCTGGACCTGGCCGAGCCCTTCAAGCCCGTGTTGACCGACATGCTCATATTCCGCATGGCGCGCCGAAAGATGCTCGCCGACAACTGGTTCGACCGCCGCGACGGCGTCTGTCTGCTGACCGAGACCGGCCGCCGTCATGTTGCCGAGCAATTCTCGCTGCGCCTGGAGGAGCAATACGGCGGGCGCTCTTACCGCGAGTGGATCTACCGCGAGGCCCTCTCCCTGGAGCGGCAGGTCCTCGAGGTCTCCGAGTACGAATCCTTCAAGCGGCGGCCCTGACCATGTTCATGCTCATAACCTACGACGTCGAAGCCAAGCGCACTTCAATCTTCCGCAAGCTCTTGCGGCGTTATCTCAACCACGAACAGTACTCCGTCGTCACCGGTGACATTACCGAGGCCGACGCCATCCGCCTGCACCGCGAGTTCAGCGAGCTGATGATCCCCGAAGACCGGCTAACCGAAGTCACGGCCGCAAACCGCAGGAACGTTCAGGTTACCCATCTGGTAAAATCCGTATCGGGCAAGGGAGAGCTGAGCGAACAAGACGACAACCGGCACAAGTGCGACTTTGGCGTGTTGTGAGCACCTACTTCGACCCTCGATGAAGCATCGCAGTCCCCACTCCGACAACTCCCCGCCTTGGCCCGAAAGGCAATCGACGCCGGCAGATCCGGCTAAAGGCGCCCGATTCCGCTACGCTGCGAGGGTTCCGAATCCCCATGAGGGGTTATGAGATGGCCTGCGCAAGGACGCCGTGCGCGAGCTGGCGCGTTCCGAATCCCCATGAGGGGTTATGAGGAGACGGAGGCGCACGCGGCGTTGACGCAGACCGTCGTTCCGAATCCCCATGAGGGGTTATGAGTCGATGGTGCGGATGCGGCCGTCCTCGGTCATCTTGGTTCCGAATCCCCATGAGGGGTTATGAGCCATGCAGGCGGTTCTGTTCGACGCCTCCACCAGCGGTTCCGAATCCCCATGAGGGGTTATGAGATTGGCAAATATTGTAGGAGTACTTGGTGACCCCGTGTTCCGAATCCCCATGAGGTGTTATGAGGTAAACGTCTGCGCCGTGGTGATGCTGCCTACTGGAGTTCCGAATCCCCATGAGGGGTTATGAGATTGGCAGATATTGTAGGAGTATTTCGTTACTCGGTGTTCCGAATCCCCATGAGGGGTTATGAGGTATACACCCAACGCAGAAGCCCGTGGAACTTTACGAGTTCCGAATCCCCATGAGGGGTTATTCTGGCCAAGGGCAATATATATAGCGGCACCATCGGGAAACCAGGCGGCAAACAGAGAACACCAACGTCACCTTAGAGCCTGGGATTTGCAGTGGCAGACCCCTGTGGCGCCCCTTACCACGATGAGTCTGGTGTGTCCGAGCGGCGCGAGGAGGTTCATGCGCTCTCACAGCCCTTGACGATGAATCCCCCGGACTTCTCGTCGCGCTCCAGCTCGAGAATGCCGCGTGTTTTCGCCTCCTCGAGGAGCTCTCCGAAGGACCGGAAGCCATAGTAGGACTCGCTGAACCCAGGTTTGCGCCGCTTCAGGGCTTGCTTGACCATCGAGCCCCAAATCTTCTCCCCCTCCCCACGTTCCTGCAGCAGTGCCTCGTAGGTCTCGACGATGAGGTGCCACGCCTCCTGCTTCCTGTCCTCGTCGGATTTGGTCTCCTTCACCTTCTTGCTAAGGGCCGGTTTTCGGCCGACCTTGGCGGTCGCCGCCTTCCCGCGGGATCGTTTGCGCTGGATGAGATCGTCGTAGTAGATGAACTCGTCGCAGTTCGCGATCAGCAGGTCGGACGTCGAATTCTTGACGCCGACCCCGATCACGGTCTTGTTGTTCTCCCGCAATTTGCTCACCAGCGGCGAAAAGTCTGAATCCCCGCTGATGACGACAAAGGTGTCCACGTGGTCCTTCGTATAGCAGAGGTCGAGTGCGTCGACCACCATGCGGATGTCCGCCGAGTTCTTGCCCGATTGGCGCACATGTGGAATCTCGATCAACTCGAAGGACGCCTCGTGCATCGCAGCCTTGAACTCCTTGTACCGGGCCCAATCGCAGTAGGCCTTCTTCACCACGATGTTTCCTTTCAGCAGGAGCCGCTCGAGTACCTTGCCGATATCGAACTGCGCGTCCTCCGCGTCTCGGACCCCCAAGGCGATATTCTCGAAATCGCAAAAAAGGGCCATGATTTTGGTTTCGCTGGAGTGTGTCATCGATAAGATTCTTTCATCATCGGTCGTAGGATTCCCGCCACGAGGCCTCGGACAGGGGGATCAGGTACTTCCTCGGATCCGGGACGATCTTCTTTCGCGAATTCGCCAAGGAATCTTCGCCGGCATAGCTGACGGCCGATTGCAGGTGACCACGAATCCGGCCAAGAACGCCAACCACGCTGCCTTTGTAGGGGACCTGCGTTTCCTGGCCCTCGGCCGGCGTTTCGAGCGCCTCTTCCAACAGGTCCGGGTCCTCGACGCCGTACAGCGACTCGAAGACGGCCTCCGGCGAGGTCATGCCGCGATAGATCTTTTTCTTCGTATGGCTGATCGGATCCTCGATCACAAGCCCGGGGGCTTCGTCTGTGCCCGAGAGCGCACTGCCGAGCATCACGGCCGATGCACCGCAGATGAGGGCAAGAAAGATGTCCTTGTCGTGGCTTACGCCGCCGTCGGCAATGATCGGGATGGATTCTTCAACCGCACACCAGGCCTCGCGGATCGCTTGAAGCTGCGGGACCCCGGCCGCCGTTTCCAGGCGCGTTCGGCAACCGCGGCCCGGACCCACACCGACCTTGACGGCGTCGACACCCAGCTCCTTCAGGAACAGGGCCCCGGCACCGGTGGAGACGTTTCCCCCGATAAGCGGGATCTTGCCCACGCGGTTACGGATCTGCTCGACCGCGTCGGCCATTACGCTGGAATGGCCGTGAGCGATGTCGATGACCAGACAGTCGACCCCCGATTTGACAAGCTCCGACGCCCGCTCCAGGAAATCACCCCGCGCACCGATCGCTGCCGCCACCAGCAGCCGTCCCTTGTGATCTCTGCTGGCATACGGGCGTTCTCGACGAAAGAGGATATCCTTGCGCGTGACAAGGCCCTGGATGCGCCGGTTCGCATCGATCAACGGTAAGCGCTCGATGCGTTTCTCGAACAGGATCCGCTCCGCTTCTTCCACGCTGATACCCGGCGCGTGGGTGTGGAGCTTCTCGATGGGCGTCATGTACGCGTCCACCGGGCGGCTCCTGGCTTCATCCGACCAAGGGATATCTCGGCGAGAGAGCACGCCCGCCAAGATTCCGCTGCCGGGGGTCGTTTCAATCAGGATTCCACCGATATTGTGCCGTCGGGCAAAGGAGACGGCTTCTGCAACCGGTGTGCCGAGAGGCAGACGAAAGGGCTCCTCGATCACCGCGCTGTAACTGCGCTTGACCGCGGCCACCTTGGCGACCTGCTTGTCGATGGGCAATGCCCGGTGGATGACGCCGAGCCCTCCCTCCAGCGACAGGGTCTCCGCCATTCGCTTTCCCGTAACACTATCCATGTTGGCAGAGATGATCGGCAGCTCTAACGCAAGCGTAGACGTGAGGCGCGAGGCGAGAGAAATTCGTCGACGGGAATCGCAGATACCTTTTTGAGGACGAAACAGGAAATCGTCGAAGGTCTTACCGATCCAGAAGCTGTCGCTGATCTGCGAAGTCACGGCTTTCATACTCCTTTACACATCCCCGGGGCGAGAGGGAGAGCCTTGGCTCTAAGTGATCAGCGTCGAAACTCAGCTGAACCGTAGGTCGGGTTAGCGAAGCGTAACCCGACATGCCCGGGAGGAGTCGGGTTACGGCGCGCACGAGGTTCGTCACTACAATTCAGTACCTTACGAGCGCGCCTAGCTCGACCTACGACTTCGATCGGCCTTGATCGTTCCGGCTGATGAATAGCGCTAATCGCCTGGCTCTAAAACCACTTGGAGCGGCCTGCTCCGTTTCCGGGAATGCAAGATAGGCGCTTAGCGCCTGCGAAACCTGATCACCTCCAGTCCTTCTGCAGCCGGTGACTGCGAAAAGGGCGAGGCGCGTTCGGCAATTGGTACCATAGCATAGGGATGTCTCCCCGCTCCGTACACCCGTCGCCGCCCTGAGCAAACAGCCCCCTGCCGTAGCGCGCCGTAACACACCTTGCGGATCGCCCCCCCATGGGCTACCTTCGCTACCGTACCCCGTCTGGGACGGTTGAATGCTACTTCTCAATAACCCGAGGCAATCTCGTAGGGCGGATCAAGGAGCGCAGCGACGGATCCGCCGATGGCCGCGATTTTGGTGGGTCCGCTTCGCTTGACCCACCCTACAGCGGCCGGGGTGCC
>JAYEJW010000632.1:0-5151 GCA_034716535.1 Pseudomonadota bacterium
GGGACATATCAATGACTCCTCCAGATAACGGCCGATGACCACCGCCTCTTCGTCGTCGATCACTTCATCGGCCCCATGCAACTGCCGCATGGTGTCGACGATGGCCGGGCGTAGCTCGGCGGCGAATTCGCACACCCGCGTGGTGCGCAGCTCGTGGCAGCTAGAGCAGCGCGCGCGGAACAACTCTTCCGGCGTGCGGGGCAACGTCACCCACCAGTGGCCGGTCCACAGGACCGCGAACGAGCCACCCAAGGCGAGGGCGATAGCGGTCAGACGGCGATGCAAGGTCCCGACAGGGATACGTACGATCCGCGATTGGTCATGAATACCTATGCCTCGACGTTTTCACTGACGGAGAGGATCAACCCCCCAGCATCGCCACCCACTCCTCGTCCAATTCCTGCTCGTTGGTACAGACGGGACAAGTGGTCGCCTCGGCCGTGTCCGGGAGGAAGGGGTGACCGCACTGGCTGCAGCTCTGCAGGCTGCGCATCATCAGGACGGCGCGGGATACCGCCACCTCCCTGCGGTCGCGCGCCAGCCGGGTCTGGACCGCGTCCGCCGGGCACAGGGTCTCGCACAGTCCGCAGTCGGTGCACAGGACAGGCTCGAAGGAGATGCCCCGGTAGCTCGCGTCCTCCCCGGCTTCCAGGGCACCCGTGGGACAGCGCCGCCCACAGGACAGGCACGCGGTGCAGTGCTCCGCCAGGGTGCGCAGACGCCATGGAAGGGGCCTTCCCTCCTCCCAGGGGACTTGGTCGATTTGCTGCGCCAACAATGCCTGATAGGGGTGGGGCCTGCGAATCTCCTCCGGATCGCCTTGAAAGAAGGGCAGGTCGGGCACGGCCTCGTCCTCCTCGACCGGAACCAGCCACTGGACAGCGCTTGTCACCGCCCGGGCTCCGGCGAAGCGCAGGAACGACCTCCGGCTGAGGTGTGGCTGATCCTCCCGTTGCCTGGGAACCACCGGCACATCGGTACCGCCGGTGGCGGGACGCAGCTCCGGCGCCGAGTCCCCGAGCCAGCGTTTCACCCGCAGACGAGACCTCGCCACCTGGCGCAGGGCACCGCCCTGGCGGCAACCTCGGCAGCGGTCCAGACCATGCAGGTACATGACCTCCACACCAGCGCCGCGCGCGGCGGCGAGTAGGCGTTCATCCAAGACCTTGAAACAGGGGATGACCACGCCGCCGCCGCTGTCCTTGCTCTCGGTGCAGTGCAGATGGACCTCGACCCTAACGCCAAGGGCCTTGAGAAACCGTCCCGGCGAGAACCCGGTCAGCCGAAAGGCACCCGCCGGGCAGGCGGGTACACACCCACCGCAGCCAGTGCATTTTTCGTGGTCCACCTCCAGGGCATCCGCCGACAGGCCTAGTGCCCCTGAATGGCAGGCCTGGGCGCAGCGGTCGCAGTGCTCCATGCGCCCGCGCAGGTTGAGACACAGGGGCTCGTCCTCCAGCAATTCCCGACCCTCGAGCAGATCGACGGCCTCGGCTAGGCTCCCGCTGCTGGAAAAACTCTTGTCTTCCATCGCTATCCGGCCTCCGCCAGTCGCGGCGCCCGCGCAGGCTCCTTCCGTTCCAGGTGGCGGCCGAGCCAGTGAGTGAGGGCCACGGCGCCCACCATGTTGCTCGCCAGCGGCACGTTGTTCAGGTCGCAGGCCCTGTAGAACGGCGTGATATCGGGCTCGTCCAGGCGCGCCGTCTCCGGGTCGCGGATGAAGTAGACGGCACGGATGGTATTGGTGCAGATGAGCCCGCACAGCTGGATCTCTCCGCCCTTTCGGCCGGAGAACAGGGAGGTGACCTCCAGCCCGAGCTCCTGCTCGATGACCGCGCCGGTCTCGGTGGTGGCCAGCAACCGGTAGTCCTCGAACACGGCCATGCGCTTACTCATCAGCTTGACGAGATCCGGCAGCTTGCGCTCATGGGCGATGAGGATCAGAGTCTTGCCGGCGCCGGACATCAGAGACCACCTCCGACGAGGCCGCCGGCCAGACCGACGGCGAGGGATACCCGCGCCCGCCCCTCCAGCGTCTCCCGATACATGAGCCGGTGGCCCTCGGCCAGGCGCCGGATAGCCGCCCGGACCGGCTGCCGCTGCGCAAACCCGTCGCGCAGGGATTCCATCGCCTTGGGATCGACGGCCAGACCGTGCAGCAGGCCAGCCAGCAACTCCGGACGGTCGTGGGGATAGGTCAACCCGTGCTGCCCGTCCCTGAATCCCGCCCCCTGCACCCGGTCCGAGCGCAGCACCGGGACGCTGAAGGCGGCGGCCAGGTCCGTCAACGGGCTCTTGCACTGTTTGCGGTAGGGCATGACCAGCAGATCGCCGCGGGAGAACAGATGAGCCACCTCCGGCGGCCGCAGATAGCGGTCGAGCACCGTGATCCTCAGCCTGGTCTTGGCGCGGTCGAGCAGATCCCCTTCGATGCCCGTCAGCACACCTTCGCCCGCGACCACCAGGTGGAGGTTATCGGGCCATTCCCGCCCCGCCACGACCTTCAGGAATCCGTCCAACCCCTTGCGCGCGCAGCCATGCCCAAAAAAGAGCGCCTGGACCTCACCAGGACGGCGGTCCGGGAGACCGGGGCAAGTTGCGGAAGGAAACTCCGGCAGCGCAAGGGGGTTCGGGCTGCCGGGAAGATAGGCCAGACGCTCTTGCGGGGTGTCGAGGAGCTCTTCCAGGGCCCACCCAAGGTGCCGGTCCCGCGCGACCACCCGGTCGACACGTCGGTAGAGCGCCCGAAAAGGCGGAACGCTGACCCATCGACGCTCATGGGGGAGGATGTTGTGGGGCGTATACACGACGGCGATGCCGCGCGCCTGTGCCCAGCGGACGAAGACCAGGGCCACCAAGGGCCGGTCGATCCATTGCAGGTGCACCAGATCCGGCTGGTACTCCTTGACCTGCCGGCGCAGACACCACCAACCCGGGAGTCCGTCGGCGAGGCAGGCCCGCTTCTGGAATGGAACCCGCCAGTCCGCCAGCTCGTCCCTCGCGCCTGTCACCAGCCGTACATGGTCCCCGGCGTCGTGCAGACCCATGGCCAAGGCGTGGCTGTACTGGCTCAGAAAACCGCGGCCGGAACCTTCCACCAGAAGGATGCGCATGACCTTACTCCTTCAGATCCCGGACGCCTTGCGGAAGTCCGCGTCGTAGTCGAGCTTTTTCGGCTCACGTTGGTTGAGCGCCACCAGCTCCTTGAGGCGTCGCCGGTCGGCGACCTCCGAGAGCTGCTGCCACAGCAACTGCTCGGTGAACTGCAGCACCTGCCGGTAGAAGGGCAGCAATGCCGCCTTGGAGGCGCGCCGGCACCAACCCGGAGCCCAGGGGCCCAGCTGATCCAGCAGAAACGTCCGGCGACGCTCCGCCCACGCATCGGCGGAGCCCGCGTCCCCTTGCTCCAGGGCCTGGGACTCTTTGGCGGCCAGCTCGCCCAGAAAGCACAGCATGGTACCGATATGGTCGGGAAACTCCCCGGTGAGCTTGCGACGGTAGTCCCAGCCGGCCTCGCTGTATGCCGCCATCACCTGATCGCAGGGCTCCCGGTACATGCAGCCGGTCTCGAACACCGACGCGTAGGGGCTGACACCGCCCGGCGCCACGAACAGCCCGGTGAATTCCTCGGCCAATTGCTCCAGCAGCTCGTCTTCCGGCCCCTCAAGAAAGGCGCGGTCCATGGTCCATCCCATCTCCAGGAGCGATTGTCCTATTGCGCCGCGGAGCGCACGCAACAGGTCCCGGTCGATCTCCTCTTCCAGACAGCGTCCGAGGAACCGGAACAGACCGGCGACGGCGACCGCTTCGCCGGCGCGGACATCCAATCCGGGCGCCGCGAGCCCTGGGTCAGGAATCTGCTCTTGCATCTGCATCTCTTTGGTCCTCCCAAGCGGCGGCGCCCGCCGTCGCCACCGCACTGCCGATAGTCATACCCTCGATCGGATCAACCCTGTCCATGGCCATGCAGCGCAGGCTCAGGCAGGTCGTTCCAGTCGATGTCCACCTCCTTGTGATTCTCCCGGTGCAGATCGCCGTTGTAGGCGTAGCGGATGGTGTGCTCGTAGTCTTTCATGTGCTGCTCCATGTCTACCTCGACATCGCCGTACTTGTCCCCCGACTCCGCCTTCGCGACCGTGACGAGGGTGTCGAACCAGCCCTGGGATCCACCGATGGGATCGACCGCCAGGCGGATGATGGGGTTGGGGTGGACACCCCGGTCGTCCCACCAGACGTTGTTGGCGATATCCGGGTCGCCGCCCTGGGCCCATTCCGCCGCTGCCTCCCGGTGCTTGAGCTGCGCCAGGCGCCCGTAAGCGGGGTGGCCGCAAGCGGTGGAGATGGCGACCACGTCCGGACGAATGCCCTCGGTGACGTGGGCTCGGGTTACGATGTGGCCCACCTTGGAGGTGACACGGATCAGGTCCCCGTCCGCGATACCGCGGGTCTTGGCAGTCTCCGGATTAATCCAGGCCGGATTCTTGTGGTAGAGCTCCGCCAGGTACTTGGTGCCAGCGGTACGACTCTGGGTGTGCACGTTCACCTTGAAGGTGGTCAGCACCAACTCGTCGTCGCTCTTGTCCCGCGAGGACAAGCGCTTGTACGTGGGCAGCGGGTTGAACCCGTACTTCCTGAAGCTCTCCTTGTAGAGCTCGATGCGCCGGGAGGGCGTGCCGAAACCCACATAGTTCCTGCCGCCGATCTGCACGCCGATTGCGTGGCCTTCCTTGCCGATGGTGCCGTCCTCGTCGATCTCCGCCCCCATCATGTCCGAGGCCGACAACTCCTTCTCGTGCAGGCCGTACTCCGGCTCCACCTCGTTTCCGTTGCCGTCGACGATCTTGGCGGTGTCCTTGTCCACCTTGCCATAGATGGGCCAGACGCCCTTCTGCTTGAGGAAGTCGTAGCCCCCATCCTCCTTCAGGCCGGGGATATCGTCGAAGTGGGCCCGCATCCAGTCCTCAACCGTGTCGAAGGCGAAGTAGTTCTTGATGCCCAGCGACCCGTCCGGGTCCACCTTGTGGATGATGTCGATGAGGGACTGGCGGAATTCCTGGGTCCCGCCCAGGGGCTTGACCACAGGCTGACGGATCGACAGGCAGGGATAGAGCCCGCTCGGCATGGACTCCGGATCGTGCCGCTCCAGGTAGG
>JAYEJW010000633.1:0-5150 GCA_034716535.1 Pseudomonadota bacterium
GTCGCGGCGGCCATTCGGGGATGCCGGTGCCGGCGAATAAAACCGAGTTTCCATTCAGACACTATATAGCCTGATCGCCGGGCTGATCCTCTATTTCTCCATCAGCCCGTTTTTTCCGGATCACTGAACCCGGACAAAGTACTGGGAGTCAGGACTTGCCACGAATGACTGCTCACGACCCTAAGGAGACATCATTCGTTAGCCCGTCCTTCTGCCTGTGATGCCTGATTTCTTCAACCAGAACAGCAAGGCCAGCACTCCAAGGCCAGCAGCCCCCAGTGCGACGCAAAGGGTATGGAGCGACTCGACGGACAGAAGGCTCGACATTCCGTTGTTTCTGGTGAACGGGAACCATGGCCGCATGTCGGCATGCATGATGCTATCCAACGCGACGTGGGAATACGTACCGACAAGAGCCCCTGCTCCCGCTGCAGACCAAGGAATGACGTTCGGCGCATTCAGCCCAGCGAGAACCCCGGAACGCGGACTGAGATTCCACGCATGCGAAAGCCACTGGCACACTGGCCGACCAATCACCAGCGAGACTAGAGCAATGACGGGAGCGCCGATATAGGTGTGGCTCACACCATGAATCACGAGGTCGCCACGAATCATGCGCACCAAAGGCTCTATATCCATTGCGACCTGAGAGAAGCCAAAGACCATCAGACTGAAATGTCGCCCGCCAATAGCCTTGAACGCAACCCCAGGCCCCATGTGAATTAGTGTGAATGGCATTTAAGGATCTCTTACGCGGCCTACGCCCTGCAAGGCAGCTTCTAGGCTAACGGTACTAGACGGAAATAGCGATCGTCGGGACAAGCTGAATCGCGACAACTTGGCGCGAAAAGCCGGTCGGAGATACCTTGCCGTTCCGACGGCAACAGCCGCTTCCAGAAAACGCCAAGAATAGCGCATGTACCGATCACTTGGCTGCCGCTGTCCCCCTTTGCGCTCCCCTGGATCGGCCTGCGGCCGAACACGACCGTCGAGTCATCCCCCGAACCATCGTTGGCCTGGAGCGGGATTGCTAAGCGTGCTTCCGACCCAAAGGAGACGCTCACGCGACGATTCAGTGCGGTACGGCGGGTGACTGCAGCAGCCGCTCAAGCCCCGCTCTGTCGCGCCCGGCGATGCGCACGTAGGCATCCACAGAGAAGCGGTTCATGGAGGGCTGTCGCGATTGGGCCCGCGTGTACAAGGCCGAGGAGAGTGACGAAGGCACCGCGTAGCAGGTCTGCATCGAGCGGGACGACCTGCGGTTGGACTCACAAAGTCCAGACGCCTACCCGGACTACTGGACCGCATTCCTCGGTGCCATCCGCGTGCTCGTCGGCGGGCGCGACTTCGCCTGCAGGGAAGGTGCTGGGGCTTCCGAGTCAGAGGGCTCGCTCGCGAATCCATCTCTCTCTCTCCACGTATCAATCACCGGCGCACCCCATCCCTACGGAGACGATGCACCCTAGCTTGCGGCGACGGGTGTGGGACTCGGACGCGGAGCTGGACTCGGGGCCGGGCGCGGCGTTCCGGTCCTGGGTGCACTCGGGAGCCAACGCCAAATGCCCAGAACGCCTGCCAAGGAAGACGCAATGTAGGTCAATGTGGAGGCTAAGAGGATTTTCCTGACAGACTTCTCCTGCTCCCTGTCGATATATCTGTCTCGCAATAGTGGCAGTGCCCTGCGGAAGCTCGCATCCAGCTCGCTGGGCAACGCCGCCACTTGGGCGAGCAGACCGGTCCCCATTATGGCAACAGCGGTCGCTCCAATGACCATGGGAGGTACTGGATTGCGGCTAACTAGTGCCGCAATGGGCGCGGCGAAAAGCATAGCAGAACCGGCCTTTCCGGTTACCTGAGCGAACTTGGCCACGTGCGTTCGCCACACGAACGGGGGGTATCTGTAGGCATCCTGGAGCGCATGCCCTACTTCGTGTGCGGCACTGGTGATAGCAGTGAGGGTCTTGCGATCTATTTTGTCGCGGGTGAGGCGTACCGCTTTCGCTTGGGGGTCGTAGTGATCTCCCAAGTCGGTGCTTTCTACCTTGACGCTGTGAAGTCGGTAGCGGTCAAGGAGTTCCCGTGCCAGCTCACCTCCCGTGCTATTGAAGGAATCCTCGTCTTTGCGGTTGTACTGCCGGAGCACGTGCTGCACCCATAACTCAGGTCCGAGCATTAGAGCTGCCGCAGGAATGAGAATGAGAACGGGGTGCATGATAAACTGTACCGTTCAGTCGTCGCCTGAGCTCAATATACGACGAAACCGAGGCGTCGTCCAAGCCGCCCGACAAAGGTGTTGTTCGCTATCACGCTTCGTTCGGAAAATCATGCGGTTAGGCGTGGAAATGGTGCAAAAAATATTTTCTTGGCCATTTTGTGCCGCAACCCATTTATTTCTTAGAAAATCCAGCGTGTATCGCAACACCTATACCGAACGGCTTAGTCGTCGTCTTGCTTCTTCGGGCCCAGATGAGGATTCGTCGAGAGTGTCTCTGGCGAATTCACAGTCACGCTGCCACGAATAGCGGGTAGAGTCCGCGGCAGTGAGTCTGCCAGCGAGAACGCTGGAGTAACGCTTGCCTGTTAACGCGTCCGCCGCCGACTTCTGCCCGTGTATCGCCAAGGAGTGAAGCGTGGATGCGAGATTGGTTGAAATACACTGGGAAGCCGGCCAGCTTCCTTTCGATGTCCACGGCGTTCCAGAAAAAGACGTGGTCAAGATACTCCCGGCTTCGTGTGCCGATCAGACGTTTCACAAGCGGGTGGGAAATGGGGTCCCGTTGGCTCAGGAGGTCTTTCGCCGGTAGCGGTACAGGCGTAGGTCGCTGTCGGCATTTTCCCACTGGGAACTGAGCCGACCCGGGAACGACCGGTGTTGGCCGACTGTTGACGGTCGGGCCTCTCGCCCCGGCAACGACGTTTCAGCGCCCGGAGCCTACCCAAGCGGATCTTATGGAATGCAGATAACGTGGTAGTGAACGGCCGGCGGCTACTGGCCAAACCTGTGGCATGGTGCTTCCGGCCCGTCCTTTCGACATGAAGTTACGGCGCAGGGCGCGGACACTCCTTACGACCTTGTCGTTTGCAGTTACTCATCCCGCTTCACACTAGCCTGAGCCTTCTCGGAGTCCTGCTTCGTTTCCGTCTCCGCTGGCTCCTGGCAATCTCCGATTACGCTCTTCAACGGACAGACCGAGACTGCCGGACATTTCTTGCAGCCGGCCACTAAGGCGATTGGGCATAGAGTCATCTCATTTTCCTCTTTCACTCGGGTTTTGGTGCGGATACCCGTTCGATGCGCTCAACACATGTTTTTCTGGTGTCAACCTCCCTCTGCAGAGTATTACCAAGAAACACGGATATCCCCGGACGCTCCAGGTTCTCCACGTTCAACTGTGCTCCTGGGACGCTCCTCGGGGGACTATACGGTCGGAGAAAATTGCACCTCCGCTATCTTGAGTGGACGCGCTAACTGTAGCCTAAATCCGAATGCTCGGAGGTTCGTACTTGGCCGAAACCGGCGGTGCGATTAAATTGTCTATGCTTCAGGATGCGTAGGACCGACTTCAATGACGGAGGCCAATCATCGATTCAATCCCTTCTTCTTCCAAGGTGCGCTGGAATTCTTGGAATGCCTCGTCGTCGGTGGTGAACGGATCGTCCCAAACCGTCGAGTTGTTTTCCTCATCGACGACTTCGAGAATCCAGTCGTTCCTTCCGGAACTGTAGATCTCTACTCTGACCGTTTTGCCATTTCTGGACACTGATTGACAGTGCTTCGAGTATATGAGGTCGCCTTCGTCCATAGTCGTGCAACTACCACAATTGCTCAAATTTCGTTTAGCCAACGAGCACTTGATCGGACCAATGTCGTCTCCTGCAGGACTAGGCTAGCGTTAGCCGGGAAAGGAACGACCGTCTCTCCGCCGATCCTCCGGAGACTCGACAAAGTTTAGCGCGGACACACCGCCTTGTCCGCGATAATCGGAGGTCCGTTCCTGGCTGGCGGCGGCTGTTCGCCTCGTCGCGCAGCAGGATGTCAGAAAATCTTACACTCTTTCGCTAGCGGTATCCCTCCGTATGTCCGTTCCTGGCCGACTGCTGACCTTCGCCGCCGCGGGGATCGGAACCGGGAGGCATCCCTAGCTGAACGTCCGTAGACGACCCACTACGGACTATCGGACCTTCTGGGTAAGCTGTTTCTTTTTCACCACAGCAGAGGCGTCCGACCGGCTTTCGAAAACTAGCTATCACGTTCGGCTGCAGATCTTGACCTTGGCGTGGCCACCGGCAG
Organism: Pseudomonadota bacterium; assembly: GCA_034716535.1. Lineage (GTDB taxonomy): Bacteria > Pseudomonadota > Gammaproteobacteria > Chromatiales > Chromatiaceae > JAYEJW01. The sequence continues at coordinate 4,292 of JAYEJW010000633.1, forward strand.
AAGTGTCCCATTTGCTGCCTGTCAACCGAGTGCGCCCGACCGGCCGGTGAACGCCGGAAGCGGTCACCGGCAGTTCGATTTTGGGGCAACCAAAGGCGACGGAGAGCAGACTCTCGGGACCGCGGGATGCGTTCCAGCGCATGGGACCGGTTATTCGTATCGGGAAGGCCCGGACCTGGTAGCTTCTCAAAAACCCGGGGCACCCCGGCCGCTGTAGGGTGGGTCAAGCGAAGCGGACCCACCAAAATCGCGGCCATCGGCGGATCCGTCGCTGCGCTCCTTGATCCGCCCTACGAGATTGCCTCGGGTTATTGAGAAGTAGCCGGACCTGGGGATAAGCGAATGATTCTTGGCCTTAATCTCCGGCTCTCAGGTCTCGCATTCTGTGCAACGATCGGAATCTTGCCTATGGTCGTGTTGTTGATTGCACCGGGCGCCTCCCATGTCGTGATCTCTCGCGGAGGCTAAAGTTCGTCCTTAGGGCGCGAGGGCGACGGAGTACCCTGAGACGCTGCGTCTTCCTACCAGCTCTCGGCCGTCCAGAGCTTGATCCGATACTTGCTTGCCGAGGCCAGGGTTTGGCCGTCGGGGGCGAAGGCGACGTCCTCAACCGAAGAGGCGTGCCCCTGCAACGTTGCGCGGTCCTGCCCGGTCTCGGCATCCCAGAGCTTGATGGTCCCATCGGAATCCCCCGAGGCCAGTGTGCGCCCGTCGGGGGAGAAGGCGACCTCGTAAACCTGACCGATGTGCCCTTGCAGCACGGCGTGTACCTGTTCGGTCTCGACGCCCCAGAGCTTCATGGTCCCATCGGTATCCACCGAGACCAGTGTGCGCCCGTCGGGGGCGACGGCAGAAACCA
>JAYEJW010000634.1:0-5113 GCA_034716535.1 Pseudomonadota bacterium
AGGGCATGAAGCTGCGGCCCGTGATGGAAAGGTTGCTTGTAATGTGGCGGGGTGTACAGGCGGACATTCATCCCATAGCGGATGTCTTCAGGTCCCTGGACCTCGAAAAGCTGCCTTGCCATCAGGTAGGGTGGGGCGAGCTGCCCGGTCGTTCCGGCTACCTCGCGCTGCAGGGGGCTGCTTGCGATTCCAGGGACGGTTGATGCGGTCCTGAAGGCAGCGTATTCTCTGCGTCACCCGGTCTTATCCACAACAATTTCAATCCGAGAAACACAGGATGTCTGGCGAGAATCGTTCCAAGCAGGCGTGTGAGCTGTGCCGACTGGAGGGCGCAGTCAATGTACTGGAAGATCTCAGGGAGGAGCTCGAACAGTGGCTCGAGGAAGCGCAGGACGATTCCAAGCGGGAGGCCTTGGAGAACGTCGTCGGGCACGTCGGGGCGTTGGAGGAGGAGTATACGCGGCGCAGGACAGCGCTCTCCGAGGCGACTCAAGACGACTGACCCGGGTCCGCCGTCGACCCGATCCTCCGTCCCCACGCCGATTTCCCACCAATCAGGGCGCGCCAGCCGGATGTTGACGCGGTGTCTTGCAGTCCCGACCGTGCCCGCTGGTTTTGACCGCCGTTATTTTTTCTGTATCATTACCCGTTTACCCGAGACGGGTATCACTCCTTGCCTCACCGCCGGTGCGGGAGGCTGACCAATCCGAAAGGAGCTTTCATGCGACATTACGAAGTAGTTTTTCTGGTGCACCCAAGCCAAAGCGAGCAGGTGCCGGCTATGATCGAGCGTTATCAGGGCAATCTCGAGAAACGCGGCGGCACGATCCATCGCCTGGAAGATTGGGGGCGGCGGCAACTGGCTTATCCGATCAATAAGTTGCACAAGGCACACTATGTGCTCATGAACATCGAGTGCGACCGTGAGGCGTTGGACGAGCTCGAGAGCGCGTTTCGCTTCAATGACGCGGTGCTGCGCAACCTTGTCATGCGCCGGGACGAAGCCGTCACAGAGGCATCGCCGCTGGTCAAGTCCAGCGAGGAACGTGAGCCAACAAGCGAGTCCTCGGGCAATGTTGGCGGTGAGCGCAGCGCAAACGAACAGGATTAAAATCGGAGGGTCTCATGTCACGTTTTTTCCGCCGCAAGCGCTATTGCCGGTTCACCGCCGAAGGGATCACCGAGATCGACTACAAGGACCTGAACTTGCTCAAGTCCTACGTCAGCGAATCCGGCAAGATCGTACCCAGCCGTATCACGGGTACCTCGGCCAAGTATCAGCGCCAGTTGGCGCAGGCCGTCAAGCGCGCCCGTTTTCTGGCGCTGCTGCCTTACACCGATAGCCACTGATCGCATCGGCTTTCCGTGAGATCCGGCCGGATGATTCGGGTCGCCGGCTGCCGGTTAGCGATGCCCGGTCGCCCCTGGGCTGGGGTGCCGGATCGGTGTGAATAGGGAATGAAAGCGCTGGCGAGCTTTACCATGCGCGGCCGCTCGCAGGCCGCGATGGTCGCCGCGGCAGCCGCCGTTTTGTCGCTGGTCGTGCCGCTGGTTGGGCTGGTCAGCTCTGCCGCCGTGGCCTTGGTCACGCTGCGCCAGGGGGCGGCGGAAGGCTTGTTGGTGGGCCTGTTCGCCGGGCTTGCAAGCGGACTTCTCGCCTTCCTGGTGCTTGGCAGTCCGCTACCGGCGATCGGCTTTGCCTTGGCCCTTTGGCTGCCCGTTCTGCTGCTGGCCGTCGTGCTGCGTCACGCGCGCTCGCTCGGTGTTGCAGTCCAACTGGCGGGCCTGTTCGGCCTCTTGATCCTGGCCGTGATACACCTCCAGACCGGCGATCCGGCAACCTTCTGGGCCGAGCTCCTGGAGCCGGTGCGACAGAATCTGGTCGACAGCCAGGTGATCGACGACGCCGGGAGCGAGGCGCTGGTCGCACAGGTCGCGCGCTGGATGACCGGCGCGTTCTCCGCGACCTTCTATTTCCAGGTGGTGCTGGCGCTCTTCCTGGGCCGCTGGTGGCAGGCGCTGCTCTATAACCCGGGTGGCTTTGGTGAAGAGTTTCGTGCCCTGCGGCTCCATCCGGCGACAGGGTATGCGGCATTGGTGCTGACCCTCGTGGTTTCTTTCGGAGAAAGCAACCTGTGGGCAGCGGAGCTGTTGTTGCTCCTGATGCCGCTGTTCTTTCTGCAGGGCGTGGCGGTCGTGCATGGTCTCGCCGCGGCATTCGAGGCGCACAAGGCGTGGCTGATCGGGTTCTACGCGCTGCTGGTCCTGGCCATGCCTCATGGGCAGATTCTGGTCGCTGGCCTGGGGCTGTTGGACATCTGGATGGACGTGCGCGCAAGGGTCGGGGCGCGCAACGAGCACGAAGGCTGAGTCGCACCGCGTACCACCGCGGCGCCGTTTTACATCGCGGGATGCTCCGGCGCCGCCGGGGCGCCGCGAACCTGCAAATCTTAGGGGGGTACCCAAGTGGAAATAATTCTGTTGAAGAAGGTCGGTCACCTGGGGGGGCTGGGGGAGAAGGTCTCGGTCCGTCCCGGATACGGTCGTAATTATCTGATCCCCGCGGGCTACGCGGCTGCGGCGACCGAGGCGAACTTGAAGGCCTTTGAGGAGCGCCGGGCGGAGCTCGAGCGGGAAGCCGAACAGGGTCTGGCGGCCGCGCAGACCCGCCGCGGGGAGCTCGACGGCCTGACCGTGACCCTCGCGCGCAAGGCGGGCGACGAGGGGCGGCTGTTCGGCTCCGTCGGGACGGCTGATATTGCCGCCGCCGTGCAGGATTTGGGGCTGAAGCTCGAGAAGCAGGAGGTGCGCCTGCCAGAGGGGGCTTTGCGTGCCGCGGGGGAGTACGAAGTGGTCGTGCATCTGTACGCGGACGTCGACGCCACACTCAAGCTCGAGATCGTCCCCGAGAAGTAAGGCGGCCTGCGGCCGATTCGGCTTCGGACCCGCGCCTTGGCGTAGCCGTCCCGACGGCAGGCGCCGGGATCGATTGCGAGCGGCAGGTCGGGTTCGGAGACCGCCCGTCCTTGCGCTCGGTGCCCTTCGGTTGGAGAATCGTCTGGCGGCACTGGGTCGCAAAGAGCGCGGAGACTGGAGACCAACGCAGTCCCGCCTGCGCCGCCTCCGGTTTCATCACCTTTCCATTTCGGCTGCCAATGGGGATATGTCAGACTCGCACCTCTCCCCGTTTCCGGAAGAATCCGCCCAGGCGGCGGATAATCTGAGGGTTCCTCCCCACTCCATCCAGGCGGAGCAATCACTCATCGGCGGACTCATGCTGGACAACCAGACGTGGGACGCCGTCGCAGACAAGGTCGGGGAAGCGGATTTCTACCGCCGCGAGCACCGGTTGATCTTCGCCGCGGTGCGGCGGCTCGCGGAGAAAGAGCAACCCTTCGACGTCGTCACCCTGGCAGAGACCCTGGAGGGCAAGGGCGAGCTCGAAGATGCCGGCGGCCTGCCCTATCTCGGTACTCTCGCCAAGGACACCCCCAGCGCGGCCAACGTCAAGGCCTATGCCAAGATCGTGCGCGAGCGCTCGGTGCTGCGCCAGCTCATCTCCGTCGGGACCGACATTTCCGACATCGCCTTCAATCCCGCGGGACGGGAGTCGGCCGATCTCCTCGACGAGGCCGAGCGGCGAGTATTCGAGATCGCAGAGCAGGAGGCACGCGGGGGCGGCGGGTTTCAACCCCTGAAGACGCTGCTCGGCAAGGCGGTCGAGCGTATCGAGGTCCTGTACCAGCGCGACGAGCCCATCACCGGCCTGGCCTCGGGCTTTACCGACTTCGACATGATGACCTCGGGGCTGCAACCCTCGGAGCTGATCATCGTCGCCGGGCGGCCGTCCATGGGCAAGACCACCTTTGCCATGAACGTCGCCGAGAACGTGGCCATTGAGGCCAAGCAGCCGGTTGCCGTGTTCAGCATGGAGATGCCCGGTGATGCGCTCGCCATGCGGATGATGTCCTCTCTGGGCCGCATCGACCAGCACCGGGTACGCACCGGCAAGCTTGCGGACGACGAGTGGCCGCGCTTGACCTCCTCCGTAAACATGTTGGCGGAAGCGCCCATGTTCATCGACGACACCCCCGCTCTCTCGCCCATGGAGGTGCGGGCACGGGCGCGGCGTCTGAAGCGTGAGCAGGGCGGTCTGGGTCTCATCGTTCTCGACTACATCCAGTTGATGGAGGCGCCCGGTATCGGGGAGAACCGGACCACCGAGATCTCGGCCATCTCCCGCTCCCTCAAGGCCCTGGCCAAGGAGCTGAGCGTCCCGGTGATCGCGCTGTCCCAGCTCAACCGCAGCCTGGAGCAGCGGACCAACAAGCGCCCCATCATGTCGGACCTGCGTGAGTCCGGCGCCATCGAGCAGGACGCGGACCTGATCGTTTTCATCTATCGCGACGAGGTCTATAACGAGGAGAGCAAGGAGAAAGGCATCGCGGAGATCATTATCGGCAAGCAGCGCAATGGCCCCATCGGGACGACCAGGCTCACCTTCCTGGGTCAGTACACCAAGTTCGAGAACTTCGTCGCCGACGTCTACGGGGACGCGGGTTATTGATGCTTGCGGGTCCGCGAGCACTGATCGACCATTCCGCCTTGCGGGACAATCTGGCGGTGGTACGGCGCCACGCCCCGCGCAGCTGCGTCTGGGCGGTCATCAAGGCCAATGCCTACGGACACGGTATGGAGGAGGTCGCGGCCACCCTGGATGGTGCGGACGGCTTCGCCGTGGCCAGGGTGGAGGAGGCGGTGCGCCTGCGCGAGGCAGGTGTCGGGAAGCCACTCCTGATCCTGGAGGGGGCGGCATTTCCCGACGAACTCGAGTACGCCGGACGTTACGGGCTGGAGCTGGTGCTGCACCAGGAAGAACAGGTGGCGCTCCTGGAGCGGGCCCAGGTGCCACACCCACTGCGGATCTGGATCAAGGTGGATACGGGAATGCGCCGGCTCGGTTTCCTGCCGGAGGCGGTGCCGGGACTCATCGCGCGGCTGTCCCGAAACCCCCGGGTCGCGGGCCCACCGGCCCTCATGACCCACCTCGCCAATGCCGACGACCCGCAGGACGGCCTCAGCAGCCTGCAGTGCAGGCGCCTCAGGGCGCTGG
>JAYEJW010000635.1:0-5101 GCA_034716535.1 Pseudomonadota bacterium
AATCCGAGCGCCGGTCCAAGGCAGCTTGGCACAATCGCTTCCCTCAGCCTGCTTGCTATTGAATTCTCAAGCGTTTTCCAACCCTGCCCAACAACAACGGCGGAGGCCGAGATCAGGTCATCTGAACCTGGCAAATCACGCCGCCTTCTTTAACCAAATCTGTGCCGTTGGATGTTTTCCCTGCGGGGGGAGTCCTTATGGATGCCGCGATATGATCGGAAATGTTTGGGAATGGACACGAAGCCGTTTTGGTGGTTACCCGTACCCCGATAATGTCGATGGACGACGAGAGCGGGAGGACTTGGGGGACTCCGGTCAGCGGGTGTTGCGCGGCGGCCCCTCGCGCCCCGGCGATGATCTCCCGCGTTGCGGTTCCCGCTGGGCTTTCAATCCCTTTTCCAGCGGCTTCATCATCGGGTTTCGAGTGGTGTTGTCCCCATTCCTCTGACCTCTGAAGCCTCTAGACTCTGAAGCGCAAAAGCATGGCAAAAGGAAAACAGCAACCTTCAGCATCGCCGCTGCACTTGAGCATTTTCCTCGCCTCGCCCGGAGACGTGGTCGAGGAGCGTGCCATTGCCCGGGAGGCGATCGAGCGGTTGCCCTATGACCCACTGCTAGGTGGCAAGATCACCGTCGATCTGGTCGCCTGGGACGGCCCGGGTGGGGCGCCGATGGAGGCGACCATGACCCCGCAGGAGGCCATCAAGCGGGGGCTGACCCGGCCGTCGGAGTGCGACATCGTGGTTGTGATCTTCTGGGCGCGCATGGGCACGTCCCTGCCGACGACCTGGGAGAGCAAGGCGGACGGCAGCGCCTGTCGTTCCGGCACCGAGTGGGAGTATCTCGACGCCCGCAAGGCGGCGCAAGAGTCCGGCAGCCCCAAAATCCTGGTCTACCGCCGCACCGAGGAGCCCGTCTTTCGCCCGTCGGATCCCGCCTTCATGGAGAAGTATCAACAGTGGCAGGCCGTCGAAGCCTTCTTCGCCGAATTTCGCAACGCGGACGGCTCGTTCAAGGGCGGATACAACGGCTACGACACCCCGGCCGCGTTCGGGCCCCTGCTGGCGGATCACCTCAAGGCGCTGATCAAGGACCGTCTCGGGGACGAAACGAAAGCAGGTTCTGGCGATGATGACCAGGCATCCGAATCGGCGGCGATGCATGCTGAGGCGCAGAACAGCGGTGTCGCTGCTGCTGGAGATTCCATCGCTATCGGCCAGAACGTCGAGCACAGCACCATCGTGGTGGCCCGCGAAGGATCGACCGTGGTCGTGGGCGAGGCCCCGATGCCCATGGAGGCGGTGGATCGGGAATCGGCCCTGGGGCGCTACCTGCAGCACGTCGTCAGCCGCAACCGCTACCTGCAACTGCAGGGCATCCGCTCCGGCGGCCGGCTGGTCCACATCGAGCTGGACCGCATTTACATCCGCCTGCGAGGCACCCAGCAGCGTCTGGTCGAGCGCGAGGAGGACTGGCTTAGCGAGGAGGCCAAACTCGCCCCTGGAGAGCGAGCCACCACCGAGACCGTGACGGTGAGCGTGGAAGAGGCCCTGCAGGCGAATACCCGCCTCGTCGTGCTCGGTGATCCGGGCAGTGGCAAGACCACCCTGCTGCGCTATCTTACGCTCCCCTACGCCCGCGACCTGGCTGAAAAGACCGCCTCGGTGCAGGACAAGTTGGGGACGGATGAGCCGCACCGCCTGCCCATCCTATTGCCCTTGCGTCAAGTCGGCGCTTTCCTCAAGAACGCCCACGAGGACGGGACGGAGGGACACGCCCAGCTGCTTCAGTTTCTCCTCCGCTCCCTGGCCAACGAGCGCATTGAGCTTCCGGCGGACTTCTTCGATGCCTGGCTCATGCGCGGTGATGCGGTGCTGCTCCTGGATGGACTGGATGAGGTGGCCGATCCGGACCTGCGGCGCCGCGTCTCGCGGTTGGTGGAGAGCTTCGTGCGCGCCTACCCGGACTGCCGCTATCTGATCACCAGCCGCATCGTCGGCTACACGGGACCGGCCCGCCTCGGCGAGTCCTTCGCCACCACCACGGTGCGCGAGTTTACATTGGAGGATGTACGCAGCTTCCTCACCAACTGGCACCGACTGGTCGCTGTCGGGCAGATGGGAGCGGGGGAGAGCGCCGAGGGCTATGCGGCCGAGCAGACCCGCCAACTCATGGAGGCCATCGAGGGCAACGAGCGCATTCGCGATCTTGCCATCAATCCCCTCATGCTCACCGTTATCGCCATGGTCCACCGCGATCGGGTCAAGCTCCCGGATCGCCGCGCCGAGCTTTACGCCGAGGCCGTGGGCGTGTTGCTCGGCAAGTGGGATGAGGCGAGAGGTGTTAAGGAGCCCGCGGTGCTGCCGGACCGCCCGTTCGATACCGGCGACAAACGCCTCATGCTTCAGGCCCTTGCCCTGCACATGCACGAGCAGGCGGCCAAGGAGATCGACGCCGGGGAACTGCGCGAGACGCTCAAGGCCCTGTTCGGCGAGATCCTGGGCGATGCGCGCGAGGCCGCGCGTGCAGCTGAACGCTTTGCGGGGATCGTGCGCGAGCGCACCGGCCTGCTGGTGGACCGGGGCGAAGGGATCTACGCGTTCTCCCACCTCACCTTTCAGGAATACCTGGCGGCCCTCGCCGTGGCCGCGCGGGACGACTACCTCGGCTACAGCCTCAAGCGCACAGTCGATCCCTGGTGGCGGGAGGTCATCCTGCTGGAGGCGGGCTACCTCAGCACCCAGAGCAAGGAGCGCACGACGCGGCTCGTCAGTGCCATTGCCCAGCAGCGCAGCCCGAAAGGTGACCCTTACCACAATTTGGTCCTCGCCGCGGAGTGCCTGCGGGACCTAGGCGTCAGCCGGGTCCAGGGCGCCCTGGAGCACGACGTGCTGGATCGCCTGCGTCAGGAGGTAGAAGCGCCGCCACCGCTTCTCGCCCGCTGGGTCAAGTCACTTGGCGTAAAGAGCTGGATCGGTCACCGGGCGCGTGCCATGGAGGCCCTGGTTCGCGCCGGTGCGGGCTTCTGGAGCCAGCCTTATGGGGAGCCTGATTGGATAGAGATCCCGGCGGGGACGGTCTGGATGGGGAGCAACGAAGGAGACGAGGATGAACAGCCGGTTCACAAGGTGAGTCTGCCGGACTTCCGGATCTCCCGCGTCCCCATCACCAACGCGCAGTATCATCTCTTCACCAAGGCCACGGGCCAAGAGTCCCCCGAGCATTGGGAAGAGAGCCGGCCGCCAAAGGGGTTGGAGAGCCATCCTGTCGTGAACGTGTCCTGGCATGACGCCCTGGCCTATTGCCGGTGGCTCAGCGGCGTAACGGGCAAAGGCATCGGCTTGCCGAGCGAGGCGGAGTGGGAGAGGGCGGCGCGCGGCGACCGGAGTCGGCGGGAGTATCCCTGGGGAGACGGGTTCGAGGCGACCAAGTGCAACTGCGCGCAGTTGGGGTTGTGGGAGACGACGCCGGTAGGGATCTTCCCTGAAGGAGCGAGTCGTTATGGCTGCCTGGATATGAGCGGTAACGTCTGGGAGTGGACGCGCAGCCTCTATGGGGGCTACCCCTACCCCGAGGATATGGATGCACGAGCAGAGCGTGAGAATCTCGAAGCCTCCGGCGACCGGGTGCTGCGCGGCGGCGCCTTCGACTTCAATCCAAGGCTCGTCCGCTGCGCCTACCGCTACGTCTGCGGGCCCGACTTCAGGGGCGTCGTCATCGGGTTTCGTGTGGTGGTGTCCCCATTCCTCTGACCTCTGAAGCCTCTGGACTCTGAAGCTCTGATTCGCGGCGAAGCCGGTGAGCGAAGGTTCTTGTATCCGGGAGGGGAGGCTTCCGGTATGATGCCGCGCCATCATGAGCGCCGAGATGCCGATCTTCACCCGAAGCTTCGACCTCCTGTCCTGGCTGCTCCCCGCCACCAATCACTTCCCCCGCGCCCACCGGCACGACTTCACGCGGCGATTGCTGGACGCCGCCTTCGATCTGCGCGAGTGCCGTAGGGCGGCAACCCTTTGCCGCCGTTTCCCGTTCTCTTGGCGCTAAACTCTTCGTAGGGTCCGCTGTGCGGACCGCAATGCTCTCGGCCCGGTGATCGGACTGTAACCTTATTGCGTAAGAGCGGGGATAAGCAGTTTTGACGAATTGGCGGCGCGCGTACATTCCTGGTGGCGTTTTCTTCTTCACGCTTGTCACGGAGCACCGCTCTCCCATTCTGACCACCCCCCGGGGCCGTGGGCTTTTGCGGGAGGTCACCGTCGAATGCCGCGGGCGCTTTCCTTTCGAGGTGGTCGCGGCGGTCCTCTTACCGGACCACTTGCACGCCATCTGGCGGCTCCCCCATGGCGATAGCGACTATTCGAAGCGCTGGGCCTGGCTCAAGAAGGAGTTCACCAAGAGATGGCTGGCGGGCGGCGGAGCGGAGCAGTTGATCTCCGATTCCCGGCAGCGGAACCGTCGGCGCGGGGTTCTGCAACGGCGCTTTTGGGAACATGTGATCCGGGACGAAAGGGACCTTGAACGGCATGTGGACTATATCCATTACAACCCAGTCAAACACGGATATGTGACGTGCCCTGTCGATTGGCAATGGTCGTCGTTTCATCGGTTCGTTCGTGATGGAGCGTACCCGCGCGATTGGGGATGCGCGCCGTTGGACCTCGATGACATGGAGGACACAGTCGGCGAGTAAGGACCGTGAGAGATCGGTGGTCCGCACAGCGGACCCTACGGGCCGCGATGGCATTGCGGAAACGGTCGGCGAATAGGGTTCGTGAGAGACCGACGGTCCGCACAGCGGACCCTACGGGTCGCGATGGCATGGCGGAAACGGTCGGCGAATAGGGTTCCTGCGAGATCGATGGTCCGCACAGCGGACCCTACGGGCCGCGATGGCATGGCGGACACGGTCGGCGAATAGGGTTCGTGAGAGACCGATGGTCCGCACAGCGGACCCTACGGGACTCGACGGCATGGCGGACACAGTTAGAGACCGATGGTCCGCACAGCGGACCCTACGGGAGTTTGCCCTGTTTGCTTGGCTGGCGCCGATCGATTCGCTTCAAACCGCAGGGTTGTTGCGCTATTTTGACGTTTAACCCCG
>JAYEJW010000636.1:0-21415 GCA_034716535.1 Pseudomonadota bacterium
CCACAGAATGCAAGCGTTATTATTTCATATGCATGGCTACATTATGAAAAATTACAAATGGCGAAAAGTCAGTGACCACGGGGGCTAGCGGCTGAAATTGGCTAGTTTCGGAGGGGTAAAGTCCGTTTAGAGCTGACTGAAAGCGTAGTTCCAACGTCCGTCCGCGCCCTGGGAAAAATGGTTTGGGCGCGGTGATGATGCGGGGACGGACAGAAGGCTCGGGTGAGGGCCGGTCACCTGCATGCAGGTACCGGAACGAAAAAACGCAGCTTGGTGCCGGCGCCCGGGTGCGACTCTATCTCCATAGCCCCACCGGCCAATTTCGTACGCTCTTCCATCGACAACAGCCCAAAGGCGTCATGATTGAGCCGATCTCTTAAGCGCTCGTTCACGTCAAAGCCACAACCGTCGTCTGCGATATCCAACGTCAGACGGGTGCCCTCACATCTCAGCTCGACACTGACCCGCGACGCCCGGGCATGCTTCTTTGCGTTGTTGAGCGCTTCTTGAACGATACAGTAGAGTGTGGCTTCCAGGGCCGCCGGGAGCTCGAGGTCCAGGTCGTGACTCTCGAAAGCCACCTCCATATCGGCGGACTGCGCGATGCGGTCCACGAATCGCTCGATCGCCCCGACCAGGCCGACGCGGCAAAGCTCTTTCGGGTAAAGGTTGTAAACGAGCTCCCGCAGTTTCTCGAGTCCCTCTCGAAGCCCCACCTGGAGATCCGCGAGCTCGGATCGAGTCTTCTCCAGATCCTGGCTCAGTGCGAGCTCTGCCATCTGGAGCCGGAGAATATAGTCTGAGAACAAGTGGCCGACGCCGTCGTGGATGTCGCGGCCAATTCGACGCCGCTCCCGCTCCTGCCCGGCGAGAATCTTCAGGTTGACCTCGTGGACCTGCTCCATCTCCGCGACCTTGTGGGTGAGCACCCGCAACCGGTGCGACGACAGCTTGAGCAGCCAAAGGGCCATCTCGGGCACCTCATGCAGCAGCTCCACCACCTTGCCGCGTGAAATAACAAACAGCTCTGTTGGCTCTCGAGCGCTCGTGCTCGCGCTTGCGCTCGCGCTTCGACGCGTTTCGTCGAGCAGGGCCATTTCTCCGAAGATTTCACCGCTTCCGAGGCGGTTTAGGAGCCGCTCGGTCCCATCCAATCCCTTGCTTGTAATATCGATTGATCCGGTGCGGATGAAATAAGCGGCATCGCCTCGATCACCTTCTTCGAAGACCGTCTCGCTCGGAGCAAGGCGGCACACCGGAACGCCCGCATCGACGAGTACCTCTTCGAGGTACTCGGACAATGATTTTCCGTCCAGGGTTGGAGACAGTAGAGAAGGAGCGGGCGAGTCGGAGCCGGCTTTTTCTTTGACTGGCATAACAGGCCTCTTCATGCTTTCTACGGATTCCACTAGAGGAAAGGAGCCGATGCAGATAGGCCTGTACCTTGGACGCGCGTGAGACGAATCGATGGTCGGGAGACAGAAAACCAGATGAACCGGTACCCCGATAAAGACCCCATCCACGATGGGGTCGAAAACACAAGAAACGTACCCGTCTAGCAGGGAATCACGTGCCAGCTCCCTCCATAGAAGACCAGCCGGTAGCAAGAGCCCTCAACCTCCAAGACGGTGATGCTCTCCGCCTTCACAACCTTACCGGAGCCGATAATGTCGCGAAGGTCCCGTTTGTCCGGCTCGACCTTCTTTCCATACTCGTTGTAGATCTCCAGATTGCCCTGGCTGTCAAAACCCATGCTAGGTCGTCTCGTCGTTTCCATCATTGCCTCCCATCGTATTTTGGTGGGGTTGTCAAGCACATCGGGAACGGTGCCGAGGATGTTCCCGAATCTTTCTCGATTATTCGGTGGCGACGCCTCTCGGAGAGATCGTTGCTTTTAGTAAAAGTACAGGTTCAGTTTAGCCAGTAATAGGCGATCCGGATACAGGGTGGGTACGTTCGGATCCGGCTCCTGGAAGCGGAACTCCTCATTGAGGAGGTTCTTCGCCTCGAGGCTCAGGAAGCCGTATCGCTTGGGCAGACGATAGACCAGCGCTGCATCCACCAACCAGAAGCTATCCCCATCATCCTCGCTGATCCCGGTGAGGGTATCGAAAAGGTCGATGTCCTGGTCTACGAACGTGGAGGTTACCCCGGCCGACAGTCCCCCGTGGGAGAAGAAACGCAGCGAAATGGGTACCCGTTGCGTCGTGAGCTTCGAAGCGCCGTTGACAAAGAACTTGTCTCCATAATCCAACTTCTCATAGTCGTAGGCCACGGAGAACGCCCAATTCCTGTCAAGCGCCCAATTGAGATACGCCTGGCCGACGTCTTCCCGCCATTTGACGTCCTCGGCTACGTCGAAAATCAGGAAAGGCACCTTTATGTCTCTGCGCGTAAAGGATCCCCCCGCAAAAAGACGGGTGGAAAACTTGTGGTCGAGCGCAACTCCGAAGACATCGGATTCAGAGCCCGAGGAATCGTCGAAAAGCTGGTTGAAGCCCGCCACCTGGGTCGGTTCGATCGTCTGGTTCTCCGGTTGGGGTAGTGCCAGCGCGGGCTCCGCCGGATCCGAGCCCACACAACGCGTGGTCTGGAAGGCGGCGGCTCGAACCTGGGTGCCGTGCGTCGCCTCCCAGACTAGACCCAACTTCGGGTCAAACTGGGAGCGTTCACGAAACGGGGTCTTGCAGTCGTTGAGATTGGCCCCGGCCTGGAGCGTCAGGGCATCGTTTAACGCATACGCAGAGTAGAGATACGCCTTCGCATTCCGAAAGTCGTCGTCGTCGTCGATGGGGAAAACGAGCGGAGGAAACGGCGGCGGAAAGAGGGCCAGGGTGATCTCCCCCTTGATTTCTGGCTTGACTGTCAGATAGCCCAGGCCGCTGATCAGGTTGAAACTCTCACCCTCATAGACGTGCTGCAGCTCTGTCGAGAGGGACCGGCTTTCCGTCTCGGCATCGAACGTAAAGGCTGGAGGCCGCTCGTCGACGTCCCGCTTGCTGAAATCGGAGTCCTCTCCGATGACTGAACCGATCAGCTTGGATCTGGGCGAGAACTCATACCGTCCGCCGAGCCGCAGGGTATCCGACGTGCGCTCGAATCTTAATGCGGTCGAGAAGTTTTCCGGATCGAAGCGCAGGACCGTGTCGCCGAGGTCCGCCTCATAGCGACGGTACTCGAGCTGGAGGCTCGCCCGCGGTGACGGGGAGACCTGGAAGAACAGGTTGTACAGGTCCTGGGTTTGATCCGCATTCGGGCGGAAGCCGTCCGTTTCGAAATGAAACTGCCCGAGACCGAGGGAGTAGATCCCCGACACGGCGGAGAGCGCGAGGTCATCGGCAAAGGTTTCGTCGCCACCGACGAGGAGGCTGGCCTGCAACTGGACACCGTCTCGCGCGAACAAGGGGTTGTATTCGTTGGGGCCTACCAACGTCGGGCCCGCAGTTCGTATGATGCCCAGGTTCGACTGGGCCAATTGCGGTTGAATCGGGTTGAGATTCAGCGGTTGCCACAGCTGGCTCTGAAGAAACTCCGATGTGCGCGCCACCTCGAATCGGGGCTTGGCCGCGTATGCGTCGGCAAGAAAGCGGTGGGCCGAGAAGTTTGCCGGACTCTCGTTTACCGAGGTCCAGCCCTCTACCAGAGCCAACTGCTCGAAGCCAAGATCCCCGTAGATGCGCGCCTGGCTTGCGCTGCGCGCCGCGAGATCGGAGTCGAGCGCAAGACTCGAGCGATAAACCGCGCGGTTGTCGTTCAGCGCGATCGAGCGCTCGATCTCCTCCAAGGCTTCGACGGGCCGATTATCCGTCTGCTTGCGTATGGCGTCGTAAAACCAGGGCGTGGGGTCGTTCGGGTCGAGCTCCTTGGCGCGCTTGTACTCGATCCCCGCCCAGGCGTCGCGTTTCTCGTCGTAGTAGGCCTTACCCAGATAGCTTCGAATGATCGAGGTGCCGGGGTCGAGGGTCGCGGCGATCTCGATCTCCCGTCTGCCTTCGTTGCGCCGGCCTCTCTGAATCATTGAGATTCCGAGGCCCAGCCGTGGCAGCGGGTCCGACTGATCGAGCGCGATCGCCCGCTCGAAGCTGTCGGCGGCGTTGTCGGCATCGAAGCGCAGGAGCTGAGCAAAGCCCAGGGTGGTCTGTGTGCGGGAGAGGTCCGGGTTGAGCGTTGTCGACTGCTCCGCCGCCGTGCGAGCCCCATCGAGGTTGCCCAAGGCGAGGTCGAGCTCGGCGAGCCGCGCCCAGGCAAGGGCGTTGTCCACCTCGAGCTCCGTGGCGGATTGTGCGCTCTTGCGTGCCCGATCGAGATTGAAACGCGACTGGTACAGGTAAGACAGGGCGATACGCGGCGCCGCAGCCTTAGCCGAGAGATCGGCGCCCTTCTTCGCGAGCCGTTCGGCCTCTTCCGGTCGGTTCAGTACCAGGGCCACGATGGACTGCAAGGCCAGCGCGGTACCGTTTGCGGAATCGCGTTTCAAGGCTTCGTCGAGATCGCGTCTTGCCGGTATCACCTGACCGACATAGAGCAGGATCGAGGCCCGAAGCGCGTAAAATTCGGCGCTTCGACGCTTTGGGGGGACCTGGTCGAGAGAGGCAAGGGCCCCGGGGACGTCCCCGCGATTGAACTGATCGATGGCGCCGCGGATCTCTGTGGGGACGTCCTGGGGCCTGTACTCGGTTACCGGCGGGTAGTAGAGCGCCCATTCGACCTGATCGCGGGGTCTGGCGATCAAGACCTTTTGCGGCGCCTGGTCCGGGCCCGCCACCGCGGCCTCGCCGCTCGCGAGCCGCAACTCGCCCGCCTGGTTGGCTACTCTGACGAGCCCCTCGAAGACTGCAACGCCCGACTCCTTGCTCGGAGCTGCATGAACGAGGAACTCCGTGCCCTCGACCGCCGCGTTGACGAAAGGCGTCTTGATCTTCAGCATCCGGGGGACGCGGCTGAGGAAGTAGCCGAGGCCCTTGATCAGCTCGACAACCGAAGTCTCTTCGCTCTCCGGCTCGGGGAAGGTGATGCTGGTCCGCTGATTGAGGCGCACCATGGTGTCGCTCGGCAGAACGATTGCGGCACGGCTGTTTGCGCCGATGTGCAGCGAGCCGCCGGGGCACAACAGGCGATCCCTGCGGACCTGAACGGGGGCAGCATCCGCGTCGGTCTTGAGCTCGACCTGACCCTCGACGGAAACCAGTCGCGCGGCCCATTGGTCGCATGGCGCTTGCGCCACCGAGGGGACCACGTGCCCAACAAGGACAAGCCCCAACGCGAGCATGACGGCACGTGGCCGGCGCCTTCTCATTGTTCTCTCCCGGAGTCCCGGAGAATTAGCGCAAGTAGGGCGCACGGGCGCGCCGTACCGCGTAACCGGATCGAAACCCCTGTGTCTTGCCGAAGCCACGGCAATTTCAAGAAACAGTTTGAGCAACGCGCACTCCGCCCTGTTGTTGCTGCTTCAGGGTCTCTAACGGCTGCGTGTTTGCGGGATTGAGGTTTTTATACCAAGAAAACTGTTGAATTGCAGCCCAAGATCGTTCGGCGCTTGTCTTGCTTTGTTACCTTATTTGGTCGCCAGCGTTACGACTCCGGACCAGCCCTGCGTCGGCGGCTCAGCGAGGTAGCGGCGGCAAAGAGCGAGGTAGTACGTCGTTGGGCCGTCGCGGCCATGCTCTTTCTCGATCGCCTCGAACCAACGCAGCGCCTCCTTCCAGCTGCCCGCGTAGAAGGCCTCCAGGCCCTGGGCGAAGGTGTGTCGAAGCCAATCGGTCGCATCTTCGTTTCGGTCGCGAACTGCCATCAGCTCGAAGATCGAGAGCGGACGCGTCTTGCCCTTGAGCACGAAGCGTCCGACCTCGCGTGTGTGGAATCCGTTCAGATCGGCGATTACGTCCGCGGACACGAGCAGCCGGGTCCCCAAGTGCTTGCTTAGCCCTTCAATGCGAGAGGCGGTGTTCACGATGTCCCCCACCGGACGATACTCGAAGTGATCGACCGCACCCACGTGCCCCAGGACGAGCTCGCCGCAGTGCAGTCCCAGCCGGGTGGGGAGACGATGCTCCGGGTTGCGGTGGTTGAAGTCTGCCACCGCGTCCAGGATCGAGAGCGCCGCTTCGCAGGCCCGCTGCCGTAGCTCGGGCCGCTCGTTTCCGGCGGCCCAGATCGCAAACATGGCATCGCCGATCACGTCGGCCACCACGCCGTCACGGCTCCTGATGGGGGGAAAGACGGCCGCGTAGTAGTCGTTCATGAAGCGCTTGAGCGCCGCCGGATCGAGGCGCTCCGCAAGTGCCGCGTACTGCTCACCGTCGGATGCGAGGCAGATGCCGTACGCGTGCTCGGTGGAGGCCCTGAAGTCGTCGATGCCGCGGGCCAGTTGGTCCACCACGGGAAGCGGCAAATGCATGCCGAACGCACGGCGAATGTTCTCGCGCTCCCGATGCACATCTCGGTAGCGCCACAGAAGAGCCCCGAGAATCGCCACCGGCAGCTGGACGAGCAACGGCGTAACCAGAGGCATCCACAGCTGGGCCTGCGTGAACGCGGACAACGCGATCCCGAAGTAGGCGCCGCCGGCTCCGACGCCGGCCAGCGGGATCCAACCGCCGGGGAGCCATCGCAGGCTGAGCCCGAGCAGGATGCCCCAGACGACAAGCAGTGCCAGCTCCCACAGGGGCGCGAGCGGACGGACCGGGCGTCGCTCCAGAAGGTTCGCAAACGTCGTCGCGGCGATCTCGACCCCGCTGATGTCGAGACCGCTTTGCCCCGTGTGCGCGGTGTAGAATCCGTCCCTCTGTTCCGGCTGCAGACGCGCCGCGGCCCCCACGAATACCGCGCGCCCGGCTAGATCGAGCCCCTCGAGAGCATCCCCGTCGAGGACGCGATAATAGGAGATGGTCTCGATGGTTCGCGGCGGGCCGTAATAGTTGAGATAAAGGCTGTGCTGCCCAGCGTAAGCGGAGATCAGGGCGGCCACTTCCTCGTGTTTCGGGCTTCCCGCAGGCCACGACTCCGCGAGCTTCTCGTTCAGGCGAGTAGGCAGCCTGGGGTCGAGCTGAAGCATCCGGCGCAGCACGCGGACCCGTTCGTCGAAGCGCTCTGCCGCCCCGCCAATGCCGTCCCGGAACCGCTGATATGCCTCCGGATCCAGCTCCTCGATGAGGGACAGCAGCTCCGCATAGGCCGCCTTCGCATGCGCCTGAAAGACGACCATCGGGAGCGTCGGTGCGCCGCCGGCCTCCGGTTTGAACAGCCACACCTGGCTGACCTTGATGGGCACCTTCGGCAGCGCGAAGGGGGCGAGGCCAAGGGCCGCGTCCGCAAGCGCGGGTATCGGGGGAACACGTTGCTCGATGATCGCCTCTCCCGGGCCGGAGGCCCCGCCCGTACCCGTCGGCACGATCTCTCTGGTCAGCAGCTCGAACAGGATGACGTTGCCCGCCCGGCGTACGGCCTCTCCAAAGGCCCGATCCCTGGCCGGATCGCGGGGATCCTGGAACATCATGTCGAAGGCGACGACGCTCGCGCCGGCTTCCTTCAGCCGGTCGAGCAGCCGGGCATGGAGGTCGCGGGGCCACTTCCTGGGATTGTTCGGCAGACCGAGGTGATCGGAAGAGGCACGGTCTATGGAAATCACCACCACGTCATGCGGTGGCTCGATGGGTCCGCGAAGCCGAAAGAGCGAGGTCAGGCCCAGGTCTTCCTCCCATCCTTGGCCAAAGGGCGTCGCGCTGATCAGGACTCCCACCGCCACGGCGATGATCGCGGGCACCCAATGACGCCACTCCGGTCGGCGCAATCGTTTCGCGAATTCGCTGCTCCATCGCTTGTACTTCCCCATCTCTGAGTCCCGATGCGACATGTGCGGGATTTTACCTCGGCAGGGGCTCGATGATCAGGTTCTGCGCGGCTATCTGATAACACGAAACCTCTGTGCTAAGGTGGTAGGTGTACTTCGTTGCCGGGCAACCAAGAGGAACTACGGGCAATGAAACGCAGAGACTTCATCAAGTCCTCCGTTGCGCTCCCCGCCGCTGCCGCTCTCGGCGTCCCCGCGGATGGAGAGGCCAAGACGGACAAGGCCAGGGTCCGAAGCTATCGCAAGGTGGGCCGGACCGAGATACAGATGAGCGACATCTCCTGCGGCACCGGCAGGCTTCCCTCGGCTTCCCTGGTGTTGCGCGCCATCGACCGTGGCGTCAACTACTTCGATACCGCCCCGGACTATGGTCGCAGCGAGGAGTACATCGGCGAGGCACTGAAGAAATACAAGCAGCGGGACAAGATCTACATCGCCTCCAAGTTCTGCCACGACGTCCCGTTCGAGGCGGGGGTCAGCCACCTCCAAGCGGTCAGCGGCAAGGCGGACTACAAGTCCGCGGTCCAGGACAGTCTGAAACGCCTCAATACGGACTACCTGGACGTGGTGTTCGTCCACGCCATCGGTGAGCTGGGTGATCTCGAGCGCGAGCGCTCCCGGCTGTTGGACGAGGACATGCTCGCCGCCGCGGACGAGCTGAAAAGGGAAGGGAAGATCCGCTATCTCGCGGTCTCCTCCCACGGGCCCAATCACATGGAGGAGCTTTTGATGGAGGCGGTGAGGTCCGGGCATTTCGACCTCATCATGCCGGCCTTCAATTTCATGAAGTTCCCCCGGGTGCCCCAGGTGCTGAAGGAGGCCAAGGCGCGGGGCGTGGGCGTCGTCGCCATGAAGACCCTTGCCGGCGCGAAGGACATGGAGCTGGATCCCGGCGGCGCCCTCTTCGAGCACGCCGCCTTCAAGTGGGTGCTGAGCCACCCGGAGGTCGCAGGGCTGGTGGTGACCATGAAGCGTGTGCGGGACATCGACCTGTACTTGCAGGCCTCGGGCGAGGCCTTCACCGCCGCCGATCAGCGCACCCTCGAGCGCTACGCGGCCCTGTACGGCAACGATTACTGCCGCACCGGGTGCGGAGATTGCGAGCCGGCCTGTCCGGCCGGGGTGCCGGTCGCCTCCATCCTGCGTTACCAGATGTACTTCGAGCGCTACGAGGAGGAGAAGCGGGCCATGCAGTCCTACGACCGCTTGGGGCGCAACGCGACCGAATGCCTGACCTGCGCCGCGGAAGGCTGTGTCGCTGCCTGCCCGCACGGGCTCCCGGTGGCCCTCAAGCTGCGTGCGGCGCACGAGGCGCTCTCTTTCTCGACATTCGCATGAAGGGGTCCTGACCGCTGCGCATTGCAGCCGGCGACGCCGATGGCATCGACCATGAGCAAGACGGCAGGCGAATCTCCAACAGCCCCGTTTGGGATCAGGGCGCTGCTCATCGCCCTGCTCCCGATTCTCGGTGTCCTCCTCTACCTGGACGGCCAAGACTACGATGCCGATCTGGTGGAGCTTGAGCGCCGGGGGTCTGCTGCCGGTCTCGGTGCCGATGCCTTCCCCGATTCCATCGCGGGTCTGGAGCGTTTCGGACAGATTCGTCGTTTCGACACAGACAACCTGTACGAATACATAAACGGCCACGCCGAGTTCTTTCTCGGCGCCGGTTTCCAGGGTTTGACGGTGGTCGAGTACGGCGTTCCCGGCGGCGAGCAGCCTGTCCTCGTGGTGAATCTGTACCATATGGGCGAGCCCTTGAACGCCTTCGGAGTGCTGGTGGACGAGGCCGGTGGCAGTGAGCCCGTAGACCTCGGCAGCATGGGCTTTCGGAGCGGAAACGGCGTGACCCTCATCCACGGTCCCTACTACGTCCAAATCAGCTCGTATGAGGACGCCGTCTCGGCGCCGGAGGCGGGCGCCGAGATGGTGGCCGCCCTTGAGGGGGTGATCTCCAATCCGGGGCTGGCGTTCCGTTTTCCCGATCTGGGTACAGTGACCTCCACCCGCTTCGTCAAGGAGGATTACCGGGGCCTGGGGTTTCTGAACGGCGTCCTGGAGCGACGCTTTGAGCGCAACGGGGAAGAGATCGAGGCGTTTCTCGTTTCCGGAACGGCGGACTCGGTCCAGCACCTGGTCAGGGCGTTTGAGACCTTTTTCCGGGAGGACGAGCTGCCCTATCGGAAGATCGAGAAGGAAGGTCTTACCTTTTACAGCGTCAACGACCCTTACGAAGGGGACTGGTTTTTCCTGCCGCTCGGGGAACGGCTGATCGGCGTTTACGCGCCCCTCGACGAGGGACTTGCCGCTGCCATCAAGGCGTTTGCCAAGGGATCTTCTGGATGAAAGAGACGGGATCAAAGTACAGCAAAGTGATTCCGGCGGTGACACGCCGTCGGTTCGTGCGCGACCTGGGGCTTACCGCCGGCGTGGCGGCGGGTTTTGCCGCCCTGGGCCTGTTGAGCTACAGCACGGCGCCGGTGCGCAAGACCGAGGAGGTAGTGCGCAGGTTGAAAGATTTCAGGGTCGAGCCCTCCGGCCTGCTGCCTGAGCTGGTGGTGGTCCGGGGCACCCGGGTCGAGCCCATGGTGCGGGAGTCCCTCGCCAGGCTGGGCGGCATCGAACGGTTCGTGAAAAAGGGAGACAAGGTCCTGCTCAAGCCCAACGTGGGCTGGGATCGGCAGCCGGAACAGGCCGCAAACACCAACCCGGAAGTGGTGGGGGCGGTGGCCCGTTTGTGTCGGGAGGCGGGGGCCGGCGCAGTCTGGGTGACGGACGTTTCCCTCAACGACCCCCAGCGCTGCTTCACCCGCTCCGGCATACGGGCCGCCGCGCAGGAGGCAGGCGCGGAGGTGCTGCTGGCGGGGGACGACGACTTCTGGCAGACCGACATGCAGGGTGAGCTGCTCAAGCTCTGGCCGGTGTCCCGCTTCTTCCACCTGGCGGACAAGGTGATCAACCTGCCGGTTGTGAAGCACCATTCCCTGAGCGGCTGTACCCTGGCCATGAAGAACTGGTACGGCCTGTTGGGCGGGCGGCGCAACCAGCTGCACCAGGACATCCATACCTCGATCGTGGACCTGGCGGCCGCGATGCGGCCGACCCTGACCCTGATGGACGCCACCCGGGTGCTGAAACGCAGCGGCCCCACAGGCGGGAGCCTGGACGACGTGTCCGTCGAGAATACCCTCATCGCCGGGCTGGACGAGGTGGCCATCGACGCCTACAGCCTCCAGTTTCTGGACTTGGCCGCCGAATCGGTGCCCTTCCTGGCCCTGGCCGAGCAGCGGGGGCTTGGCAAGGTGGATTGGCGCGCAATCCGTGTGGTTGAGAGTCAGGTCTCGTAAGAAACTGTTCCGGTGAGGGAGCAAGGCAACTTTGGGTGTTGGGCGGTGCCTAATCTCCGGTAAACGCGGTCTTGGGTGAGGAATCGCACGATTGGCCATGATTCCGAAAAGGCTCCGCACAATCCGCCAGATCTATGCGGCGTTCTTCGTTGCCCTGTTCCTGGGGCTTCTGCTGCTCACCAACTATGCGGACCTGAAGGGCTTTGAGACCTCCCTGTTCCTCGAGCTGGATCCGCTCACCGCACTGGCCGCCTTCCTGACCAGCGGCACCTTCTACAAAGGGCTGCTGTGGTCCCTGCTGATCATCGTGCCTACCCTGTTCCTGGGACGCTTCTTCTGCTCCTGGGTCTGCCCGCTGGGCATACTGAACCAGTTCACAAGCTGGCTGTTCAGTCGGCGCCAGCCTTCGGAAGACTACGAGGACAATCAATACCGCCCCGTCTACCGTCTCAAGTACTATATCCTCGGTGCTCTGCTGGTCTTGGCCCTGTTCGGAAGCCTCCAGGTGGGCTTGTTGGACCCGATCGCCCTCATGGTGCGCTCCTTCACGGCCTCGGTGTTGCCGGCCGCCAACCAGGCTGGGGCGGATGTCTATCTCAGCCAGCCGGTGTTTCACGGTGGGGCCTTGATTGCCGGCATCCTGGTCGGCATCGTTCTGGCCAACCGTTTCATGCCCCGTTTCTTCTGCCGCGTCCTCTGTCCCCTCGGCGCCCTCCTGGGGCTGCTGTCCAGGCGCGCGCCCCTGCGCATCCAGCGCGACGTGGACAAATGCATCGACTGCAACAAGTGTCTGAAGGGCTGCCAGGGAGGCTGCGATCCGCACAAGGAGCTGCGTCTGAGCGAGTGTCACCTCTGCATGAACTGCATCGAGGATTGCCCGACCCAGGCCCTCCATTTCGGTCTCCCGAGGGAGCGTAGCTCCGTGCACCAGCCCCTGGACCTCAGCCGCCGGCGCCTGCTGGAGACCCTGGTGGCCACCGCCGCCCTGTTCCCCATGTTACGCAGCTCCGTCTCCGCCGAGACCAACCCGGCACCCGGGGTCATCCGCCCACCGGGCTCTCTACCTGAGGAAGAGTTTCTCGGCCGTTGTATCAAGTGCGCCGCCTGCATGAAGGTCTGCCCGACCAACGTGCTGCAGCCGGCGCTGCTGGAAGGGGGTATCGAGGGGCTCTGGACGCCGATCCTCAAGAATCAGCTTGGGTACTGCGAGCAGAACTGCGTGCTCTGCGGCCAAGTCTGTCCCACCGGCGCGATCCGGTCCGTCTCGGTCCAGGAGAAGATCGGCGCACCGCCCTTTGATAAGCCTATCAAGCTCGGCACGGCCTTCTATGACCACGGCCGCTGTCTGCCCTGGGCCATGCACACCGAGTGCATCGTGTGCGAGGAGATGTGCCCCACCTCTCCGAAGGCCATCTGGTACAAGACGGTGACGATCCAGGGCCGGGACGGACGTGGAGTCGAGCTCAAGCAGCCCTACGTGGAGCCGCGCCTGTGCATCGGCTGCGGTATCTGTGAGAATAAGTGCCCGGTGGAGGACCTGGCGGCCATCCGGGTATCCTCCGTCGGTGAGACCCGCTCGGAGTCCAACCAGATGATCCTCGAACGCTGAGCCCGAAGGCGTCCATGCACCTGCACCTCAACCCCCTCGGCGGTCTGGCGGGTGATATGTTCTGCGCGGCCCTGCTCGATGCCTTCCCCGAGCTGCTGCCGAAGGTTCGCGAGACGGTTGCCTCCTTGGCCATGTCCCAACCTGTCCGTCTTGAGCTCAAGGACGCTGGCGGTTCGATCGGCGGCAAGCGGTTTTGCGTCCTTCCTCAGGGTTCCGGGCGAGGAGCGCACCATCACACCGGATTCGGAGACATTCGCGGTCTGCTGCAGGAGGCGCTGTTGGAACCCGGGGTACACCGCAGGGCGCTGAGCATTTTTACTCTGCTCGCAGAGGCCGAGGGAAGGGTGCATGGCATCGCGCCCGACCAGGTCGAGTTTCACGAGGTGGGGAGCTGGGACTCCATCGCCGACATCCTGAGCGCCGCCGCCTTGCTGGAGGCGCTCGCGGTGCGGAGCGCTTCTTGTGCCGCGTTGCCCTTGGGGGGCGGACAGGTCCGGACCGCCCACGGTGCACTGCCTGTACCCTCACCGGCAACGGCCCTGCTGATGGAAGGTCTGCCAGTCAGGGACGACGGCATCGAAGGGGAGCGGGTCACGCCTACGGGGGCCGCCATCCTCAAGTCCTTGGACCCGGTGCCGGTCAGGCCGGGGGAGGGTGTCCTGAGGTCAAGCGGTATGGGCTTCGGTACCCGGAAATTGCCGGGCATCCCCAACTGCGTTCAGATACTTGCGATCCAAGACAGTCCGGTGGGGGTTGCGGATGCGGCATCCTTGAAGGCGGAGCAGGATCAGGTGGCGACCCTGCGCTTCGAGGTGGATGACCAGACCCCGGAGGACTTCGGGCTGGGGCTCGACCACCTGCGAGCGACCGAGGGCGTGCTCAGCGTCACGAGCTTCCAGGGCATCGGCAAGGGCGGTCGACCCACCATGAGTGTCGAGGTCCTGGCCCGCCCGGAGTATCTTTCGCAAGCAAGAGATGCCTGCTTCCGCGAGACCACGACCATCGGCCTGCGCTGGCAGCAGACAGCCCGTTTCATCCTTTCCCGCCGTGAGCGCAGCCTGGACGTGGAAGGCCGTACGCTGGGTGTCAAGGTGGTGGAGCGTCCCGACGGCAGCACCGCCAAGGCGGAGTCCCGGGATGTGGCTTCGGAAACCGGCCACAGGGCGCGTGAGCGTCTGCGCCGGATCGCCGAGGCCCGGACGCTGGAGGCCGATGATGATTGACCGGCGGACGGCGCAGCAGATTCGGGACCTGGAGCGGCTGTTGGCGCGGCTTGCTCCTGTCACGATCGCGGTCAGCGGCGGCGTGGACAGCATGACCCTGGCAATCGCCGCCGGCCGCACGCTGGGTCCCCAGGCGGTGATGTTCCATGCGCTCTCCCCGGCTGTACCCCCCGCTGCCACAGCGCGGGTGAAGGAGACCGCCCGGGCGGAACGATGGAATCTTCATCTGGTAAACGCCGGCGAGTTCAGGGACGAGGACTATCTCAAGAACCCTTATCGGCGCTGTTTCCACTGCAAGAAAAACCTCTACGCGACTCTGGCGGTCGACCATCCCGGCACCATCCTCTCGGGTACCAACCTGGATGACATGGACGACTTCAGGCCGGGCCTTAGGGCCGCCGAGCAGTTCGCCGTCAGGCACCCGTTCGTGGAGTGCGGGATCGACAAGGCCGGCATCCGCCGTATCTGCCGCGCCCTTCGCTACGGTGAGCTCGCGGATCTGCCCGCCTCCCCCTGCCTCTCCAGCCGCGTGGAGACTGGGCTTCGCATCGAGCCCCGCGTGCTCGATTTCATCGATCGAGTGGAGTCGGGCCTGCGCGATTTCCTCCGCCCCGAGGCGGTGCGTTGCCGTGTCCGCCGCGATGAGATTGCGGTGCAGCTAGACGCCGGCAGTCTCACCGCCTTAAGTTCGCTGGGTAAGGAAGACTGGGCGGAACGGATCGGGGCCCTCGCCCAACCCCTGGGCTTGCCTGTGAACGTCCGGTTCGAGCCCTATCGCATGGGTAGCGCCTTTGTCCGAAACGCCTGAAACCCACACGCCCGCGGTCTTGGATTTCGACCGGAATGCGCGCATCGGCCTCAGCGAGGCGGTGTTCTGTGAGCACAAGACGCCGGAGCAGATCGAGGCGATCCTCAAGCGATTCCATGAAGCCGACGCGCCCTGTCTGCTGACGCGGCTCGCTCGGGAGAAGGCCGATGCACTTTCGGTGTTCTTCCGCGAGCGGCTGGACTACGACGCCCTGTCACGGACCGCCTTCTGCCCCTGTCCCCTCCCGGTACGAACGAAGAGGCAGGTGGCCATCGTCAGCGGCGGCACCTCCGATGCCCCCGTGTGCCTGGAGGCGGCGCGCACCTTGGAGTTTCACGGGATGCCCTGCGCGCTTTACCAGGACGTGGGCGTAACCGGCCTGTGGCGCCTGCTGGATCGGATCGAGGCCATAAGGAAACACCCGGTCGTCATTGCGGTGGCGGGGATGGAAGGCGCGCTGTTCAGTGCCCTCGGAGGGCTTATCGCAGCACCGCTCATTGCGGTCCCGACGTCTGTCGGCTACGGCGTCGCAGAGGGTGGTCAGTTGAGCCTCAACTCTGCGTTGAGCAGTTGCGCGCCGGGCATCCTGGCTGTGAATATCGACAACGGCTACGGCGCCGCCTGTGCCGCGATGCGGATTTTGAACGCAAGTGGACTTTCCGCTTCGCACCAAGCCCCATCCCTTTGACGGCGTGAGCAGATAGCTCAGGGCGCGCCCACGCCGTCGATGGTCTTTAGTAGCCGAACAGGTGCCATGGCGCGTATGCGTGAGTGAATCTCAGGCTGTCACGGAGCTCTTGGCGATCCAGTTGCTCCATCTGCGACACGAAATGCCTGATTTCGGCCTGATCATGAAACGGCCGTGACCAAGGTGCGTAGAGGCCGCGGAGCGTATCCTGATAAAGCCTTAACGTATCTCTGTGTTGCCGGTTGGCTTCTCGCATGCTGTCGCGATAGCCGCCCACGATCTCTTCGCGGGCGGTCATCCAGGCTGGTTGGAAGAGCCGCCGTCCAGCGGCTGCATCGAAGTATTGATTCCTTTTCCGGCGAAGCGCATCCCGGCGCTCGTCAACCAGGGACTGAAGACTACGCGGAGGTCTCACGAACAGGGCCTGCATCTCGCTTTGGGTCGGTGCTCCCGAAGTCTCGCCGGTAGCTGCTGCCTCGGCGATCTGGGCAAGGGACATGACCGAATGCGAAGGATCCACGGTACTCCATGCGTGCATCGAGCCGTCATAGAGCTGCGTCTGCCCATTACCGAGAAGCTCATGGAGCGCATACCATCCGAGGCTTGCTGTGACGCCCGTATTGCAGTAAGTGATTGTCGGCATGTCGAGGTCGACGCCTTTCACGTCGGCGACCGCCCGGATCTCCTCTGCGGAGTACAGCTTCGCCGGTCCCGAGGATTCCCCAAGCAAGACGAACGGCAGTGTCTTTGCGCCTTCAAGGTGACCCTTGTGCTTCGTGGAGACGAACTTACGTTTGAAGTTCAGTCCCAGATAGAAGTCCTCGGTCCGGCAGTCCACTACCTGTACGTCACCCGTCTCGATGGCGTTCTGCACGTCCTTGGTCGTGGCGAGCAAACGCTCCCGAGCCTCCGTGACGGCGAAATCGCCCTTCACCGGCGCCTCCTCCGTGTGCGCAAGAGGGCGTCCTTCCTTCGCCCATTGAGCGGTGCCGCCGTTCAGCAGGGCGACGTTGTCATGGCCGAAATACTTCAGGGTGAAGTACAGGCGCGCCGCAAATGCCTGGTCCTTCGCTGTCGAGCCGCGTCCGGCAATCACGACGGCACTGTCGGTGCTGACCCCACTTGCCTGCATGAGCTCGCCGAATCCATCTGGAGAGGGCAACATGCTCTTGAGGGGAACCCCCTGCTCCTCGCCCTTGGAAACGGTCCTTTTCCATGGAACGGAGATAGCCCCGGGAATATGGCCGGTGAGTGTCTTCAGATTCAGTTTCTCGCTTGGCGCTAGCGGCTTGCCGAGATAACTGGCGGCCTCCTTGCGGACATCCAGGATGACGACCTCTCCCTGGTGGTCGGCCAGCCACCCGGTTTCCACCAAGGGGCCGGGAACCTGCACGGCGAGGGCGCTCGCCCAAGCCAACACGAATGTTATCGGGAAAATCACCCAGCACAGGATTGTGCGCAATCTTGGCGACTTCATGACTCATACTCCTCGCTCGTTATCACGAACGATCCGCTACAGAAACCGGCAGTTGGCCAAGGTTCGCCAAGCCTTTCAGAGCACAGGGCGTTTCAGCCTCTGGAGTCCTCGATTCATGGAGAGTCGCGTCTGGGAAATGCTGTTCCCGCTGCTACTGGACTTCCTCCCGTGAATCTCGGAATGGCCTTCATCCGCCAAGAACGACTGGCGTTCGCGCAGCTCCATCACCGGCCTCTAATTAGAATTTTAGTTCTTACTAATGCATTGCGCTGAGGGGTTGAGGCGGTTGTTTTGCGATCAGAAGGCTTGCCGGTTGCGCAGGAGAACGTTTGTGGGCACTGAGTTACGAACTTCTCCCAATTTCTCACCGCACCACCGCCCGTCGGCTGGCGGCGTAAACCGAGACTGCACTCACGTGGTCAAGTCGTAACGGACAGCCCGTTAAGCCGCATCAATCGCGATAGATGCGAATCGCTGCGCTCAGCACATCCTACTGCTGCATAGGATCGCGGTTGACCGGACTCCCCCTGTCTGCAATTCTAACGAGTCCGTTCGTGGCGACGCGTGGAATGCCGGATACAGATCTCGCCGTGAGGCGCCGGTACCGGTATGCGGCGATTCGCCTCTCCGGGCGCGTTGGTGTTGCTCCGGTTTCCGCCGCCCGGATGGGCTCGACGCCCAGATGACATCGAAACGTCTCAGGCGCGGGCCATGGCGTTTGGCATTGCCGCCGAAACACGTATTTGATTCCGGAGCCCCGTGGTGAAATCATCCTCCCCGTCCGGCCAGCTCCGCGAGATGACGCCGTGCTCCAAGACTCAGCGTGGCCGATCACTCAAGCCGAGACTCGATGCGTACCAGCACGACCACCACTGATCCTGTCCGCGGGCCGACGCTCGCAGTGCGTCCGCCCGGGGCTCTTGGCATCCGTATCCTCGGTTGGTTGTTGCTGACCTGGAGTCTTGGGCTCGTTTCCTGCCAGTCGCTGTTTTTCCTATGAGCGACGATCAACGCGGCGAGCCCGAGACGCGCAAGCGCGATCTGCACGAGCTGTTGAAGTATGTCCGCAACCTGGACCTGCGTCGCGACATAACGCCCGACAGATCTACCCGGCGCGCGACCTTCCGACCGGTCCTGCTTTGGGTGCTGTCCTCTCCGCTGCTGCTGTCGGCGGTCCTGGCGCTTGGGGCTGGGCGATTTCAAGGCTTCGTCGGCGATGCCTTGGGGTGGGGTTTGGTCACGGCGGCAGCCGTCCTGACACGGCTTGGTTTCGCCGATGCCGAAGCCAGTCGCGAGCGCCGCTTCTCGCGCCGGTTCCGGCTGCCGCTAAAAAACCTGGCGGCGGCGGCGCTGGGTCTGGGTACCTGCGTGGCCGCCGTACTCGGCGTCGGTCATGCGCTGCCGGTAGGGATCGCCTTCGGTGCCATTGCCGTATTCGGCTATCACCTGGCCTACGGGCTGGAGCCCATGCTCCAGGGGGCACTCATGGATGCCCGCGACAAGCAATCGCGTAGGGTGGCCGAGGCCCTGGCCGAGGCCGAGGATCGGCTCATCAACATCGAGCGCGCCGCGGTCGCCATCGGCAATCCGGAGCTGCGGCTGCGCCTGCATCGCATCGCGCACCAGGGCCGCGGCATGCTGGAGCAGATCGCCGAGCGCCCGTTGGACCTGCGCCGGGCGAGACGCTTTCTGACCGTGTTCCTCGAGGGTGCCGAGCAGGTTTCGGCCGGTTATGTGCGCACCCATCGTCACGCCGATTCCGCCGAGTTGGAGCAGAACTTTCGCAATGTGCTGGTCACCATCGAAGACCAGTTCGCCCGCCAGCGCGAGCGCCTGCGCCAAGCCGACGTGCTCGACCTGGACGTGCAGATAGAGGTGCTGAAGAAACAGCTCGAGCAGGAAGGTATACGATGACTGACCAAGAGACCAAGCCCATGGAGCAGACAACGTTGGCACCCAAGCCCGGCCCCAACATCGTCTCGCTGGCCGACGCGCCGCCCGCCGAGCAGACGGAGATCACTGCCCTGCTGGCGGAGTTGGACCTGAACGACAGCAGCTCGATCATGCACTTCGGCGCCAAGGCCCAGCAGCAGCTGACAGCGGTGTCGGATCAGATGCTGGAGGGCGTGCGTGGCAAGGACTCGGGACCTGCCGGTGATGCGCTGAATGCCATGGTGGGCAAGCTGCGCGGCTTCGATGTCGACGCGCTTGATCCGAACGCCAAGCCGGGCTTCTTCTCCCGCCTGTTCAGCGCCGGCAAGCCGATCGTCAAGTTTCTGCAGGAATACGAGACGGTGCGCGATCATATCGACCGCATCAGCCTGGACCTGGAGCGGCACAAGACGAGGTTGCTGACCGATGTGACGGCGCTCGATCGGCTCTACGACGCCAATCTGAGCTATTTCCGCGAGTTGGAGCACTACATCGCCGCCGGCGAGGCCAAGCTGAAGGAGCTGGACGAAGAGGCCATCCCGGCCCTAGCCGCGAAGGTCGAGGCCGAATCGGACATGGTCCAGGCCCAGAGCCTGCGCGACCTTCGGGGCGCCCGCGACGAGTTGGAGCGGCGAATCCACGACCTGCGCCTGACCCGGCAGGTCGCGATGCAGGCCCTGCCCAGCATCCGTCTGGTGCAGGAGAACGACAAGGGGCTGGTCAACAAGATCAACTCGACACTGGTGAACACGGTCCCGCTTTGGCGCCAGCAGCTCGCCCAGGCCATAACCATCTACCGTTCCGGCCGCGCTGCGGAGACCGTCAAGGCCGCCACCGACCTCACCAACGAGCTGCTACGGGCTAACGCCGATAATCTGAAGACAGCCAACGCCGCGACCCGGCGCCAGATCGAGCGCGGTGTGTTCGACATCGAGACCGTTAAACAGGCCAACCAAGCCCTGATCGAGACCATCGAAGAAAGCCTGCGCATCGCCGATGAGGGCAAACGCGCCCGCGCTGCCGCTGCCGCGGAGCTCACGCAGATGGAGAGCGACCTGAGGAAGACTCTGGCCGCCGCCAGCATCTCGACGGCGCCGAGCGAATCCAGCGGCGGTTGATCCCGTCCGTTAGCGGCGGCGCTTCGCTGCGACTCGGCCGCCGCCACGACACCGCGCGTCACCCTCGCCCGGAAGTCCGTGCAGGACGCTTACACGCGGAACGGAAATCAAGAGGCGCTCGAACACCCAGACCGCTCGTCAGGCGGGCCAATACGGTCGCTTCGCAATCTATTGCGCCCCACGAGAATGGTCGACAGCAATCGTCGGCTTCATGAAGGTATCTGGCCCGAAACTCGCTTCGCACGACCGGCAGCTGTTGGCCGGAAGTCGGCCATTGGTGATGGGCTCCGTGGCTCGCATGTCTGGACTCGCCGACGTGATCTGCTAGGCCGACTTGTGACGGTTGACGATCCGCAATTCGCTCGTGATCCTGTCGTGGTAACGTTCCATTGGTGCGCCCTTCCGCGCATTTCGGCGGACAGGCGTACTGCGCACCAGCCGTTTGCCTCCCGTTCGAGGTGGTCAAGCGCTGCGTGTGGGAGGATTCGGTCGGTAGCTGAAGGAGGTTGTCATGAATCTACTCAAAAATAATGTCGGAAAGGTCGACAGGATTATCCGAATCGTCGTCGGGATCCTGCTCGTAGGCAATGTGTTCTTCGCCCTGCAGAATCCCATTGGTTGGATCGGGGTGGTACTGATTGTTACCGGAATCGCTGGCATCTGCCCCATTTACTCTCTGCTCAATCTCAACACCAAGTCGGCTGGCGAGAAGATCGGGCTGAAGTAAGGCCGCGTCGCGTGAAGGGCTGATCTTCAAACGCACGGCCCGCGATCGATAACGCCTTGTTGCGTTCTGCGCTAGTCAGCGATCCTCGAACGCGCTGGCGACCAGCGACTGAAAATATTCTGGCGCCAGGGCGGAGGGCGACTGCTCCCATTGGTCGCCTCCGGCCTAACCGATTCAGACCTCGGTGCGTTCGGCGATCTCCAGCGCGTCATCTGCCTCGATCCCGAGGAAATGGATGGTACTCGCCAGCTAAGAAAAAACTGGAAGAAAAACTGGGACGGACCCTGAGGTATCCCCACGAGAAAAAACTGGGACGGACCACGTTTTCGGCCTTTTCTGCTATCCTTATTGGAGCGGTGCGTCCTTGAGAGCAGCCTCGTGCCAAGAAGACCTCGCCTTTGTTCCGCCGGGATCCCGATGCATGTCATTCTGCGCGGTATTGATCGGAACGCGATTTTCTTCGCTGACGATGACTATCGCCGCTTTCTTGCCCTGCTCACGGCGGTTGGCGCCGCCGCATCGGTCACTGTGCACGCGTACGTGCTGACGACCAATCATGTCCACCTGTTGATGACGGCGGCGACCGACAACGGCGTATCGGCGGCGATGAAAGGTGTGGGGCAACGCTACGTCCAGT
>JAYEJW010000637.1:0-21400 GCA_034716535.1 Pseudomonadota bacterium
GCCCGCCGTGCCGAAGCGCCCCCCGCTCAGCATGTCCCGGACCGTCTGCTCGGCGGTGGCCGGATCCTCGGCGAGAATGACGCCCTTGCCCGCCGCGAGCCCGTCGGCCTTGATCACGATCGGGGCACCGACCTCGCGCAGGTACGCGAGGGCCGGCTCGACCTCTGTGAAAGACTGATACGCCGCGGTGGGGATCCGATGGCGCGCCAGAAAGTCCTTGGTGAAGACCTTGGAGCCCTCGAGCTGCGCCGCTCCCCGGGCGGGGCCGAAGCAGCGCAGACCCGCGGACTGGAAGGCGTCGACGACGCCAGCCACCAGCGGCGCTTCGGGACCGACAATGGTCAGCCCGATCCGGTTGGCTTTGGCAAAGGCCGTCAAGGCCGGGATATCGTCCGCCCCGATATCCAGATTCTCCACCCCGGGCTCGCTCGCGGTGCCGCCGTTGCCCGGGGCCACGTAGACCTGCGCCACTAGCGGTGACTGGGCCGCCTTCCACGCCAGGGCGTGCTCCCGGCCGCCGCCGCCGATGATCAGTACCTTCATGTCGTCATGCCTCCGTCGTGCTCATGCGAATGAGATAACGCCCCTGCGGCTGGACTCGAAGAAACGTACGATGCGTCTTGTCTCGGGGGTGGGATACTCTGCTTCGGCTTTCGCCAGCGCCGCGGACGGCTTCAGACCGGAACGGAAGATGGTCCGGTAAACGGCCTTGATGGTGCTGCGCTGCACCTGTGAGAAACCGTTGCGGCGTAACCCGACGAGGTTCAGGCCGATGATCTTGGCGCGATGGCCGTCCGCCAGAACGAACGGGGGGACATCCTGGGGGACGCCGGTTACGCCCGCGATCATGGAGTATGCGCCGATGCGGCAGAACTGGTGGACCGCCGTCTGGCCCGAGAGGAAGACGTGATCCTCGACCTCGACGTGCCCGGCGAGCGTCGCCGTGTTGGCGAAGATGTTGTGGTTTCCGACGACGCAATCGTGCCCGGCGTGCGAGTACGACATTAAGTAATTATGGTCGCCGATGCGGGTGCCTTCCTGGGTCTTGATGCCCCGGCTGATGTTGACCCCCTCCTTGAAATGATTGTGAGAGCCGATGGTCAGGGGCTTGCTCTTCTGGGGCGCGTAGGTGAGGTCCTGGGGCTCGCTGCCGAGCGTTGCGCCGTGACAGACGCGGTTGTTGCTCCCCATGCGGGTTGCGCCGTAGATGCGCACGCAGCTTTCGATGATGCAGCCGGGTCCGATGACTGCGCCCTGCTCGATAATCGAGAAGGGACCCACGTCCACGGATTCGTCGACCTGTGCCCCGTCCTCGACGATCGCCGTGGGATGGATGCTCATTGCTTCTCGGCCGACGGCTGCGGGAGCTCGCGCGACGGCCTTCAGCCTTCTTAGTGCCGGAAGTGGCGCATGCCGGTGAAGACCATGGCCATGTTGTGCTCGTCGGCGGCGGCGATGGCCTCCTCGTCCCGCATCGACCCACCGGGTTGGATGACGGCGGCGATGCCGGCGGCTGCGGCCTGGTCGATGCCGTCTCTGAAGGGGAAGAAGGCGTCGGAGGCCATGACGGACCCCTTGACCTCGAGCCCTGCCTGCTCGGCCTTGATGGACGCGATGCGCGCGGAATTCACACGGCTCATTTGGCCGGCGCCGACGCCGATGGTCATGCGCTCGCGCCCGTAGACGATGGCATTGGACTTGACGAACTTGGCCACGCGCCAGGTGAAGAGCAGGTCCTCCATCTCCCTGTCGGTGGGGGCGCGCCTGGTCACGATGCGGACCTCGCCGGTGAGTGCCAGGTCCGCCTCCTGCACAAGGAGCCCGCCGTTGACGCGCTTGAAATCCGTTCGGCGGATGTCCTCGCTGGTCCAATCGCCGCTTTCGAGCAGGCGTACGTTTTTCTTGGCCGCGATAGTCTCGGCAGCGGCGGCGGTCACCCGCGGGGCGATGATAACCTCCACGAACTGACGCTCGACGATGGCACCGGCCGTCGCCTCGTCCAACTCGCCGTTGAATGCGATGATGCCGCCGAAGGCGGACTCCGGGTCGGTACCGTAGGCCCGCTCGTAGGCCTCGAGCAGGTCTGCGCCCAAGGCGACGCCGCAGGGGTTGGCGTGCTTGACGATGACACAGGCGGGCCCCTCGTCGAACTGCTTGACGCACTCCAGGGCCGAGTCCGTGTCCGCGATGTTGTTATAGGAGAGCTCCTTACCCTGCAGCTGCCGGGAGGTGGCCACACTCACTTCCGAGAGGTCCCTCTCGACGAAGAAGGCCGCCTTCTGGTGGGGGTTCTCCCCGTAGCGCATGGCCTGCTTGCGCTGGAACTGCATGGTCAGGGTCCGGGGGAACGCTTCCGTTTGCCCGCTTGCGCTGCGGCGGCCAAGGTAGTTCGCGATGGCGCCGTCGTAGCGGGCCGTGTGCTCAAAGGTCTTCAGGGCCAGCTCGAAACGGGTGGCGTCCGTCGCCGCCCCCTGGTTCTCAGCCATTTCCGCGAGCAGGCGCGGGTAGTCTGCGGCGTCCACCACGACGGTCACGGCCGTGTGGTTCTTCGCCGCCGCCCGCAGCAGGGTCGGACCCCCGATGTCGATATTCTCGATGGCTGTCGCCAGGTCGCAGTCCGGGTTTGCCACCGTCCGTTCGAAGGGGTAGAGGTTGACCACCACCAGGTCGATGGGCTTGATTTCGTTCTCCCGCATTACCGCGTCGTCGACCCCGCGGCGCCCGAGGATTCCGCCGTGGATGCGCGGGTGGAGCGTCTTGACACGCCCCGACATCATCTCGGGGAACCCGGTGTAGTCGGACACCTCGATGACCGGGACGTCGTTGTCGGTCAGCAGGCGGGCGGTCCCGCCGGTGGAGAGAATCTCGATATTCTTCGAGGCCAGGGCGCGGGCGAAGTCCACGAGGCCGGTCTTGTCGGAAACGCTGATCAATGCGCGACGTATGGGATGCATCTCAAAATTGCCGGAAGCAGGGTGTTGAATGGGGACGCTGGTTGCGGTGTCCGCCTGAAACGGCTGTCAGCCTTAGCGACCGACTCCATAGTGCGCGATCTTCTTGCGCAGGGTGCTGCGGCTCATGCCGAGCATTCGGGCCCCTTGGGTCTGGTTACCCTGTGTGTACTCCAGCACGATCTCGATGAGGGGGCGCTCGACCTCCCCGATCACCATCTCGTGCAGGTCGTTGACCTCATATCCGTCGAGGTTACGCAGATAGAACCGCAGCGCGTTGCGGACGCACTCGCTCAATGGCTCCGTGCGATTCGCTTGCAGCACCGTCAATCCCTCCCAAGGTTCTTCCAGTTGTCCTGTCAGTCGTCCTGTTGCCGCCCCTGTATTCATGCTGCCTGGTCCTCTCGAGGTGATAGCTTGCCGAAGAAGCTTTCGATCAGGTCTTGTTGTTGATTCGGTGTCTCCGCCCTATTGAACTGTTCCCTGAACTGCCGGGCACCCACCTGGTTCCTGCAATACCAAGCGACGTGCTTGCGTGCGATGCGAACGCCGCGGTTGCCGCCGTAAAACCCGTAGAGCTCCTGCAGATGCGCGATTAAGGTGTCTTTGATCCAGTCCAGGGATGGGCTGCGAGGTCGAACACCGCTTTCCAGGTAGTGGTAGATCTCCCGGAAAATCCAAGGGCGACCCTGGGCCGCCCTGCCAACCATAATAGCATCGGCGCCCGTGTAGTCCAGTACGAAACGGGCCTTTTCCGGAGAGTCGATATCGCCGTTGGCGACGACCGGAATCCGTACCTCCTTCTTGATGGCGCGGATGCTCTCGTATTCGGCCCGTCCCGAAAATCCGCAGGCCCGGGTACGCCCGTGCACCGCCAGGGCGGCGATCCCGCTCTCCCGGGCGATGTGGGCGATGCGCAGGGCGTTGCGCTCCTCCGGCGACCAACCGGTGCGGATCTTCAGTGTCACCGGCCCCGGCACTGCGCCGACCACCGCCTCCAGGATGCGGGCCACCAGTCGCTCGTCGCGCAACAGCGCTGAGCCTGCGGCCGTCTTGCACACCTTCTTGGCCGGGCAACCCATGTTGATGTCGATGATCTCGGCGCCCAGACCGAGATTGATCCGAGCGGCCTCGGCCATGGCGTCGGGGTCGGCGCCCACGATCTGCGCCGAGATGGGGCCGGCCTCGCCCCTGTGGTCCAGTCGCCGAGCGCTCTTTCGGGTGCCCCAGAGGGCGGTGTCGGCGGTGACCATCTCGGATACAGCAAGCCCGGCGCCCGAACGCCGGCAGAGCTGGCGGAAGGGGCGGTCCGTCACGCCGGCCATGGGGGCGAGAATCAGGTTGTTTTCGAGAACGATATTTCCGATTTTCATGGCCGGGTGCGCCTGCGATGCGGTGCGCGTCAAAACAAACGGACACTGGGGGCGGGCTCGTCCAGGAGGCCGGCGACCGCATTGAAGCGCCGGCCGCAGTGGCGGCACCGGGTGGTCAAGGGCATGTGATTATTTGCGACGGCCGCTCAATAGGACCCAGTCCCCGTCGACTCGCGGTGCGTCCAGGACGAAATCCGTCTCGTAAGCGGCGGTTACCTCGGCGGCCTGATCGACCAGGATGCCCGACAGCGCGAGGAGTCCGCCGGGGCGCACCCCACTGCCGAATTGGGGTGCGAGGGCGATCAGGGGGCCGGCCAGGATGTTCGCCAGCAGCACGTCCGCAAGCAGGGGTGGTTGCTCCCGGGGGGAATAAGCGAGCAATCGCCCGTCGACGCCGTTCGCGGCCGCGTTTGCCCGAGTGGCCTCGAGGGCTTGGGGGTCGTGATCCACCGCTACCGCTCGCGCAGCTCCCAGCCGCAGGGCGGCGATCGCCAGGATCCCGGAGCCGCAGCCGTAGTCGAGGACCCTCTTTCCCCTGAGGTCTGTATCGTCGAGCCAGCGCAGACAGAGGGCGGTGGTGGCGTGGTGCCCGGTCCCGAACGCGAGTCCGGGGTCAAGCTCCACTACGACGGCGTCCAGCTCCCCGGCGGGCTGGCCGCGGGGGCACACCCAGAGCCGTCGGCCGAAGCGTGTGGGCGCGAAGTCATCGAGCCAGGCTCGTTCCCATTGCTGGTCCTCGAGCTGCTCGAACCTGGGCGCGCCGGCGAGATGGCCGCTCAGCGACTCCGCGAGCCCTTGTGCCCGTGCGCGGGCGTCCCGGTCATCGGGGAAGAGGGCGGTGATCCGCACTGCGCTCCACAAGGGCGTTGTGCCGGGAGGCGGCTCGAGCTGGGGCTCGTCGCCCGCGTCTCTAAAGGTCACCGCCAGCGCGCCGGCGCTCCCGAGTGCCGCTTCGATGAGCGGCGCCCGCTCCCGGTCGGTGGGGAATGTCACTTGGAGCCAGGGCATGGCCGAGAAGCTAACATGAAATGCCTCTTCCTTGCGGACCGCCTGTGCCTTGCGGTGCGCAAGGCTTCACATGCCGAGCTTCTTTTCCAAATAGTGGATGTTGGCGCAGCCCGCCTGGAAGGAGGCGTCCTTCATGATCTGGCGCTGCAACCGGATGTTTGTGTTGATGCCGTCGATCACTGTCTCGCGCAAGGCGTTGCACATGCGCGCCAAGGCGGTGGGT
This sequence comes from Pseudomonadota bacterium, assembly GCA_034716535.1. Taxonomy (GTDB): domain Bacteria; phylum Pseudomonadota; class Gammaproteobacteria; order Chromatiales; family Chromatiaceae; genus JAYEJW01. Next base: position 5,556 of record JAYEJW010000637.1, read on the forward strand.
CGGTCTTCTCCGTGGGCGATGAGCTTGCCGATCATGGAGTCGTAGTAGGGCGGTACGACGTAGCCGCTGTAGATATGCGTTTCCATGCGGATACCGGGCCCCCCCGGGGCGTGGAACTCAACGATCCGCCCGGGGCTGGGGATGAAGGTCTCCGAGTCTTCGGCGTTGATCCGGCACTCGACGGCGTGCCCGCGCAGCTCGATGTCCTCCTGCCGGTAGCGCAGCTTCTCGCCTGCGGCGATGAGGATCTGCTCCTTGACGATGTCTACTCCGGTGATCATCTCGGTGACAGGGTGCTCCACCTGCACACGCGTGTTCATCTCGATGAAGTAGAACCGGCCGTTCTCGTACAGGAACTCGAAGGTTCCCGCCCCACGGTAACCGATCTTGCGGCAGGCCTCGGCGCAACGCTCTCCCAGCTCGCGTCGTTGATCCTCGGTGATACCCGGCGCCGGGGCCTCCTCCACCACCTTCTGGTGACGCCGCTGCATGGAGCAGTCCCGCTCTCCCAGGTGGATGGCGTTTCCGTGCTGGTCCGCCAGAAGTTGAAACTCGACGTGGCGGGGGTTCTCCAGGTACTTTTCCATGTAGACGATCTCGTTGCCGAAGGCCGCGGCGGCCTCGCCCCTGGTCAGGGAAACCGCGTTGAGCAGGGTCGCCTCCGAGTGGACGACGCGCATACCCCGCCCGCCACCGCCTCCGGACGCCTTGATGATTATCGGATAGCCGATCTCGCGGGCGAGCTCCACGGTGCGTTTCTTGTTCTCGTCGAGGGGGCCGTCGGAGCCGGGCACGCAGGGAACGCCGGCCTGCTTCATGGCGTTGATGGCGGAGATTTTGTCCCCCATCAGGCGGATGGTCTCCGGCTTGGGCCCGATGAAGATGAAACCGCTGCGCTCGACACGCTCGGCGAAGTCCGCATTCTCCGACAGGAAACCGTAGCCTGGGTGGATGGCAACGGTGTCCGTGACCTCCGCGGCGCTGATGATTGCGGGGACCTGAAGATAGCTGTCGCGCGACGGCGGCGGGCCGATGCAGACGGACTCGTCGGCGAGCAGGACGTGCTTGAGGTCGCGGTCGGCTTCGGAGTGCACGGCCACGGTCTTGATTCCGAGCTCCCGGCAGGCGCGCAGGATGCGCAGGGCGATCTCTCCCCGGTTGGCGATGAGAATCTTCTCGATCATATGTAAAGGACCTGAGTGGGGCTGGTGACTGGGTGGCGGTATCGAGCCCGGCGGGCCGGTCAGCCACCGGACAGGGCGCGCCTTATTCGATCACGAACAGCGGCTGGTTGTATTCTACCGGCTGTCCGTTCTCGACCAGGATCCGTTTGACCGTTCCCGCCTTCTCGGATTCTATCTGGTTCAGGATTTTCATCGCCTCGATGATGCACAGGGTGTCGCCGACCTTCACCTGATCACCTTCCTCGACGAAGGACTTGCTCCCCGGCGAAGGGGACCGGTAGAAGGTGCCGACCATGGGGGAGCGCACCACGTTTTCCTCCGGCTCGTCCTCTGCGGCCGAGGCTACAGCCGTGGTCCCCGCGGGGGCGGCGTGGGCGAGCGCTGACGCGGGGGCGGGGACCGCTGCCTGTGGAATCGCAGCCGCCGGCATGATCAGCGGCTGCGTCGTGGTGCCGTTTCGGCTGATACGCACCGACTCTTCGCCTTCGTGAATCTCGATCTCGGCGACGTCGGATTGATCGAGCAGTTCGATGAGCTTCTTTACCTTGCGGATGTCCATGTTCTAGTCGTTACTCTGGTTGGGTGTCCTGCTCCAGGCGCGCGAGGGCGGCGCGCAGGGCCAACTCGTAGCCCTGGGCGCCTAAGCCGCTGATGATGCCCGCGGCGATGTCCGAGAAATAGGACTGGGAGCGGAACGGCTCGCGCGCGTGGACGTTGGAGAGGTGTACCTCGATGAAGGGGATCGCCACACCTAAGAGCGCATCGCGCAGGGCGACGCTGGTGTGGGTGAAGGCGGCCGGGTTGAAGATGATGAAGGCGACACCGTCGCGGCTTGCCCGGTGGACCGCGTCGACGAGTTCGTGCTCGGCATTACTCTGCAGGAACTCGAGGCGATGACCGTCGTTGCCCGCCTGTTGCTCCAGCCGCTCGCGGATCTGCTCCAGCGTGTCCCGTCCGTAATGACCGGGCTCGCGGGTCCCCAGCAGGTTCAGATTGGGGCCGTTCAGGACAAGAATTGACGACATCGCTCAAGATTTAGCGGCTGCGGGCCTGTGAGTGGCGAGTCTAAGGACTCGCGCAGGAGTTGTTGGAACGAATTGTCCAGATTCTGGCAGAATCTGTCCAGTTACAAGGAGATTATCGGCTAGTTTCCGGTCGTTTGTGTTTCCGGGGACGGCGGTAGCAACGGCTCCAACTGCTCGTTCAGGGACGTCCGGGTTACCTCGCCGACCTGGGCATGGACCCGGTTTCCGAAGCGATCGAAGACGACCGTGAACGGCAGTCCCTGGAGACGGTTTCCCATGCGTCGCGACATCTCGATGGCGTCCATGTCGCCCAGCAGAATCGGGTAGTTGATCAGGTGCTCTTCCAGGAAGCGCTCCACGTCTTCTTTGCTGTCGATGGCGATGCCCACGACCTGCAGGCCGTCGTCCGCGCGCGTTTCCTGCATTTCCATCAGCAGGGGGATTTCGCGCAGGCAGGGCGGGCACCAGGTGGCCCAATAATTGAGAACCAGTACCTTGCCGGCCCAGGCGGAGCTGGACATTTCGCCTCCCGCGATGTCCGCCAGCCTGAAATCCGGAAGGCTGTCCAGACGATCTTGGGCGCCATCTTGCGATAGGGGCAGGCGAAGGCGCAGTCCTTTTCCCTCCTGCAGCCATTGCTGACCGAAGATGGCGAATCCGATGCTGATGGTGCCGGCCAGTACCGTAATCAGGACTACTTTCCCGGTCGTCATGGTGCCGCCCTCCGCAGATGATCGGCGAATTCCGCCGCCGGTTTGAATCCAACGACGCGGAACCCCCGCAACTCCTCGCCCGAGACGCCGAAGAACAGCAGAGCCGGCGGTCCCGGGATACCGAAGCGGTCCTGCATCAGTGCCTTGTCCTGCTCGTCATTGGCGGTCACGTCCGCCTGCAGCAGGACGAAACGGTTCATTTCCGAGATGACCGCGGGGTCGGAAAAGGTGTATCGCTCCATCTCCTTGCAGGAGACGCACCAGTCGGCATAGAAGTCGAGCATCACAGGCTTGCCGGCCGTGGAGGCGGCTGCGAGCTCCCGGTCCAGGTCATCGACGGACTTGATGCGCTTGAATGCGCTGTGCTGCTCCACGACGCCGCCGCCGAGGCCCAGGCCGCGCAGGGGCTGCACCGTGTCCTTGCCTCCGGCGGCCGCGCCGACCAGCATCAGGACACCGTAGACCAGCAATATCACGCCGAGACCCTTCCATAGCTTGCTCCAACCGCTCGCCTCGGGCGGCAACTGCCGCAGGGCGCCCATGTAGACCGCAGAGCAGATGAGCAGCGCCGCCCAAAGCAGCATGGCAAAGGCGGGGGGCAGGACACGTTCGAGCAGAACGATAGCCACTGCGAGGAGCGCCACGCCGAAGACGGCCTTGACGGCGTCCATCCAGGCGCCCGCCCGCGGCAGCAGCTTCCCGGCGGAGGTGCCGACGGCGATCAGCGGCGCTCCCATCCCCAACCCGAGGGCGAAGAGGGCGCTGAAGCCGAGCCAGCCGTCCCCGGTCTGGCCGATGAAGATCAGGGCACCGGCCAGGGGCGGCGCCACGCAGGGACCGACGATGAGGGCGGAGAGCACACCCATGATGGCCACGCCGGCCAGGGTGCCGCCCTGCTGACGGTTGCTGATCTGCGTGAGCCGGGTCTGGAGGCCGGAGGGCAGTTGCAGCTCGTAGAAACCGAACATGGACAGGGCGAGCGCCACAAAGACCAGGGCGAAGGCGCCCAGAATCCAAGGGTTCTGGAACGCCGCCTGCAGGTTCGCGCCGCCGAGCCCCGCCAATACGCCGACCAACGCATAGGTCAGGGCCATGGCCAGGACATAGACGAGGGAGAGCACGAAGGCCTTGCGGGTGGTGATGTTCGGTCCCTGACCGGCGATGATGCCCGAGAGGATCGGAATCATGGGGAAGACGCAGGGCGTGAGGGCCAGCAGCAGGCCGAAGCCGAAGAAGAGGGCGACCACGGCCCAAAGGCTGCCGCCGGCGAGCACGGCGGCGATCTGGTCCGACTCCGAGACGGGTTGGTCTTCGGGCGGAGCGGCCACCGGGGGCTCGGCGCCTGACGATGGAGCGGTGGCAGCGATGGCCGTGACTTCGGGGGCCGCGGGCAGAGCCAGACTCACGCGTTGGGTGATGGGTGGATAGCAGATGCCGCGCTCCGCACAACCCTGGTACTTGGCCACCAGGGTGATGTTGGCGGGCTCCGAGGTACCCCGCAGCAGGGGGACGGGAAGGTCGATGCGCTGATGGTAGACTGCGATGTCGCCGATGCTTCCGTCGGGGCGAACCGTGTCCGGCTTGATATCCGCCTCAGGCAGCTCATAGGTGCCCAGTGCCACGTTCGTCGCATCCTCGAGACTGACGGCGATCTTTTCCTGGTAGAGGTAAGTGCCGTCGGCGATGTCCCAGGTGAGCTGGAGGCGGTCGGGGGCGGCCACTTCCGCCGTGAACTGGTAGGCTTCTTCCGGTTGGAGAATGTCGTCATCGGCCGCGCCCAGCCCGAGGGATCGGCCGAGCTCGCCGAGGGCATCTAGGGCCGGTGTCCGTTCGGCCGCTTCCTCTACGACCGGCGGCGCGGGGGAGGCCGCCGCCGGCGGCTCGGTCTCGGCGGCCGCCAGCTGTGGCAGATCGAGCAGGATGGTCTGCTTGTGAGGCGGATAACAGAGGCCGGCGTCGGCGCAGCCCTGGGACGTCGCCTCCAGGGTCAGGATCTCGCCGGCGCCCGCGGTGCGATCGATGGGAAGGTGGATGTCCACCCGTCCGCGGTAGATCTCCACCTCGCCGAAGAACTCGTCCTGCTTGGTTTCGGCGGGCGGCGCCTTCGGGCTGCCCGTCTCCATGCCCTCGGTCTCGCTGCGGAACCTGAACTTGCTGCCATACATGTAGTAGCCGTCGGCGATGTCCCAGGAGATCACAACGGATTCGGGGCCTTCGGCCTGTCCGGAGATACGGAAGGCCTGATCGGGCAGCAGGAACTCGTCTTCAGCCGATGGCGTCGCCATGGCAGTCAGCATGAGGACCAGTGAAGCGAACGGGATCAGGCGGTGTCTGCGGTGCATGTACTCACCCATTGGAGGTATTCGGGTAGGCCCCTGTCGACCGGGACCGCGATGATCTCCGGCAGCTCATAGGGGTGCAGCTCGCGCAGGCGCGCAGAAAGTGCGTCGAAGCGGGCTGTCGTGGTCTTTATCAGCAGCAGGGTTTCCTCGTCCCGTTGCAGCTCGCCCTGCCAGCGGTAAAAAGATGTCACACCCGAAAGTCGGTTGACGCAGGCGGCGTGGCGTTCCCTAACCAGCGTTTCGGCGATACGGTTCGCGATGACATCGTCTGGGCAGGTACAAAATGTCAGCAGGACGTTAGCGGTCATGGAGCGGTTCCAGAGGCGCGGAGCAGCGCCGCGCGGCATTATCGTACCGGTGCGCCAGCGAATCCCATAGCGTACTTGAAGTGGAGTGGCATGGTAAAAGGAAACTCCGGCCGGGCAGCTGGTTTTCTACCCTTGACACCCCATATATGGCGTGCGCCGGGTTACCTAAACCACCTCAATCCTCTGGGACCGCTCCTTTGATCGTTTTTTTTCTCTTTTTTGTCGGGATTCCACTTCTTGAGCTCTACCTCCTGATTCAGGTTGGGGCCGAGATCGGTGCCCTCCCGACGATCGGGCTGACGATTCTTACGGCGATCATCGGCGGCTTTCTCGTCCGGCTGCAGGGTTTCTCGGTGCTGATGCGCGTGCGCGATGCGGTTGATCGCGGCGAAGTGCCGGCGCTGGAGATGCTTGACGGTGCGCTGCTGTTGGCGGCAGGCCTCGTTCTGCTGTTGCCAGGGTTTTTTACGGACGCGGTGGGCTTCCTACTGCTTGTGCCGGCCCTGCGCCGCCTGCTGATTGCCCGTTTCGTCCGGTTCGTGCCGCAGAGTCCGCCAGGCCGGGATCACACCGGTCCGCGCGTGATCGAAGGCGAGTACAGGCGCGACAAGGAATGAAGCTCGGCGCCTGTTCGCGCCTTTCCTCCCGGTGACCACTGCGGCCTCAGGCTCCTTCGGCAACGGGCGTAAGCGCGCGATGCTTGACAGTTAGGCAAGAGCCCCTATTATTGGCACTCGCAAGCGGCGAGTGCTAACAGGCCGAGGTCTCCCTCGGGTCGTCCATCTCGTCATTTTCACCACTCTAGGAGACCGTTCAATGAAGATCCGTCCCCTGCACGATCGTGTTGTCGTCCGCCGCATGGAGGAGGAACGCACCTCCGCCGGCGGCATTGTCATCCCTGATTCCGCGACCGAGAAGCCGGTCCAGGGCGAAGTGATCGCCGTGGGCCACGGCAAGGTACTCGATAGCGGCGAGACCCGCCCGCTAGACCTGAAGGTGGGTGACCGTGTGCTGTTCGGAAAGTATTCGGGCACCGAGGTCAAGCTCGAGGGCGAGGATTACCTCATCATGCGCGAGGAAGACATCATGGGCGTCGTCGAGGGCTGACCGCCCGAGCGCAGATACCCCGGATAGCAGACTCTAGACTTCCCACTGAGATCAGGAAACAGCAATGAGTGCAAAAGACGTTAAGTTCGGCGACGACGCCCGCAACCGCATGATGGCGGGCATCAACGTCCTGGCGAACGCCGTAAAGGTGACCCTCGGCCCCAAAGGCCGCAACGTGGTGCTCGAGAAGAGCTTCGGCGCCCCCACCGTCACCAAAGACGGTGTTTCCGTCGCCAAAGAGGTGGAGCTCAAGGACAGGTTCGAGAACATGGGCGCCCAGATGGTCAAAGAGGTCGCCTCCCAGACCTCCGACGTGGCCGGTGACGGCACCACCACCGCCACCGTGCTCGCCCAGGCCATGGTGCGCGAGGGCCTCAAGGCCGTCGCCGCCGGCATGAACCCCATGGACCTCAAGCGCGGCATCGATCGGGCGGTCGTGGCTACGGTCGAGGAGCTCCAGGCGCTGTCCAAGCCCTGCTCCGAGAACAAGGAGATCGCCCAGGTGGGTACCATCTCCGCAAACTCCGACGAGTCCATCGGTCAGATCATTGCCGAGGCGATGGAGAAGGTGGGTAAGGAGGGTGTCATCACCGTCGAGGAGGGCAAGTCTCTGCACAACGAGCTCGACGTTGTCGAGGGCATGCAGTTCGATCGCGGCTACCTCTCCCCCTACTTCATCAACAACCAGCAGAGCCAGAACGTGGAGCTGGAGGAACCCTACATCCTGCTTCACGACAAGAAGATCAGCAACATCCGCGACCTGCTGCCGGTGCTCGAGAGCGTGGCCAAGGCCGGCAAGCCCCTGCTGATCGTCGCCGAGGATGTCGAGGGCGAGGCCCTGGCCACCCTGGTGGTCAACTCCATCCGCGGCATCATCAAGGTCTGCGCCGTCAAGGCCCCGGGCTTCGGTGATCGCCGCAAGGCCATGCTGCAGGACATCGCCATCCTCTCCGGCGCCACCGTCATTGCCGAGGAGGTCGGCCTGTCTCTGGAGAAGGCCAGCCTCAACGAGCTTGGCTCCGCCAAGAAGATCCAGATCACCAAGGAAGAGACCACCATCATCGACGGCGCCGGCTCCGAGGCGGACATCAAGGGCCGTGTGGAGCAGATCCGCGCCCAGGTGGAGGAGACCACCTCGGACTATGATCGCGAGAAGCTGCAGGAGCGCCTGGCCAAGCTGGCCGGCGGCGTGGCCGTCATCCAGGTCGGCGCCGCCACCGAGGTGGAGATGAAGGAGAAGAAGGCCCGCGTCGAGGACGCCCTGCACGCCACCCGAGCGGCGGTCGAGGAGGGCATCGTCCCTGGCGGCGGGGTGGCGCTGGTGCGGGCCCTGCAGAAGGTCACGGACCTCAAGGGCGCCAACCACGACCAGGACGTCGGTATCGGCATCGCCCGCCGCGCCATGGAAGAGCCCCTGCGCCTGATCGTGGCCAACGCTGGCGAGGAGGCCTCCGTGGTCCTGCACAAGGTCGAGGACGGCGAGGGCAACTTCGGCTACAACGCTGCGACCGGCGACTACGGCGACCTGGTGGCCATGGGTATCCTGGATCCCACCAAGGTGACCCGGTATGCCCTGCAGAACGCCGCCTCCGTGGCCGGTCTCATGATCACCACCGAGGCCATGGTGGCCGAGGAGCCCAAGGAAGAGGCGCCGATGCCTGCCGGCGGTGGCATGGGCGATATGGGCGGCATGGGGATGATGTAAGCATCTCCGGCGTCGGCCAAGAAAAGCCCCGCTTCGGCGGGGCTTTTTTTTTGTTGCGCCCCGGGGAGCCGGCCGAACGTCTACGTCGGCCTGGTGGCGGTGCCGGCGGTGCAGCGCTTCGCGGCGGTGATGAATCTGCCGGGAGAGCCCGAGCCTTACCTGCGGCGGGCTGCCAAGCTGCGCGCCTTCTTTCTGAACTACCAGGCGGCGGTCCCGAGCATTCAGGCGATGCGGATTCTGGACCTGCAGGGAAACACGCTGCTGAAGGTCAAAGAGAACGAGGTCATCGAGCCTGCGTCCGTGCTGAAGGACGGGAAACGCTTCGTGGCGTTCCAGGGCCAACGTTCCTTCTTTCGGGATATTGCCACCGGCCTTGCGCCCGGCTTGGTCGGGATGTCCGATTTCGAGCTGGGACAGGTCACCGCGAACGCCGATTTCTGTCCCTCCATCGTGCAAGGACTTCTGGACTTCGGACGCCCCAGGCCGCCGACCCTGGAGCCGGTCGAAGTGCCGTCTCTGGTGAAAGAGAGCATCCGGTTGCTGGCGAGCAAGGCCCGTTCCGCGGGGGTCACGATCGAGCTCAGAGCGGCCCCGGATACCCCGATGGTTCTCGGGGACAAGGGACAGCTGCAGCAGGTTCTCGTGAATCTGTTGCTCAACGCCATCGAGGAAACCGGCGCGGGTGCCAGGATCGGAGTGACCCTGGAAGCAGGGGCGTGCGGGTTGAGCTGTCGGGTGGAGAATCCCGGAGAGCCCCTGAACGGCGCCCACATCGAGCGGATCTTCGAGCCCTTCTATACGACCAAGCAGGAACGTCAGGGCATCGGGCTCGGTTTGTCGATCAGCTACTCGATCATCCAGCGCCACGGAGGCGACATGGGGCCCCTCCCCCGCGAAGGCGGCGGCCTGGTCGTCTGGTTCAGACTGCCGCTCGCTCCGAATTCCGTTTCGGCGAAGAACAGCTGAGGTACCGCGTCACGCGACCGCCGGAGAGATGACCGATTCCGCCCTGCTCTATTTTGTCGACGACGAGCCGCTGGCCAACCGTCTGTTCGTCCGGGCCGCCGAACAACTGGGTTATCCCTCCCAGGCCTTCACGTCGGCCGCGGAGTGCCTGGAGGCGATCCGCCAGCGGTTTCCCGCAATGGTCCTGAGGTACCTGAATATGCCCGGCATGGACGGCTTCGGGCTCATACGGGTTCTCGCCACCGAATGGCCGGAGTTGCCTGTGCTCGCCATCACGGGTCAGAGCACCGTGGAGCGCGCGGTGCAGGCGATGCAGGCGGGCGCCGCCGACTTCCTGAAAAAGCCCTATGAGCTCAAAGAGCTCGAGCTTGTTATTCACCGCTGTCTCAAGTTCTCTGCCATCAATCGCACCACCCTCTGGCGCAAGCTTCGTACCGGCAACGGGGAGGCCTGACGCTCCGCCCAAACCTTCCCCCTTTCCCGTCGGTCTGCGCTCGTTGCACTTTGCAACCATGCCGCAGAGTGCAACAAGATTTCCTCCTGCGCTCAGCCGCTATCCCGTTGTTCTAAAAGAGCTTGTCGTTCTGGCATCCCCGTTGCCAAGGACAAGTCGAGGCTAATCCCTCAGAGACCATAGACAGACCGAGGAGAAATCATCCATGCACGAGAGATGGCGTCCTAAGACGCTGCATTTGGCGGGACTGCTCATCCCGCTCCTGGTTGCGGGCACAGCCTGGTCCGCGACCGATCCGGGACACGGCGCGGACTACCGGACCTTTCACGCCGACGGAACCATCGACTACGGCAAGGTCGCGAACAGCGTGGCGGACTGTGCGGGCAACCGTGCCTACGCAACCGATCAGTTGATCGAGGGCGTCGAGTACGTGACCGCCGGCGTCACCGCGATCGCCGACTTCCAGGATCAGGGCTACAAGTACGTCCAGCCCTAGCCTCTTCACTATTCCCCCGTCCCTCTGCTGAGCAACGCCATGGATGGGTTGTTCGGCGGACATTCCTCCCCGTCGGCCGCCGGCGCCTTGCAAACTGGGCGATTGTCATCTTTTCTGTCCTGCCGGTATCCTTACCCGTTGGTCTGAAAAGCAGGGCTTCATCCATGTCGGGATCCTCGGAGCTGGAGGCTCAGGTCGCGGAGCGGCGCGGCGCCTGGGAGGCCGCGCTCGCGCAGCAGGCCCTGTCTGTCCCGGAGGACCGGTTGGTCCTGGATTCCCTGGGGAGGGTTTGGGAGGCCAGCGACTATGTGGCGCAGAGCTGTATCCGTGCCCCGGATCTTCTGCCGCGGCTTCTCTCCTCCGGTCGGCTCGCGAGGGCCTGCGGGCCTGGGGGGATCGACCGCTTGCTCGGCGCTGCACTGGAGGGCGTCACGGATGAACAGATCCTTGCCGCCGTCCTGCGCGGTTTCCGCCGGGAAGAGATGGTGCGGATCATCTGGCGGGACATCGCCGGGCTCGCGCCCCTGAGTGAGATCCTCGAGGATCTGACCGCCCTTGCAGATGCCTGCGTGGACCACGCACTGGGCCTGCTCCACGGCTGGACTGTGGCGGAGCTGGGCCTGCCGTTGGACCCTGAGGGCAACGAGCAGCGCCTTGTCGTGCTCGGCATGGGCAAGCTGGGTGCGCGCGAGCTCAATCTGTCCTCCGATATCGACCTCATCTTCGCCTATCCGGCCAACGGTGAGGTGGCGGGTCCTCGCTTCCTTAGCAACGAGCAGTTCTTCGTGCGTTTGGCGCGGCGCCTGGTGCAGGCGCTCGATGCCCAGACGGTCGACGGCTTCGTCTTCAGGGTGGACACGCGGCTTCGCCCCTTCGGGGATGCGGGGCCACTCGCCATGAGCTTCGCCGCCATGGAGGACTACTACCAGTCCCAGGCCCGGGAGTGGGAGCGCTATGCGATGACCAAGGTCCGGGTCGTGGCGGGCGACCGCGTGGCGGGGGAGCAGCTAATGGCCATGCTCCGGCCTTTCGTCTACCGGCGCTATCTGGACTTCGGGGCCATCGAGTCCCTCCGTGAGATGAAGGGACTCATCGACAAGGAGCTCCGCCGCAAGGGGATGGCCCATAACGTCAAGTTGGGTCCCGGAGGCATTCGTGAGATCGAGTTTATCGGCCAGGCCTTCCAGCTCATCCGCGGCGGGCGCGACCCGGACCTGCAGATACGACCCATTCTCGGGGTATTGCGCTTGCTGGGAGAGAAGCATCTGCTGCCCGACTTTGCGGTCCGGGAGCTGAGCCAGGCCTATGTGTTCCTGCGGCGCGTGGAAAACCGGCTCCAGGCCTGGAAAGACAGGCAGACCCATCTGTTGCCCCAGGACGGGCCCGGCTGCTTGCGGTTGGCCCGCGCCATGGGCTTCCCGGGCTGGGACGCCTTTATTGCAGTGCTCGACGGTCATCGGCGCTGCGTGCAGGGGCACTTCGACCGGGTGTTCGAGGCGCCCCACACGAACGAGGAACCCGAAGAGCAGCCTCTGGCGTCCGTCTGGCGGGGGAAGCTGGATGCCGAGCATGCCCGGGGCATTCTGAAACAGTCGGGCTTCGAGAATGCGGATGGCGCACTGGAGCGGCTGGACAAGTTCCGCGAGGCCGCTGCCAAGAAGGGTCTGAGTACCAAGGGCAGCACCCGTCTCGGTCAACTGATGCCCCTGCTGCTCCAGGTGGTGGCTGCCTCGGATCAGCCGGATCTGGCGCTCCAACGGGTGCTTGGGCTCTTGGAGTCCATCATTCGGCGCACCGCCTATCTGGCCATGCTGTTGGAGCACCCCATCGCGTTGTCCCAGTTGGTGCGCCTGTCCGGTATGAGCTCCTGGATCGTTGAGCAGATCGGCCGCCAGCCGCTGCTGCTGGACGAGCTGCTCGATCCACGCCGCCTCTTTGCACCCCTGCGCCGCGCGGAGCTTGAGCAGGAGCTGGACGCCCAGCTGGCACCCCTGGACCAGGAGGACCTGGAGCAGCAGATGGAGCGCCTGCGCCAATTCGCGCAAGGCAACATGCTCCGGGTGGCCGCCGCGGACCTGACCGAGGTGATTCCCCTGATGGTGGTGAGCGACTACCTCACCGAGATCGCTGAGGTCACCGTGGGCCGCGTGCTGGCCTTGACCTTCGATCACCTCGCCCGTCGTCACGGACGGCCTGTGGGGTTTGACGGGGACGAGACGGGGTTTCTGGTCCTGGGTTACGGCAAGCTGGGGGGCATCGAGCTGGGTTACGGATCGGACCTGGACCTGGTGTTCCTCCACGGAAGCGAGTCCATCACCGCCATGACAGAGGGCCCTCGCGCCATCTCCAATGACCAGTTTTTTGCGCGGCTCGGCCAGCGCATGATCCATATGATGACTACCCAGACTACCTCCGGCACCCTCTACGAGGTGGACATGCGGCTGCGCCCAGACGGGAACAAGGGCATGCTGGTGCGCTCCCTGAAGTCCTTCGCCGAGTATCAGGAACGGGATGCCTGGACCTGGGAGCACCAGGCCCTGGTGCGGGCGCGACCCGTCGCCGGGGACCCCGCGCTTGCGCAGCGCTTTGGCGAGATCCGCCGTGACATTCTCGGTCGGGAACGGGAGCCGGAGGTGCTGCGCGGTGATGTCCGCGACATGCGCGCGAAGATGCGCAGGCAGCTCGACAGGAGCGGTTCGGGGCGTTTCGATCTCAAGCAGGGACGGGGCGGTATTGCGGACATCGAGTTTATGGTTCAATACTCGGTCCTTCGGCGGGCGGCGGATTACCCGGATCTGGCGGATTGGACGGATAATATCCGCTTGCTGGAGACGCTCGGCCGGCATGCGCTGCTGCCCGGCAACGCGGCGGAAGACCTGACGGATGACTACAAGACATTGCGAGCCGCCTACCACCGCAGCGCGCTGCAGGACCAACCGACGACGATTCCCGAGGATCAGCTCGGCGAGCAACGGGACAGGGTGCAGTCCCTCTGGCGCGAGTTGATGGAAGACTGAGGACGGATCTTTCTTTGTGGCGGGGCAGGGCGTCCCCGAGCTGATGCGGAGAACGCGATGACGACGATGGCAGACCGTGACGGCCTCATCTGGCTGAACGGCGAGATGATCCCCTGGCGCGAGGCGAAGACCCATGTGCTCACCCATACCCTGCACTACGGCATGGGCGTCTTCGAGGGGGTCCGCGCCTATCGCACCGAGCGGGGTCCTGCCATCTTCCGGCTGCAGGACCACACGGATCGGTTGTTCAACTCCGCCCACATCCTAGGGATGCCCATGCCCTACGACCGCGACACCATCAACGAGGCCCAACGGGCCGCGGTGCGCGAGAACGGGCTCGACTCCGCGTACATCCGCCCGATGTGCTTCTACGGTCCCGAGGGCATGGGACTGCGCGCGGACAATCTCGATGTGCACTGCATGGTGGCGGCTTGGGAGTGGGGCGCCTACCTGGGTGAGGACAACATGAGGCACGGCATCCGCATCAAGGTGTCCTCCTTCACCCGCCATCACGTCAACATCACCATGTGCCGGGCCAAGGCCAACGGCAATTACATGAACTCTATGATGGCCCTGCAAGAGGCCCTGCGGGACGGCTACGACGAGGCCCTGCTGCTGGACGCCGAGGGCTACGTCATGGAGGGCAGCGGCGAGAACATCTTCATCGTGGGCGACGGCGTGCTCTACACCCCGGATCTGACCTCGGCGCTCGACGGCATCACGCGCAAGACCGTAATGTCCCTCGCGGACGAGTTGGGTATTGAGGTGATCGAGAAGCGCATCACCCGAGACGAGGTCTACATCGCCGACGAGGCCTTCTTCACAGGCAGTGCCGCGGAGGTTACCCCCATCCGCGAGGTCGACGGTCGCGTCATCGGCAGCGGAACACGCGGGAGCATCACCGAACGCCTGCAGGGCCTCTACTTCGACCAGGTCCACGGTCGCCGCGACGAGCATCCCCAGTGGCTAACACTGGTCTGATCAGAATCCGAAGTTCAAGCTCGTAGGAGGAAATCAATGACACAGATGGCCGAAAAGCCCCAGGGCGCCGAGCGTGTAATCAAGGTCAGCCGAAAGGATCTGCCCCTGTCCTGTCCGCGTCCGCAGGACGAGGTCTGGAACATGCATCCCCGCGTCTACCTCCCCATCGACAAGACAGCGGAAGAGGTCTGCCCCTACTGTGGTACGCGGTACGTGCTGGAAGACTGACCAGCAGGCGAGATTCCCGACCTCATGGCAGGGTTCGGCCAGAACCGGACGTTCGGACGGACGCCCGTCGCTCTCAAGCGCAAAGTTTTTTGACACCCGGCTTGTACCCGTCCGCGAAGGACAGCAACCGGCCACAAGCAGCCCGTCACCATGCCCGAGACTTGACATTTGGATGGTCGCTTGCCTTTGCTTGCGGAAACCGGCAGCCATGCTGGGAACGTCGATCAAAGCACGCTCATCTGTCTCAGCACTCCTCTGCGCGGCTTCCGTTGACGCTCTTGTAGAAAGCGGGCTTTGCAACGGGCGAGCCGTTTGCCTGCTCGACTGCCGCCAGTGAAATAGGTGATCCGGCGGAGAGCACCTACACCCATTCCGTGAACGTGGCAGCCGCAAGGTACGAGCTGATCCCTTCAATCACTTTCGCAATGACCACGGGCGAATCAAGTGAAGTCATCTGGACAGGCGTCTCGGGCTAGGAAGACAATCGAATCTCGCGGAACGCCTCACCAAGCTGAAGCGCCGCACTTCGCCGGTCGCCCATGTCGACCAGCATGTCGAGAATCCGCAGGAAATTCTGAGCCAGAGCCAGCGTCATCGGCGCGTCACGATGTGCGAAGTGCTGCACCAGCTCCGCGATGCGCGCCGGAATGAACGTACCATGCCAACCCTTTAGGTTGTCGGGTCCGTCGCCGACAATCGCGATCACTTGGTCCACGAAGGCTTCGGCCGGGTAGTTGGCCCTAGCTCGCTCACAGAGCGTCAAAAACGGATCCATTACGGAAGCAGCCCATCCGCCGGCGCGAATAAAACGATCAATCAAGGGCAGGATGCGGCTGATTTCGGACCAGTCGCCATTGACGTAGCGAGCGGCCAAGTCCGCGCGTTCGACTGAGACAAACATCAACGTGCGAACAAGCTCGGGCTGATCGAAACCTGAGAATTCTCCGCTCCGGTAGGCGTCGCGCTTGAAGGCTGAGGCCTGCAAAAGTCGGTCAAGACAGAGGTCAAGCGTCGCGACTGCATCGGCTGGAACGACCGGCGCATCGTAGACGTAGGCGCAGATGTAGGTGCTCGCGAATGGAGACAGGAGAGCCCAGCAATTGTCCCCCTCGAGCCCCAAAATCGGGTCGAGGAAGCGGGGTTGAAATTCGCTAAGCGGGAGAAGTCCAGCTACCCAACCGAGCCTCGATCCTAGGGCGTGGGTCAATTCAAAGATGTCGGTCGCCGAACGGTCGCGACGCCCGGGCTTCACCCAAGGCGGCGCATTCTTCTGGTTGGTCCAGTCGAGAACCTCTGCGAGGAAGTCGAGAAGTGCACTT
>JAYEJW010000638.1:0-5072 GCA_034716535.1 Pseudomonadota bacterium
TCTAAGCGATCCTCATCCCACACAGGTCGAGGAGCGTAATCCTCCTCGATCTGTGCGGGACGCCCCCCTGCGTTTCACCTCAGTTAGGTCGGAATGCTCGCCCTGAGATAGCGTGGGACGTAACACTGCGACGCTGAGCAAGACGAGCGCCGAGGTGCCAAACAGTACGTTCTTCTTCATGATGATCTCCTCGTCGAAAAATTAGGGAAAAGGGCCTTTCGGCCGGAGATGCATATGCTAGGCGGCGGCTGCAGATCTGTCTGTCCGGTCGTTGCCGTAAGGGGTTTCCTGACAGAGTGGGAACTTGTGCAGCCGAGAAAGAGCTACCCAACCTGCAGGAAACTGTCCCGCTTGTTCTCTATACCGATCGGCAATTGCGCAGGAGCCTTGCCGTATACATGGCTTTTGAAGTGAGGAAACCACCCACCGGAGGGGTGGCCTCGGTTTAACAGGCCGGATATATGCACGCAGTCGATCCTTCGCGCGACAACTTGAGTCATCTTGCAAACGGGCAGAGTTCATATAAGCCAGTTTAAAGTAAAATAGTTTGCCCCGACCTGTTTTGCGGTCCTGCAGCAGCGCCGGACCATAGCCCCCAAGAACCTGCCGACCGATGCAGCAACCGGGTAGAGACCCTATCGAGGAAGCGAGTGGTGTTGCGTTTACCCGATCTCCTGCTGATGGCCGGAGCTTTGCTCATTTCGGCCATCGCGCCCGCGGCCGGCGTCCCGTCCGCGCCGGATCGGGTAATCCTGCAATTGCCCTGGAAGCACCAGTTCGAGTTCGCCGGATTCTATGCCGCCATCGAGAAGGGCTTCTATCGCGAACGCGGCCTGGAGGTGGAAATCCGGGAGTACGAGAACGGCTTGGACCTGATAGGCGAAGTCACCTCGGGACGGGCCACGTACGGGCTGTCAAACAGCATGGTGATTTCCGAGCGGCTGGCGGGCAAGCCCCTGGTCCTTATGGCCAATTATCTCAAACGGTCCGCTCTGGTCATTGTCGGGCAGCAGGACGTCCGGACCTTGCAGGACCTCAGGGGCAAGCAGCTGATGATCAGCACCAAGGACCTGGAGTCGCCGCTGATCCGGCTGGCCTTCCGCTCCGCCGGGCTGGTGCCGGGCCGAAACCTGACAATCGTCCCCCACAGCTTCGACCCGGGCGCATTCGTCAACGGGGAGGTGGACGCCTCCGCGGCCTTTCTCTCCAACGAGCTCTTCCACTATGAACGTGCCGAGCATCCGTTTCAGATCATTGACATCGCCGACCAGCTCCCCGGCCTGGGAGACGTCTATCTGTTCACCTCGGAGGCCGAAGCCAGGCAACGAACCGAGCGGGCGAGGGCCTTTCTCGAGGCCTCGAACGAGGGCTGGCGCTATGCCCTGGAGCACCCGGAAGAGATCGTCGATCTGATTCTCGCGAAGTACTCGACGCAAAAGAGCCGGGAAGCCCTGCTGTATGAGGCGGAAAAAACCAGGCAATTGATGCTGCCCGTGGCCTTCCCTGTCGGGTCCCTGTCTGAAGGCCGCATCGAACAGGTAGCCAATGCCCTGGTAGAGCTTGGGGAAGCTCCGGACAAGCGCCGTCTGAGAGGCTTCTTTCTGGAACCCGACCATCTGGCCAATGCGGATTCGGTACAAGCGGCGCTCACACCCGACGAACGTGCCTGGCTCGCGGCGCACCCGAATCTGACCATCGGCTTCCCGAGCAACCAGCCCCCGGGCGCCATCGTCGGCGAAAATGGCCGCCGCAGCGGTATCTTCATCGATTACTTAGACCTGCTCAACCGGCGCCTGGGCACGCATATCCATGCGGAGCTGGGCCAATGGGCGGACATCGTCGATGCGGGCATCGAGCGGCAGTTGGACATGATCGGAGTCAATTTCCCGTTGCCGGTCTTCGCCCGTGACTTCGATTTCACCGCGCCCCTAATGAAGACCTTCTACTACCTCTACGCCCGCAGCGATGATCTCTCCCCCGCCGAGGACCTCGAGACGCTCTCGGGCAAGCGGGTCGGGTACATAGAGGGCACAAGGATCGTCAGCGAGATGCTCGGGTCGCGTGTGGACGTCGAGCTCGTACCCGTTCCCGACAACCAGGGCCTGATCGCTGCGCTGCTGGCGCGGCGTGTGGATGTCGTGTTGGCAAACCTCTCGCTGGAGTATTGGCGCAAACAGAATTCGCAGGCAGGCGTCAGGGTCGCGGCCCTGGTGCCTGAAATCGGCGGCGATCTGGTGATCTCGGTGCGCAAGGACTGGCCGGAGTTGACCGCAATCCTGAACAAGGCGCTGGGGACCATCAGCGAGGAGGAGCGGCAAGCCATACTCAACCGCTGGTTCGGCGAGGGTCTTCAGACCGGGACGGAGAACGAGGACACCGAGATTCAGATGACAGCCGAGGAACAAGACTGGCTTCAGCAGAACGGCGAAATCTGCTACGCGGTCGATCCGGACTGGATGCCTTTCGAATCGATCCAGGATGGAAGACATGTGGGCATGGCAGCAGACTACATGCGACTGATGCGCAGCCGCATTCCGGCCAGTTTCAGTCTCGCCGTCACAAAGACCTGGGATGAATCCCTCACGCTGGCGAGAAAGCGCGAGTGCGACATGGTGCCTTTTCTCAATCAGAGTGACGAGCGGGACAAATACCTTGTGTTCACCACTCCGTACCTGCGGACTCCGCAGATCATCGTGACCCGGACGGACATTCCCTACGTAGATGGTTTCGAAGGTCTCAATGGTCGGGTGCTGGCGGTTACCAAAGGCTACCGGACCGAGGACGTCGTCAAGGCCCACTATCCCGGGATCCAACTGTTTAACGTAAGCAATCAGGTGGAGGGGCTTCAAGCAGTCTCCGAAGGTCGGGCCTTCGCGCTCATCGGCTCCCTGACCATTCTCAGCAACAACATCCGCTCCCGAGGGTTCTCGAATCTCAAGATCTCCGGAACAACGGACAACTATGACGAATTCAGGGTCGGCGTGCGCAGCGACGCCCCGGTGCTGAGCGGCATCTTCCAAAAGGCAGTGGATTCCATCACAACAGCCGAAGCCAATGAGATATTCCAGAAATGGACTGCGATAGAATACACACAACGCGCCGATTACAGTTTGTTATGGAAGACCTTAGGTGCCGTTGCGCTGCTGTTTCTTGCCATTGTCATCTGGAGCATGACACTCAAACGCCAGGTGAGCGAACGCACCAGCGAATTGCGCGAGGCCAACCACAAGTTGCGGGATCTGGCATCGGAAATTACGCTGGTAGAAGAGCGGGAACGGCAGCGTTTAGCCACCGAGCTGCATGATAGCCCGATGCAAAAGCTCGCCTTGGCACAAATGCATCTTGCCGCGTCTAGCCGCCTCCCAGATCCCAGGTCGGAGCAACGCTTCGACACGGGCCTGGAGCTGATGCGGGAAACAGCCCGGGAGCTGCGAACTCTGCAGTTCGAGCTCAGCCCCCCCTTGCTTTATCAGGAAGGCCTGTCCGCCGCCCTGGAATGGCTGGCTTCTCACGCTAGACACCGTTTCGGCGTGGCCCTCAGGTTCCGGCAAATCGGGACGATACCGGACCTTCATGGCGATTCGGCGATTGTTCTGTTTCAGTGCGCAAGAGAACTCGTCCACAACCTGGCGAAGCACGCCCGGGCATCCAAGGGGCAAATCGAGCTGTCCGTCAAAGATGGAGTCCTGTGGCTCATTGTAGGCGACAACGGCAAGGGCATCCGGCAGAATAACGAGGGCGAGCAAAAAGGGCATGAAAAGGGATTTGGCCTCTTCAGCATTCGTGAACGGCTGGCTTTTCTCGGTGGTGCGCTTTTCGTCGAGTCTGATACCACAGGCACCCGTGCGTCGATACGGCTGCCCCTACCGCCGGACCTTCCCGGCGGACCCGCGCACAACGTCGGTTAGCTGCTCCGCAACCGGCAACGCGGATGCATGGGCATGACCTTATCGATACTTCTCGCCGACGACCATCGGCTCTTCCGGCAAGGACTGGCGCTTCTGGTGCAGGGACAGAGCGACTGGGAGATCGTCGGTGAAGCCGGGGACGGAGTTGAAGCCGTCCGGCTCGCCGAGACACTCACACCTCGGATCGCGGTGCTCGATGTGGAGATGCCCTACATGAGCGGCATTGAGGCGGCTCGGCGTATAAGGCTGGTTTCGCCGAATACGGGCATCGTACCGCTTTCGATGTATGGGGATCCCATCTATCAAAGGCGCATGTTCGAGGCAGGAGCGGCGGCCTACGTACTCAAGAACGAGGCCATCTGCGATCTGGTGGACGCCATCAAGGCAGTGCTGAATGGAGAAAGGTACGTGAGCTCCGGCGTCGCCATGCAAAGCCCGGCGGTCGGCCGCCGCAGTACCGAGATGGAGAAGAACCTGCTGAGCGACCGGGAACAGGAAGTTTTGCGTTTTCTGGCGGAAAGCTGGCGGACCAAGGAGATCGCCCAGAGGCTCGGCATCAGCCCCAAGACGGTCGAGACATACCGCGGAAGGATCATGCTCAAGCTCGGTCTCGACAACCTCCCGGACCTGGTGAAGTTCGCAATCCGCGCCGGGATTACGACGCTGGACAACTAAACGAATCTGCCCGGTTTCGCCAGGATAATCCTTGCGGAGCGTCCCCGTTTGCGCGCCTGATGCAGGCCGGTATCTCGGGCAGCCCGAAGCTGCAACTGAATCAGGAACGTAGGTTGCCGGGGAAGCGTGACGTTCCGAGAGTTCACTGAGCTTCTGCAAGCCGAGCAGGCAAAGCGCCTGTGGGAAAGCCGCGCCAGTGCAACTTGGAATACAAAGACCATGGTCCCGCGGCTCGCAGGCTCCTGTTGGCGCTTAGGTATCGCTTCTGCCTCGTCATCGACGAAAAGCATGTACGATCAACCCGTAGATGTCGCAATGGTCGGCGCCGCGATTCGGGCCTTAGCCACTTCCGGAGACATCGGAACTCATAGGTAGACAAATGCGCAGTCCGCTCCATATCACTCTCGGAGACAGTGCAGCGGGGTGCCTGAATGTCGCCTGCCGCTCTCACGGCATGGCCGGCACCGTGCTCGGTATCCCGGATGATTT
>JAYEJW010000639.1:0-5039 GCA_034716535.1 Pseudomonadota bacterium
CACCCCGTACTCCAGGTCGCCGCTAAGCTGAATCTCGACGATTGTCGCCTCGACCAGCACCTGCAGGGGCACCAGATCCAACTGCTTCAGGGCGTTCAGGATCTTGCTGTAATCGCGGGGGCTCGACCTGATCAGCAGTGAGTTGTTGACGACGTCCGCGACGATGCTCACACCCGATCCGGCCTGGACTGTCGTGGCGCTCGCCGGCCGCGGGCGGGACGGCGCCGAGTCGCCTTCCCCGCCCTCACCCAGCTGCGACTGGGCGACGGCCGGCCGCCGGCCGGGAGCGACACCGCCCACGCGCTGCTGATCACGGCCCCCGTCCCCGCCAAACAGCTGGGAGAGGATATCGGCCAGCGCCTCCGCATCCCCATGCTTCACGCGGTAGACGAACAGGCGCTCGGTCGAGCTGCCGGTCGCCTCTGCGAGATCGAGCCGCTCGATCCATTCCTTCGCCTTCTTCAGGTATTTCTCCTGTGGGGAAACGACCAGGATGCTGTTGGAGCTCTCCACCGTGATGAACCGGAACAGCCCCCGAAACGGGTTCGCCGATTCGTCCGCCAGCAGCGTCTCGAGCTGTGTCTTGACGTCCGCCGCGTTGGCGTAGTCGAGGGTGAAAAAGCCCACCGACAGGCCCGCCATCCAATCCACGTCGAACACCCGGATGGTATCGAGGAGGTTTACAACCTCAGGGCTGGTGCCGGCAATCACGAGCAGGTTGCGCAGGTTGTCGACCCGGATGATGTTGCCTTCGGGCGCAAGAGGGGCGAGGATCTTGCTCATCTCATCCGCGCCGATGTACTGCAGGGGCACCACCTGGACACTGTAGCCATCGGGCAAGGCCCGATCGGTCTCGCCGAGCTGGGGAACGACCCTGCCTTTGATGGCACTGGTCAGGGGCACCACCTCGTAGGTCCCCTTATCGGAGACGAGCGCCGCGTTGTTCATCCGCAGCAGGGTCTCGAGGGTCGGGATGAGGTGCTCGCGGCGCAGCGGGCGGCCGGTCTGCAACGACGCAACGCCCTGCACCGAGGGGTCGATGACGTAGTTGGCCTGCAACAGGTCCCCCAGAACCACCTTGACCACTTCCCGTATATCTGTGCCCTCGAAGTTGAGGGTGACGTCACCGGGGGTCGTGTCGACGGAAGGACGGGAGACCTTCTGCACGAAGTTACCCGTGCCGGACTTCACCATCTCCTTGGGCTTGGCGGCGCCGTCACGCGATGTCAGCTCTATTCCGCCCACGGGATAGGTCGCGGCATCCGAGCCTGTCCTCGCGGCCCTCCGCGAGCGGTCGACGACATGGCCCTCGGGATCCCCGACCTTCAGCGTGGGATCCCACTGAGAGCGCTCGCAGGCCGTCAGCGCAAAGAACGCGCAGAGGAGAACACAGGCAAGCGCCAGCCGCCCGCCGTCAGTCGCGCATTTGCTGCTGCTGGAGGCGCGTGGCATCGAGCCTCGCCCGCGGATTGCGCACTGCGGGACGCCGCGGGGTTTTCGACGGTTTTGCCGCGGCGGACGGTCTTCTCGAACGCTGCGGCGGGGACATGTTCTCATAATCGCGCAATATTAACGTATCCGTCTCCCCCTGTCGCTCCAGCACGAGCCGGTCGGAGAGTATCTCCTGAACCGACCAGCCCTCCAGCTCGTCACCGAGACGCAGGCGGACCACCTTGTTCATCGCTGCGTCCCTGACCCAGGCGGAGCTCTCCGTGGGAGTGATTACGACGGCATTGAGGTTAAGACGCTTGGGGTCCAATCCATCGGGCGACTGCTCCTGTACGTCTTCGGCGCCCTCCTCTTCCGACGGAGGGCGCCTATCGGGAAGAAAGAGCGGTCTCTCGGTAACCACCGCGAATTCTTCCTTATCCTCGACCGGCGTGAGACGGTCGATCGGGTTTTCTAGTTGATCCGGTGGCGGCGCCTCTGAAGGCGTTTCCGGGCCCGCCTCCTCCGGCCGTGGGCGCTCCGGCGGCCAATCCAGCCACAGGATGCCGAGCAGGACAGCCAGAAAGAGCGCGAACAGGGAGAGAAAGATCCTCAACTGGTCTCACCCAGGGAATATCCAAAGACGTCGAGGCGGATCGTCAGGTTGCCCTGCCTGGTCTTTTGCGCGGCGCTCCGCCGCTTTCTCGCCGCTGCAGCACGCGTCGAGACGGCGCGGTGGGTGGAACGGACGGATACCTGGTCGATGAACAGGAACGGGCGCGCCTGCTCGATGCGATAGAGCACATCCATCAGCGCGTCGGTCTGGCCCTGCATCTGGGTGCGGACGCGTACCGCCACCGGCCGTTGCTTGTCATTGGTGGGCAGGATCTGGGTGCTGACCAGACGCCCGCCCGCTGCCTCGATCATATCCTGGATCTGTCGTTGCAGCTGCGCGCCGGCGATCGCCGGCGTTTGGGCATCAAAGAAGAACCCCTTGACCTCCTCGTTGCTGCGTACCTGCTCGAGCTCCGCCTTCAACCCCGGCAGCGTCTGAAGCAGGCGATGATAGCGAACGAGCTGGTCGTCGAGGGAGGCGATCGTGCGATCGAGGTCGTGCATGCGCTCCAACCAGGGCAGCCCCACACCCAGGATCAGCGCAACGGGAATCAGGATCACCGCCGACCAGGCGAGAATGCACAGGCTTCGCTTTCGGACCGTTGGGTTCATTGCGGTTGCGCACGCGCGTACGTGAAGGAGATGTGGAAACGCTCCTGGTCAAGCCCCCTCACCTGGACCACCGGCGAGCGGAAAGTCACCGACGAGATCCCCGGCGCCTTCTCCAGCAGATTGATGAGGGCGGTCGCCTGCTTTGACTGGCCACGGACCTGTATATCTGGGCCGTTGACGTCCAGATTCTGAACCCAGGTATCGTCGGGCAGTCGCTCGGTGAGCTCCCGAAGCAGCTCGATCACGCGCGGCTGCTCCCATTTGCGCTGGAGCACGGCCACGCTGCCCTCCCGCGCCCTCTCCAGGGCGTCACGCACCTCCTGCACCTCCTCGGCTTTCGCCTTGAGATCATCCACCTCCGTCATGAGCAGGGTGCGGATTTCCCGCTTTTGCCACAACGGCGTCAACAACGCCGCTGCGGTGAGCAGCAGTATGAGCAACGCGAGCAGCCTGTTCAGGCTGAAAATGCTTCTTCGCCGATGCGGACGTTCTTCGGGGGGCAGCAGGTTCGCCTTGGACCAAGCCCCCTCCCAAGTAACCTGCTCGGCGGGGGCGTCCGCTTCTCGGAGCAGCTTCAACCACTTCTCGACGCGGTCGCGGCGACAAATCGCCAACTCCACGACCAGCTTGTCCCCGTGCGCGGACAGGTCTTGGATGCGAAAATTGAAAAAGACCTGGTCCGCCTGGAACGGGGAGAGGCGGTCGATCTCGTAGCGCATTACCTGCTGCAGATTGTCGCGGACCTGGACCGGAAAAGAGATCGTGCGAGTGAGGACCTGATCGGCCGGCAGGCGGATCACCATCCTGCGCTGCTCCCGACGCGCCCCGGCGAGCAGCGCCTGCAGGGAACCTGCCGCGTGGAGATCCAGCTCCCCGATGCTCCGCAGCTCGCCTTCCTGGGGCCGAAGAAGCTCCGCCGCCGATCCCTGAAGCGCGATGATCAGCCGCTGGTCAGGCGGCGTCAGCCGGCGACGCAGCCCATCCGGTAGACACGTAAGCAACGCGTCCAGCCAGCGCTCGACAAGCTCATCAAGGGAAAAACGGCTCGCCAGCGCCGGCAGGCGCACGGAGCGAAAAGCATCGGCAAACGCCATCCCGACCTACTGATTGCCTCGACTAAGTCTCTGGTTCCTTACAACCTGGAAACGATGACCATTCGCCAACGAAAAGTAAAGCCCCGCGCCTCATGGCTCCGCATACCCATCCGCGTCTTCCTCTCCAGCGGACGGCTGCTCGGCCACCAACCCGAAGCGACGCCAAAGGACATTGAAGGGAGCCGCGGAGCTTGCCGTGACCCGAACCAGCGCCTCCATGGCCATGGTCGGCGCCCCCTCCGTAGCCCGTGTAACCCGTATGCGATAGAGGGGTCCCCCGCGGCTAAGCGGACGCACGCCCGCCGGCTCCCCGCCAGGAAACAGGCCGTCGGCCCGCTCTTCCAGCTCGATCCGCGCATCCTCCAGAGAGATCCCCTCCATGGACGCCAGCACGATCGGGGACGCGAAATCCGGCTCCGCCGGATTCGAGCTCGCGGAAACGGAAAGCGCCGGCGCCAGAACCAGGTACAGCTCGCGGTTGAACCCTAGCACCTGCAGCAGCTCCTCGACACTGTCGAAAGGACCGTCCTTGGCCCCATATGGCCTCTGCGCGGCCGCATAGTCGTCATCTTCCGCACCGTTGAGAGAATGCAGGTCGTCTTCGTCGCGCCAGTCGAGGATGGCGTCCACCAACGACGGCACCTGCTCCGGCGCAACGCCGGCCGCCTCGAGCAGGCCTTTCAGCAACTCCTGCGACGCTTGATTGAGGTCGATCGCGGACGCCTCGTTAAAGACCGCGATATGCAGCGTCTCTCCCGCGAACGCCCAGGCGCGCACCCTACCGTCCGGCACCCAGACATCCGACGCTTCGTTCGGCACGAGGGGCGGCGCGGCCATCAGGTTGAGCACAGCGAAACTGATCCCCGCCTCGGCGAGGGCGCGAAATCGGGCGGTAGCGAGCTGATTCGTCGCGAGTGCACTCTCGGTGCGCTGGGTCCCGGTCATACCCACGGCAAGGATGGTCAGCAAGGCAATCACCCAGAGCACCAGCATCAGGGCAATGCCGCACTGGCGCGGACGCCTCCGACGACTGAGCCTCCGCTGGGTCCTCACGTCTGCGGGACCTCCGGCAATCGGACCAACATGTCCGGCCAGGTCTGCGCCGGCGTGGTCAACCGCACACGGACGGCAATTGGTGTTCGCGTCTGTTCCAGCCAGTCCTCATACCACTCGGGCTCAGTGTTACGGTCCCGCACGCCGAAGTAGGAGATCTGGAAATCCTGGACCCGCTCGAGAAGGACGGTGGTGCCGAACGCCACTGCGGCTAAGTCCTCATCCCGGGGATCGGCG
>JAYEJW010000640.1:0-5036 GCA_034716535.1 Pseudomonadota bacterium
CCGAGCGCCTGACAAACTTATCGCATCACTGCAACGCAGCTGATTATGCGGAGTAATGCGAGCCGACTTGACGACCCGGGTCGGCTTCGCAGTCTGCAACTCCGCATAACCCTGAACTCCGCATAAATCCTTTTATGCGCCGCAGCGCATAAAGGGGTTCCATCGCGTACGCGATTACGGCTTCCTGCACCACAATGCGCGCAAGACGCTGCAGCTGATCCTGCAAGTGGTGCTCAAACCGGTCGCGCCCAAAGAACGACCGCGCTTTTGTTGTTGCGCCTGTGGCGGTGCGATGGAAGTCATCGGGGTCTATCCGCCGGAGCGCGCCGTAGCTGTGACGACTACCAGGATATTTTTCAACCGTTGCATACCATCGTCTCAAGGTTATAAAACCATTTGTCTGACCAAGAAGAATAACAGAGGATGATCCCTGTCAGCCGAGTCAACCCGGAGGGGACATGCAGGGGTGCCCGTTTGCAGTGACCAGATCGTGGCTGGCAGCTCTTCTTGTAACGGTGCTGATGTTGGCGGGATGCGCCCCGCTGCCGGACGATGAGGCGGCGTGGGTGCTTGGGGACCTAGCTGCCGAAGAGGGGCCGAGCCGCCTCAAGGAGCGCACTCCCGACCCCGCGCGCCGGCCGGTTGCGTATACGCTGCAGGGCCGCGACTACCAGGGCGATCTGTATCTCCCCGGCGAGCTGCCCCGCGCCGGCATCGTCCTGGTGCCGGGGGTGGCCGCGCGCGGCAAGGACGATCCCCGCCTGGTGTCCTTCGCCACCACCCTGGCGCGGACCCGCTTTCTGGTGCTGGTGCCGAACCTACCCAACCTGCGCGCGCTCAGGGTGCGGGCAGAGGATGCGCAGGGCGTGGCGGACGCCTTTTCCCACCTGCTGGCGCGGCCCGAATTCCCGACAGGGGGCCGGGCCGGCATCGGCGCCTTCAGCTATGCGGTGGGGCCGGCGGTGCTGGCGGCGCTCGAGCCCGCGATCCGCGAGCGGGTGGATTTCGTTTTAGGCGTTGGCGGGTACTACGACCTGGAGCAGGTGATCACCTTCTTTACCACCGGCTATTTCCAACAGAATGGAAAGTGGCAGTACCTGGAACCCAACCGCTACGGCAAGTGGGTGTTCGTGCTGGGTAACGCCGAGCGTCTGTCCGACCCGCGCGACCGGTCGGCTTTCCGGGCCATGGCCGAGCGCAGGCTGAACGATCCCCAGGCGCGGATCGATGACCTGAGCAGGCGCCTGACGCCCAAGGGGCGAGCGCTGCTCGCCCTGCTGGAGAACCGTGACAGGGAGCGCACCACGGTTTTGATTGCCAGGTTGCCAGCGGGGATCCGCGTCGAGCTGGACGCGCTGAATCTAGCCAACAAGGATCTTTCCCGGTTGCGGGCGCGGCTGATCCTGCCGCACGGCACCGACGACGCCATCATCCCCTATACCGAGAGCATGGCCCTGGCTGCAGCCTTGCCGCCCGGCCGGGCCGAGCTGTTTCTCATCGACGGCCTGGCCCATGTGGACGTGCGTCCGCTCGGGCTGGACCGCCGCGCGATGTGGCGTGCCATCCATGCCCTGCTGGCGCAGCGCAACCACCCCGGCGAGGGGCGGCAATGAGTGGCGGATACACCGACATGCTTGTGCACTTGTGGTCCGCAAAAATAGGATCCGTGGCTGAATGAGGGGCACGGCCGTTTGCCAGGGTCGCGCCAGGGGGTGGGGCGTGGCATGATCTTGGGCATCATGAATGGTGTACTGATCCTACTCCGATTGCTCGCTGATGCTGCAGCGTTTGTGCGGCTGCTGCTCCGGCCTCGCGGTGTCATCGTGGCGGAAAACCTGTTCCTGCGTAAGCAGTTAGCGATGTACCGGGAGCATGGTGTGAAGCCTCGTCGACCGGACGTGGCGATTCGGGTCTCTCTCGTCGTGCTATCAAGGTGCTTCAAGTGGCGGGACGCCCTCGTCGTGGTGACGCCACGAACGCTGGTGCGATGGCATCGGCGAGGGTTTCGATTGTTCTGGCGGTGGAAGGTAAGGCGGGGCAGGCCCCCGATTCCGGCGGAGCTGAGGTTCTTGATCCGACGGATGGCGGATGAGAATCCGACCTGGGGCGAAGAACGGATTGCTAATGAGCTGCTGCTCAAGCTAGGAGCACGTCACTTTGGTCACGCAATGGTCACGCGCAACGTCAACCTAGTCGCCGTAATGGCCGGTAACCCGTTCGACCCCCCGCGCATGTTCCGCCATGGCTTCATCGACAAGGAACAGCGTGAACGCAACTTCACCGCCATTTTCGACGACTTCATCGACGAGATCGACGGGCGCAAGATCCTTCTCGACCACATCCTTGCTTCGCCGGGCATCTTCTGGGATCTCACCGACGGCCGCGTCGAGCATGACGTCTTCGACGCGCAGATCGATCACACCGCAGAGGAGGGCTCGCGACAGCACCTGCCTAGCGATCATCGGCCGCAGTCGGTGACCTTCTGATTACTGGGGCGACTGTTGGTCCGCGCCTTGAGCGTCAAGGCTGGATCGGCCAGCCCCTCCACAAAGCGCACCGCAACGTAGACAAACGAACGCTGCCTTTGCACCCGATTCAGGGTAGTCTTGAGCTGTATCCTGTCGCCTCCTCTGCGGTCGATGGCTTGGTCATGCTTCCATCTTCCTTAGAGGTAGGAGCGGGATGCTCCTCACGCCTGGAATCGATCAAACCGGGACACATCGAGCCTGTAATTCAGGCTTGCTTACCCACAGATTCTGCTGAAGAAGCAAAAAAAAGAAGCTTGGAACTCGTAAGAGGCTACATGGTGGGAAGCGGACTTGGCATTCTGGCATCATCGGATTCCCAGGGAACTGCAGCGTAGGGCAGACGACCGCTTAGAAACGGTGGATTTGGGCAGGCGGTTTGGGGCGGGCGGGGTAACTCCAGCCCATCGGCTACGGAGGCCTGAGAAGTTCACGCTGCCCTGCCAAGCACGAATTGCTTATGGATTGTTGGTTTTCTCAGAATCCTGCCCCCGCAGGCTGAGTGCAGCCAGCTGCAATAGGATGAGCGCCAGAGGAATTTCTGCTATCGGCTCCTGACGCTGACGGAAGCGCTGTCGGGGAAATCACGAAGTGAGTACCGGTTGGACGCTCGCGACTGCGAGCTACGACTCGACTGTCTCGGACATGTGTGGGGGCGGAAGAGTGCTTGAGAACCGAAATCGGAGTTCGTGGAGTATATAAGGAGTATCCCCCCCCTCGACGAGGAAGAGCTACCCGAAAATCCCTTTAACTCCTCGATTTTATTGGTGGGCGCAGCTGGGTTCGAACCAGCGACCCCTGCCGTGTGAAGACAGTGCTCTCCCACTGAGCTATGCGCCCGGATGAAGCGCGCATTCTAGGCCGAGGTGTCCATCCGGTCAAATTTCGGTCCGGGGAATTCTCTGCTCGATTGCGTCAGCGAGGACGCTCCGCGGCAGAGCGACGAGCTTGCCTCTGCCGCCAGCGCTGTCGAGTACCTACATGCAGGGTAGGCCGCGTTCCGGATCAAGCTCGAGGATCTCCATGCGTTGGTTCCCGCAAGGGTTATGCGCCGAGGGGCCCTGGGTCAACAGGACCAGGCCGTCGGTCACGCCCTGATCGGAGAGCCAGCGGCGTGCGAAGGTGTTCCAGTCGGGCCGATCCTCCTCCACCGCGATCGGATCGATACCCCAGGAGAACTGCAGGGTCTGACAGGTCGACTCGTTGGGGCTCAACGCCGTGACCCACACCGGCAAGCGGAAGCGGGCGATGTTACGGGCCGTGGCGCCGCTGAGTGTTGGCACGATCACAGCACGTGGGCACATGCGCTCAATGGTGTGGTGGACGCTCAAGGCGATCAGATCCACCGCTCCGAGGTCCTTGTCTTTTCCGTAGGTCTCCAGTGCCTCCTGCAAGGGCCAGGTTGGCCTTTTCGGCTCGGTGGCGGCCGCAATGCTCGCCAACATCTCGACCGACTCCACGGGAAACCGGCCCATGGCGGACTCGGCGGAGAGCATGACGCAATCGGTACCGTCGAGGATGGCGTTGGCCACGTCGGTGGCCTCCGCACGCGTTGGCCGGCGGTGCTTGACCATGGACTCCAGCATCTGGGTGGCGGTGATGACGGGTGTCCCGGCGCGGTTCGCCTTTTCCATGATGCGCTTCTGGACCACGGCGATCTGCTCGATGGGGATCTCCACCCCCAGGTCGCCACGGGCGACCATGATGCCGTCTGTTGCTCTCAGGATGGCGTCCAGGTTGTCCAGGGCGGTCGCGCGTTCGATCTTGGCGATGACGAAAGGCTCGTAGTCCAGCTCCTGTGCGGCGCGGCGAACGGCCTGGATGTCTTCGGCGACGGCGACGAAGGATTGGCTCACGGCGTCGATCCTGTTCTCGGCGGCGAATCGCAGCCAAGCCGCGTCTTCGTCGGTGAAGGCACTGATCCCCAGATCGATGCCCGGGAGATTCAGGCCCTTGCGGGAACGCAACTCACCGCCTACGCGGACCCTGCAGTGGACCTCGCTTCCCGAGACTTCCGTCACCCGAAGGAGGATGAAGCCATCGTTGAGGAAAAGGAGGTCATCGGGGCGCACCGCGGCCGGCAGGCCGCCAAAGGTTACGCTCACTCGCTCAGGTCGGCCGACGACATCCTCGGTGGTTAGAGTGAGGGGGTCGTCTCGCTGAAGCTCCACGGGCTCCTCGCCCAGGTCGCCGATGCGCATCTTCGGTCCGGGCAGGTCTCCCATGATAGCCACACGCTTCCCGGTGGACGTTGAGGCCTCGCGGATTCGTTGAATCAGTTCCCGATGGTAGTCCTGATCACCGTGGGAGAAGTTGAGCCGCGCCACGTTCATGCCCGCGCGCAGCATCTCCTGGAGCGTTTCTACGGTGTCCGAGGCCGGACCGACGGTGGCGACGATCTTGGTCTTGTGGTTTGGTCGGTTGTGCATTCTGGTGGTTACTCGGTTTGGTTCGAGGGTCCGCCGCTTTTTCCGGCGACGAAACGCATAACGTCTTTGAGCTCAGGTGGAC
>JAYEJW010000641.1:0-5029 GCA_034716535.1 Pseudomonadota bacterium
GGACGTCGGCCCCGGGGATGAGGTGATCGTGCCGGCGATGAGCTTCGTGGTCAGCGCCAACGTGGTGCTGCGGGTGGGGGCCCGTCCGCGTTTCGTGGACGTGGACCCGATCTCGCGCAATCTCTCCGCGGAGTCGGTCGCCGGGGCCCTTACAGCGCGCACCCGCGCCGTGATTCCGGTGCACTTCGCCGGACGCGCCGTGGATCTGGACCCCCTGTATGATCTAGCGCGAGCGAACGGCCTCGTTGTCATCGAGGACGCCGCCCAGGCAATCGGCGCCCGTCACAGGGACCGGCCGGTGGGCGCGTCCGGCAACCCGGTCTGCTTCAGCTTCCATCCCAACAAGAACATCACGACCGTGGAGGGTGGCGCCGTGGCGTTGGCGGACCCACAGATGGCGAAACGTCTGGAACGTATCCGCTTCCACGGCATCGAGAGGGATTCGGACGGCAACCTGGAGGTACCGGAGTGGGGCGGCAAGATGAACCTGCCGGACGTGGGAGCCGCCCTGGGCCTTGCCCAGCTTCCGAGGCTCGACGCCTTCAACGCCAAGCGGCGCGAGCTCGCCGGCCTCTATCTGGAGCGGCTGCCGCGCCATCCGTCGCTCATGGTCCCCGAGGACGTGCCGGGTCACAGTTGGCACATGTTCTGCGTTTGCGTCGATTACGCCGCGGTGGGGACGGACCGGCCGTCCATCCTGGCCGCCCTGCGGGAGCGCGGCATCGCGGCCGGGATCCACTATCCGGCCATTCACCTGTTCGGCCTCTACCGACGCTACGGTTATGCGCGGGGGGATTTCCCGGGGGCGGAGCGCATCGGCGACCAGACCCTGACGCTGCCTCTGTTCCCGGCCATGGAGGGAACGGACGTGGATCGGGTCTGCGCGGTCCTGGAAGAGCTGCTGGGAGGCCGATGAGGTGAGCGCCGAATCAGAGGCCCCGGCGGTGGAGCTTTCCGTAATCGTCCCCGTCTACAACGAGGAGGCGGTGTTGGGCCGGTTGTTCGATCGCCTCTATCCGGTGCTGGACGGGCTCGGTGTCGGCTACGAGGCGGTGTTCGTGGACGACGGGAGCCGGGACCGATCGGCGACGCTGCTGCGCCAGCAGCACAAGCTGCGTCCAGATACCACCCGTGTGGTCCTCCTGCGCAATAATGCGGGCCAGCACGCGGCCATCATGGCGGGTTTCGAGGCCTCGACCGGAGGCCGCGTCATCACCCTGGACGCGGACCTGCAGAACCCCCCGGAGGAGATCCCGCGGTTGCTCGCGGAGATGGACCGGGGCCACGACTACGTGGGCACCGTCCGTCGCAAACGCCAAGACGCCAAGTGGAGGGACCTGGCCTCCAGAGCCATGAACCGCCTACGTGAGCGCATCACCCGCATTCAGATGACCGATCAGGGCTGCATGCTGCGCGCCTACGACCGGGAGATCGTCGAGGCGGTGCTCGCCTGCGGCGAGGCGCGCACCTTCATCCCGGCCCTTGCCTTTCTCTATGCCGTCAATCCGAGCGAGATCCTGGTGGAGCATGAGGAACGGGCGGCGGGGGAATCCAAGTACCCCCTGTACAAGCTGATCCATCTCAACTTCGATCTGATGACCGGATTCTCGCTGGTGCCGCTGCAGTTCTTCTCCCTCGTCGGCATCGGCATCTCGCTGGCCTCCTTCGCCTTTGTCTTCTACCTGGCCATCAGACGCCTGGTGATCGGACCCGAGGTAGAGGGCGTGTTCACCCTGTTCGGCATCCTTTTCTTTCTCGCCGGGGTCATCCTGTTCGGTATCGGCCTGCTTGGGGAGTATCTGGGTCGCGTCTACGAGCAGTCCCGCGGCCGCCCGAATTATCTCGTCCGTGCACACCTGCGACCGGATTGGGATCGTTCGGAGACCGGCGCGTGATCGATCGGCCCTCTCGCGCGGTGGTCTTCGCCTACCACAGCGTCGGCGTGCGTGGCCTGTCGGTGTTGCTGAGCCTCGGGGTTTCTGTGCCGCTGGTCCTGAGCCACGAGGACGACCCCGACGAGAACCGATGGTTTGACAGTGTTCGCGATCTTTGTCATCGGGCCGGTATCCGCTGCATCACCCCGAGCGACCCGAATGTCGCAGGGGTCCTCGATGAGCTGCGGGCCTGTGCGCCGGACTGGCTCTTCTCCTTCTACTATCGGAGCATGCTGAGGACCGAGCTGCTGGCGATCCCCGCCCGCGGCGCCTACAACCTGCACGGGTCCCTGCTGCCCCGCTATCGCGGCCGTGTGCCCGTGAACTGGGCGGTGTTGCACGGGGAGCGGGAGACCGGGGTGAGCCTGCACCGCATGGTGGAAAAACCTGACGCCGGCGCGCTCGTCGACCAGGAGGCGGTGGCGATTTTGCCGAACGATACCGCTCACGCGGTCTTCCAGAAGCTGATCTGTGCGGGTGAAACCCTGCTGCTGCGCACGGTACCCCGCATGCTGGCCGGCGGGCATGAGGAGACGCCGATGGACCTCACCGCCGGCAGCTACTTCGGGGGGCGGCGGCCGGAGGACGGGCGCATCGACTGGAGCCGCACAGCCTGGGAGATCCACAATCTGATTCGCGCGGTGGCGCCCCCCTACCCGGGGGCCTTTGCCCAAGTAGGGGACCGGCGTCTCGAGATCCTGGGTAGCTGGTACAGGGGCGAGGCGGCGCGCGGTCCAGGGTCGCGTCTGTACTGGGAAGGGGAGGCCTGCTACGCGGATTGTATCGACGGGCGACGCACCCGGCTGACCCGTTTGGTTTGTGAGGGGCAGGACCTGTCGCGAGACGACTTCCGCGGGCGCTTCGGCGCCGAGGAGGTCCCGCTTCCCTAAGATTTCGCGTCTTCGCGGCTTCGCGTGAACCAACGAGGGGATGAGTGAGGACGTCGGGTTTATTCAGGCGCAGCTGTACGAGCAGCGCCTCCTTGAAGTAGTCGCAAAGAGCAAAGGATCCATGAAAATCCTCATCCTGGGTGTCAACGGCTTCATCGGCCACCATCTGTCGCGCAAGATCCTCGACGAGACCCAGTGGCAGGTCTTCGGTATGGATATGAACAGGGACAGGGTGGGGGACCTGCTCGATCACGAGCGGTTCCATTACTGCGAGGGGGATATCACCATCAACAAGGAGTGGGTGGAGTATCACGTCAAGAAGTGCGATGTGGTGCTGCCCCTGGTGGCCATTGCTACCCCCGCCACCTATGTCAAGAATCCACTGGCGGTGTTCGAGCTGGACTTCGAGGCCAACCTGCCGATCGTCCGAGCCTGTGTGCGCTATCGAAAGCGGGTACTCTTCCCCTCCACGTCGGAGGTCTACGGTATGTGCACGGACGCGGAGTTTCACCCCTTCGAGTCCAGTCTGGTGCTCGGCCCCATCGCAAAGCCGCGCTGGATCTACTCCTGCGCCAAACAACTGCTGGACCGGGTGATCGCCGCATACGGTCAGCAGGAGGGATTGGACTACAGCCTCTTTCGGCCCTTCAACTGGATCGGCTCGGGTCTGGACAGTCTGCATACCCCAAAGGAGGGGAGCTCCCGGG
Source organism: Pseudomonadota bacterium (assembly GCA_034716535.1). Classification (GTDB taxonomy): domain Bacteria; phylum Pseudomonadota; class Gammaproteobacteria; order Chromatiales; family Chromatiaceae; genus JAYEJW01. The sequence continues at coordinate 3,532 of JAYEJW010000641.1, forward strand.
TAGTGACACAGTTCCTCGGCCATATCGCCCGCGGCGAGTCCATCAAATTGGTGGACGGTGGACAGCAGCGGCGCAGTTTCACGGATGTCTCCGACGGGATCGCGGCCCTCATGCGCATCATCGAAAACCCGCAGGGCAGGGCGAGCGGACAGGTCTACAACATCGGCAATCCGCGCAACGATCTTTCGGTTCGGGAGCTGGCGGAGTTGATGCTGGAGATCGCCCGGGAGTTTCCCGAATACCAGACGGGTGCCGAGCGGGTGGAGCTGGTGGAGGTCTCCTCCGGCGATTATTACGGCAAAGGCTACCAGGACATCCAGACCCGGGTGCCCTGGATCGGCAATACCAGGAGCGATCTGGGTTGGGAGCCGCAGGTGAAGGTGCGCGATGCCCTGCGCAATATCTTCGCCGCGTACCGTCATGAGGTGGCGGATGCCCGTGCGCTTATCGATGAGTAGAAAGGGCGGTTAACGACGAAACAGGCGTCGGAGGAGTTGGCGCAGGTTCTCGCCTCTGTGGAGGACCGGTATGAGCGCCTTCGGCGGGGGTGAATTTTATCGTGCGTATTTCGCTGAAGGTCGACGTGGATACCTTGCGCGGGACCCTGGAGGGGGTGCCGGCCTTGCTGAGGTTGTTCGATACTTATCAGATTCGCGCCACTTTTCTGTTCAGCCTCGGACCGGACCACACCGGACGCGCCCTGCGGCGGGTCTTCCGTCCCGGCTTCCTCAGCAAGGTGCGGCGTACCTCGGTCGCCAGTCACTACGGCCTCAAGACCCTGATGTACGGCACCCTGCTTCCGGGGCCGGACATCGGCAAGCGGGCGGGGGACGTGATGCGGGCGGTCGCCGAGGCCGGCCACGAGGTGGGCATTCACTGCTATGACCACATCAAGTGGCAGGACTTCGTCGCCCACCGCGACGAGGCATGGAGCCGGCTGGAAATGGAGCGCGCCGCGGACGCCTTCGAGCGGGTGTTCGGCCGAAAGGCCCGGGTCCACGGTGCCGCCGGTTGGCAGATCAACCCACATGCGCTGGCGTTGGAGGAGCAAATGGGATTCGACTACGCCAGCGACACTCGGGGCAGGTGCGCGTTCTACCCGGTGCTCCAGGGCGTGCGTTCGCGCTGTCCGCAGATCCCCACCACCCTGCCGACGCTGGACGAGCTCATCGGTCGCGAGGACATTACCGAAGATAACGTCCACGAGTACCTGTTCGCCGAAAGCCAGTACCTATTGCCCGAGGGCCAGGTCTATACCCTTCACGCCGAGCTCGAGGGCATGAAGCTGCGGCCCGTGATGGAAAGGTTGCTTGTAATGTGGCGGGGTGTACAGGCGGACATTCATCCCATAGCGGATGTCTTCAGGTCCCTCGACCTCGAAAAGCTGCCTTGCCATCAGGTAGGGTGGGGCGAGCTGCCCGGTCGTTCCGGCTACCTCGCGCTGCAGGGGGCTGCTTGCGATTCCAGGGACGGTTGATGCGGTCCTGAAGGCAGCGTA
>JAYEJW010000642.1:0-5024 GCA_034716535.1 Pseudomonadota bacterium
CAAAAAATCAACAAGTTGCGAGATATCCTGTCCCTATTGAACGAGTTTCCATGAAATCTTTAATCATGGGGACATATTGTAACAGGTTGTTTTGACGTGGAAAAGTGACTTTCGATTCAGGCACTACCTACGTTTATTCTCGTGTTTTGGTCTAGCTCGACATGCGAGATGTCGAGTGATCCTTCTCTGGCCGGAGCACCAGGCTTGCTTCGTAGACCGAGCCTTGATCGCTTCGAACGGCAGCGATTTTCGCCCGTGACCCGTGACTTGGGGCAACGCCGTTCGCGGTCGAATATACACATCAGCGTAGAACATTTGAGACGCTTGTCACGTTTTTCAGGCGTCACGCATTGATATTTGTCAATGACGCGTGATCTTTGGCGGGGATTGAGGCGGTTCAGCCGGGCAAAAGGGGGCTTAGTTTTCTGGGTATGATGGTGCGTCGGCAGGTTGAGGAAAGGGAGGGAGCGGAGGCTGCTCGCTGGACGGGTTATCGTGTCAAATTCTTCGCACCATAGCGCTTAGCGCGCGGACGAGCTTGGCGTGGTCTGAAGGGGGTGATTTCAACTTACTGCCTGGAGACCGTTGCCGGATACAAGGATCTGTTCGGGACGCACTCTGGGAAAGCGGCTACACATCGAGTCCCATTCAGGCCGACGCACCGAAGGCGGGGTAGAACAGAAAAGGGATAAGGAAGACGAATCCATCCCCTTTTCGATGCAGACGGATTTACTTTCCTAAGCGTTCCACCAGGCGCTCCAGATCCTGGGCCAATGCATCCCAGACGCCCATGAGACCCGATTGCTCGATCTCGTGCTGCTGCCATTCCTCCGCGGCCTTCGCCTTCAGGTCATCGAGCTGCACGGCGTGTCTGTCCCTTTTCTCGGCAAGCTCGTCCAGCTTCGTGCGGATCTGGGCATACTCCGGGAGATTCCCCGCGCCCTTGCGGGCGTGAGCAAGAAGCTCGTCCACGTGCTTGAGGCGGGATTCGTGCTCGAGGATGTGCTGTTCGACCATGCGGGCGATGTCGGTCATGTCTCTCTCCTCAGGGGCAATCAATACGATCAGGCCCCATTTTGCTTCAAAAGACGTCCTTCCGGGAAAGGGTTACGGTGTAAATACGGGCCGAAGGCGATCCTCAGTACCCTAGGGCGGTGAATCCGTTAGTGCCGTTTCGGGGTGCTCCGCCGCGTCCGATCGGAGCTGCCGCACTGGCCGGGCCTCGATCGTCAGACGCGGGTTGCACGGGTGGTCGTGCGCGTCCAGCACGACAGAGATATGGGGGGAGATTGGTTCGGCGTCCGCCAGTTCTCTCTCGAAATGCACCAGTTCGCCGCCACCGATTGCCAAGTCTAGCTGCATAGATTGGGTAGAGCCGGCCGAGTCCCGAGCCAAGCCGTAGAAGCCATGGCCGGAGATTGTGGTGATAGGGTCAGCGGGTTGATGCGTCCTGGCAAAAAAGTCCAGGCTCACTACCGCCCATTCCCGCTCTCGGCTGAGTACGTCGATTGGAACGAGTCCGAACCGCCCACGCATCGGAAGCGGACTTTCCAGGCCGCAATCACACGGATCGTCGCAGTCCTGCTGATAGGTGCTGCCTCGCCCCAGGCGGTAGGGGATGACTTCTTCAACGGGCACGGGTGCTGCGCTGACGCGGATAACCGTGTCGTGGCAATACATACCGTTCATTGAGACAGCGATGTCGATTACACCATCGTTAGCGGCGGCTTGGACAAAGTCACTGAAGAAGTACTGAGGCTCGCCGCCGTCGATCGAGAGGTCTAGATCGAGTGCGTGCTCCACTGGCAAGCCGAAATTGGTGACCCGGTAAAAGCCCTCCCCGGTGATCCGAATCGGGTCAACATCGGTCTGCACTTTCCAGTTAACGTCGAACACCTCCCGGAAGTCGACGACATCGCCAATGATCGCCGGACCCATCACGAACGTGCCCGCGACGGGTTGTTGTTCCTGAATCGGACAGAGGCAGGGCGGAAAGCATCCCTCCTGGAAGGCCGCCTCGTCGTCGAGACGGAAAAGCGTTTCGCCCGGATCTTGCGGGTTGGCTGCGCAGACGGCGAGCGTCAACGACGTGACAACGAGTGTCGAAAGTTGTAGGGCGCGCGGCATCTTGTGACCCTCCTTCCCCTACTATAAAAAGTAGTCAGAAATCTCTTGGAATCCTGGTCGAGGTGGCCGTTTCGCCCCCCTGGTGGGGCGGCGGGCGCCGCCGCACCGGTGGGATTCTCCCCGCTGTCGTCGCCGGAGCGCTACGCCTATCCCTTCACGCAAACGAGTGGCTCCAGCCGCGCCACCTTGCGGGCAAGGCCCGCGGCGTGGGCTGCCTCGACGACCGCGCACACGTCCTTATAGGCGCCGGGTGCCTCTTCGGCGACTCCGCGCAGGCTGGGGCTGCGGATGAGGATGCCGCGCCGGGCCAGCTCGTCGAGCACGGATCGTCCCTGCCAACGCCGTTTGGCGGCGTGCCGGCTCATGGCGCGGCCGGCTCCGTGACAGGCGGAGCTGAAGGCCTGGCGCTCGCTCTCCCTGGTGCCGGCCAGGATGTAGGACGCCGTGCCCATGGTGCCGCCGATCAGCACCGGCTGGCCTGCCGATCGCAGGGTCTCGGGGACGTCCGGGTGGCCGGGGCCGAAGGCGCGGGTGGCGCCCTTGCGGTGGATGAAGAGTCGCCGTTTCTTTCCTTCCACCTCGTGCTCTTCCACCTTGCAGGTGTTGTGGGAGACATCGTAGAGGAGGTCGATTCTTGCCTCGGGCAGGATGTCGGCAAAGGCCCGACGGGTCAGGTGGGTGAGGATCTGACGGTTGGCCAGCGCGCAGTTGATCCCGGCGCGCATGGCGCCGAGATAACTTCTCCCGACGGGGGAGTCGATGGGGGCGCAGGCGAGCTCCCGGTCCGGGAGCTTGATGCCGTGCTGGCCGGCGGCCAGGAGCATACGCTTGAGGAACTCGGTGCCGATCTGGTGCCCGAGCCCACGCGAGCCGCAGTGGATACTCACCACCGCGTCGCCCTCCGCGAGCCCATAGACGCGGGCGATCTCCGGGTCGAAGATCGCGGTCACGATCTGCACCTCCAGGTAGTGATTGCCGGAGCCCAGGGTGCCCATCTCGTTCTGCTGGCGCTTCTTGGCCTTGTCCGAGACCTCGGAGGGATCGGCACCGGCCATGCAGCCCTGCTCCTCGATGTGCTCGAGGTCTCGCGTCTCGCCGTAGCCTTGCTCGACGGCCCATCTGGCGCCGCCCGCGAGCATTTGGTCCATCTTGTGCGGCGAGAGGTGGATGTGACCGGTGCTGCCGACGCCGGCGGGGATGCGGTAAGAAAGGGAATCGGCCAGGGCCTTCTGCACCGACAGGATGTCGTCGCGCTTGAGGCCGGTGTGCAGGGTCCGCACGCCGCAGGAGATGTCGAAGCCCACGCCGCCGGCGGAGACCACGCCCCCCTCGGCCGGGTCGAAGGCGGCAACGCCGCCGATGGGGAAGCCGTAGCCCCAGTGGGCGTCCGGCATGGCGTAGGAGGCGGCCACGATCCCCGGCAGCCGGGCCACGTTGGTCGCCTGCTCGTACACCTTGTCGTCCATGTCCCGGATCAGGGGTTCGTCGGCGAAGATGACTGCCGGAACACGCATATCGCCCTGGCGGGGGATTCGCCAGGCGGTGCTCGAGAGGCGTTCGAGTCGGTTGATGTCCACGGCGCTGCTCCTGTCAGCCGGGAGTCGCACCAGGCGTGGTCACGGCTCACACCTTCAAGTGTAGCTCCGTGCGGGGTCAGGAGCCGGCGGAGTCCGTCTTCGCCTTGCTGTCCGCCGCGTACTCGAAGGCATCGGAGAACATGTGATCAATGGTCAGGCCGTGGTCCTCGAAGGCCTTGCGGCCCGCTTCCACCATCACCGGCGGCCCGCTCATGTAGACGTCGAAACCGCTCATGTCCGGGTGATCCGCGATCACTGCCTCGTGGACGAAACCGCTGCAGCCGGCCCAGTCCGCGTCGGGCTCCGAGAGCACCGGTGTGTAGCTGAAGTTGGCGTGCTCACGAGTCCACTGCTCCGGCAGATCCGGGAGGTACAGATCGCGCCCGGCGCGCGCGCCCCAATAGAGGTGCATCGGCCGCTCGATGCCGACATGGAACGCATGCTCGATCATGCCTTTGATGGGCGCGAAACCGGTTCCGCCGCCCATCAGGATCATGGGCCGATCGGACTCTTCGCGGAGGAAAAAGGTACCCAGAGGTGCCTGGATGCGCAGGATCGTCCGCTCCTTCATGCTGTCGAAGACATAGTCGGTGAACTCGCCGCCGGGGACATGGCGGACATGGAGCTCGACGTATTCGTCATCATGAGGCGCGTTGGCGATGGAGAACGCACGTTTGCGGCCATCGCGGAGCATGAAGTCGAGATACTGGCCGGCGAAGAACTGTAGTCGTTGGTTATCGGGTAGCTTGAGGTGGAGCCGGACGACGTCGTGGTTCAGCTGCTCCTTCTTGGCGATGCGGCAGGGTAGGGTGCGTACCTCGATCTCCGCTACGGTCTCGACCTCGCGCACGCTTAGGATGATGTCACTGTCGGGGACAGCCTGGCATACCAGGCAGGTTTCGGCGGGCTGACCTTCGAGGGCCTCGGTCTTGCCGCTCGGGTAGGAAACGGTGCCTTGCTCCAGCGTTGCAGCGCAGGAACCGCACTGGCCGTTTCTGCAGCCGTAGGGCAGGCCGATGCCTTGGCGCAGCGCGGCCTCGAGCAGTGTCTCCCCGGTCTTCACCCCGAAATCGTGGCCGCCGGGTTCGGTTCGAACGTTGAAACTCATGACTCTCCTTGCGATCGGAAAAAAATGAAAGCACCGGGGCTGATCAACCCTGGGGCATTAGAACCTATATGGTGTTGCGATCGGTTTGAACAACAGCCGGCCCCCTCATACTCCGACGGGGAGGTTTTGATGGACTCAGCGAGGCGAGAAGCGGTCAGCTGCTAGGCGCGCGGGCGCAGGACTAGCCGTAGCTAATTCAAGCCCGCGCAACA
>JAYEJW010000643.1:0-5011 GCA_034716535.1 Pseudomonadota bacterium
GGAGTGTTGCCAGATCCGCCCCCGCCTGATTGAGTGCGGCCAGTGACCGTAACCAAAGGGCGCCGATGACCTCTTCGAGGTGGGGCAGCTTCTGGCCAGTCCCGGCGATGGCATCGGTGACGGCCTCCAGGTTGCGCAGCGCCTTCTCCCGGAGCTTGGCGTGATGCTGGTTGGCGACGGAATCGAGCAGCGCCGTGATGCCGCTGGCCTCGTCGTCGAGGCGGAAATCCGCTGCCGTCAGGATCGCCTTTTTCTCGCCGTTGCGCTTGTAAAGATCGGCCAGGATGCGGATCAGATCGCGTGTTCCCTGTGCGCTGGTCGCGATCAGCACCTGGTCCTCCAGCAAATCCATGAGGTGCGGCGCATAGGGCCAGGCATTGATGAATTCGTCGTGGATTCTTGCCTGCTCCGCGGGGGCGATGTCCTTGAGGCGGAAGTATTCGCTGATATGGCTGCCGATCAGTCCTTGAATCGCCGATGGGTCTACCTGGAGCCGGTTCTCGAACAGCCGGTGGAGCAACAGCCGCAGGCGGTCACCCTTGGCCGCCGGGCCTTTGAAATCGACGATGACGGGATTGACGCGCTGGATTTGCTGGAAGGCGTCGGTGTTGCCGTTACGGACGGAGACGACCAGGACCAGATACTCTGGATACTCCTTGGCGATCTCGGAGAGGATCTGAACGAAGTTGAACGCCCAGGTGCGCCAGGGATACTGCTTGGTGTTGGTCAGCCCGTCGTACCAGGTTTGGAACTCGTCGAGAATCAGCGCCGTCGGGGTGTGTTGAAACAGTTCCAGAAGGATCTCGTCACTCGGTAGATCGGGTTTCTTGTCGCCGAGTCCCTCCCACTTTCCCCGGCAATAGCCCCCATGCGGGTGGTTAGCGAACAAGAGGTCCCAGAGGTGCTTGTAACGCTGCCTGTGTAGGCTCTCGCCGATGACGTGCATTCCGCCACGCAGGGGAATCTGGCCGATCTTCGCGTCCCCTAGCGTATGCGACCAGTGGTCCAGCCAGTGTTGCGTGGCGCCATGATCCGTGAAGGCGTGGTAGAGCACGGCCATCAAATGCGACTTACCCTGACCCCTCTCCCCCTTCAGGGTGACGGGCCTGCCCTGGCTGGGACCCGCCGCCTCGATGGTCTTGAGCACATCGTGGGATGGGTAGGTGATGCGCAGAAAATCCTCCGCGGAAACCTGCGTGGCGCCGGTGTTGTTCTTGTTGGTCAGCTCGATGGCCGTGCCTTTCAGGCGGCGGCCCTTGAACTCGTCACGTAAGGTTAAGCCAAGCATGGGTTTCTCCCGGGATGCCCCGTTCTTTCCATAAGCGCGCTCATCTGTTCCTGCCCCCCTTGGTATTTTCAGAAGTTCCGGGGTCCCGAATCTCGATGCCATTCCGCCCGCAGTAGTCCCGAATCAACACCTCCACCATGTTGGCGATGGATCGGTGCTCCTGCTCGGCGGCCGCCTTCAGTCCCGCCTTCACCGCGGGGTCGATCCGCACCGTGATGGTCTCGGTCTTCACTGCCGCCATCGCTTTACCTCTTGGCCGATGTGGCCGCTGAATGTACTGCGGATATACTACAGGGATCTTTCCTCACAAGGAACGTCGCCATGGCCCGGCACTACAACACCAAGAAGTTTTTCCGACAGTCCCCCAACGCATTGCTGGCGCGTTATTTCAAGCGTCACAGGGTGTTGCGGGACTTCGACTTCACCAAGCTGAAGGAAGGCAACCCGGACCCGCTGTTCGCCGCCTGGCTGGGACTGCCCGAAAAACAACGTGCAAAGATGGAAGCAGATTTTCAGGCGATCTTCGCCCTGAGCTGCGAGGCCGGAACCAAAGCCATCATCGACGAAGCGCGGTACTGGACCGTCACGGTCGAGGGAGAACCAATCGAGCCGTTCATCGACTGGATCTCGGGCCTTAAGAACCACTACGACCGGGCGTTCCAGACCTTTCTGAAGCACCCGAAGTACTGGAGAGGAGCGACCAACTTTCACTACGCGGACACCCTTTCCTGGTGGCGCAAGCGCAAGGGATTGCCCAACGTGTCCGCACACAGCGACAAAGCGAGTCTGGACCAGCTAGCCGAGCTGATTAGCAGCTACTTCCACGCGGAGGGGAAAGGTGAAAATTGCTTCGTAGACCCGTTACGGCGCAACGAGCTGGACTACTTCTTCGCCTACCCGGAAGACTACTCCCAGCGCAGTAACGAGTGGGTCCACAACCAGTTCAAGCCGCGACCCCACAACCCGGCCTTCGAAATCATCTTCGTCTACTCGGAGAAGGAGGGCTCACTGGACCTGCACTACCGGGGAGATCGCAAGGCGATGGAACCGCTTCAGAGCTTCTTCTGCGAAGCAATTCTGAAACTGGGCGAACTGCCGACCGATCCAGAGGACACGCGAGTCTACGACTTGAATCCTCTGCGGCAACGGGACTTTGCGTTCCAGATCGAGCCGGGCAGCGCTGTGCAGGATATTCGCATAACCAAGCTGCGCCTTTCGTCCTGCTTGAGGAAGGGGGACCGCGTCAACCTGGAGGCCGACACCAAAACGGACCGTCACGCCATCCATGACCTGATGGACCAGGTCGCCAAGGGACTGCCGTTGAAGTATTACAACGTCACCCGTGTCGATTTCGCCGCCGAGGTGATCGTGAACGCCGACAAGCCAGCCAAGAACGTTCCGTTTCACGTCACCCATCCCAACTCCTGTTCGTTGAAGTATGACGATACCGGTCGGTTGCTACGAGAGATGTTGAAGAGGTCCGGGATCGAGCCTAAGGAGCCGGACACCAGCGAGGATGACGCCGAGTGAGCGTTAACGAGCTGCTGGGGGACCTTCTGGGCCGCTTACATGGTTCCGGGAAGGACCGCCTGCTGATCGGGCACGACGAGGTCAGAGACTGGCCGGACGGCGCTCTGGTGGCACTGATGAAGGTCGGGCTGGTTGCGCCGACCGAACCAGCCGAAACTTTGATCTGCGATGGATGCGAGGAGGGGTGTCCGATGCCCGTGCACATCGTGCCCGGCTCCCGCGCCAGGGCCTTCATCTCGTGTGACAAACGAGACGACACCGCGAGAGTGCCGGTCGCCTTGGAGCGGTTACAGCAGTGGCAAATGAGCGAGGCTGCCGTGGCTCGGGCGCTGCTGGCGGCTTCCGACGACCATGGGCTAACCGAGCGGGAGATACGGGATAATCTGCACCAGCTTCCTCTGCGAAGATTGATCTCTTTCGAAGCTGGGCAGCTTCTGGTGGACACCGAGCGGCTGTTGCAGCATCTCTCACCTTACGCCGAACAAGTTCCCCGCAACCGTATAGTCCTCGGCGGCGACCACTGGACCATCACATACCTGGGCCGAATTGGGATCTTCACCAACACGGTGGGGATGCGCTACATCGCTTACCTGATGCAGCACCAGGGCGAGGAAATCCTGGTTTCCGATCTCTACTACGCTATCAAACCGCGGGAACCAGGGACCGCCGACCCGGTTCATTCGCCGATGAGCGAGGCACAGTTGGGGGAGATGGGCCTGTCGGTCGGTGATCTGGGGCACGCCGGGGATGTCCTCACACCGGAAGGAAAACAGCGCCTTGAAGCCGACGTGCGGAGAATCCAGGACCGGATAGACGATGCCGTCGAACTGGGCGACCAGGAAAAGCAGGCAGAGTTGGAAGCGCAGCAGGAAGAGATTCTCCGCCACATCGCCACCCAATCCGGCCTGGGCGGCAGAACCCGCAAGGCTTCGAGCGCAATTGAGAAGATCCGCACCTCCGTGACCAAGCGGATCAAGGCCGACATCAAGAAGATCTCCAAGACCATCCCCGATCTGGGTCGCCATCTCGATCAGGCCATCCACACCGGCACCCACTGCCAGTATTCCCCTCATCCTCGCGTCGATTGGCTTTTCTCATCGCCCGAGCGCCTATCGTGACCCGATAGATCACATCGTGACGCCAAAAGTCACGCTTAGCCGGTGAACACAACGCGTTCCCCGGCCCGGCAAGCCTTTTGGAACGCTCGGGGTTTGCCTTAGGGCAAACAACAACCCCCGCTACGTCCTCGCCGGGCCAACGTAGCGGGGGTTTTCTTTTGAGGACCGGCAGAATGTCCAATACATCCGACCACAAGAAACCCATCGGCGACTCCAAGTCTCCGGTAACAACTGATAACCAGAAGATCGACCCCTTCGACCCGTCCCGCCTACGCCTGTCGCAGGACTTCGCGGCGACGGTCGGCGTGAAGAAGGCGCTGATCACCGTTCCGGTGAGAAAGCCCAGCAAGCAGGAGTTCATCCGCGTCCATCCCGACGAGGCGTACCGGCTGGAAACAGCGGTGCTGGAACTGAAGGAGGAGCGCGAGACCTACCTGGTCGAGCCGTCCCTGTGGCCGGAGCTGCCCAGCGAGCTGACGCCCAAGGTGCTGTTCACGACCATGAACCGGCAGGGGGTGCTCACGCTGTGGCCGGTTCGGATGCCGGGAGAGGACGGGCGGCTGGACGAATGGAACGCCTCCGCCCTGGAGGCCGCCGAGATGGCGCGGGATCGCTGGGTGCGCGTGGTGGCCAACATGGGCCTGGGGGCCTACGAGGTCTACGAGGCCACCGGGGAACTGCCCGATCCCAGTTGGCCCGAGTTGACCTTTACCGAGATCCTCAAGGTCGCCTTCAAGGGCCGCTACATCACCGAGATCGAGCACCCCGTGATCCGGCGGCTGCGGGGTGAGATGTGACCCAGATCGGCGACAACGCCTTCCGCAAGGTCTGGTTGGTGGACTTCGAGTTCTCCGCGCCGCCGGGTGAGCGGCCCAGAGTGGTCTGCCTGGTGGCGTGGGAGCTGCGGTCGGGTGCGACGCTGCGGATCTGGCAGGACGAGTTGCAGGGCATGGAGCGCCCGCCCTATGCCGTCGATGGGGGAGCAGTCTTCGTCGCCTACTACGCCAGCGCGGAGATGGGCTGCCATCTCGCCCTGAGGCGGCCCCTCCCGGTCAACGTCCTGGATCTTTTCACC
>JAYEJW010000644.1:0-21188 GCA_034716535.1 Pseudomonadota bacterium
CATAGCCACAAATCCACAGACATAAGAATCAGTGGATTATCGCTACTTTCTCGAAACACTTCTAGAAGTATGTTGTAATTATCTGATGCGATTGCCCTGTCAGCACACCGCTCTGCCTTCAAACAAGTGCTTCTCCGCCTGTATCGCTCCCACCATATGGTCGCGGAATGCAAGTACCCGAGCTGTTCGCTTTAAGTCCTGGTGCAGCAGGAACCACAGGCCTAGATTCCATTCGGGAACCGGGTCGCAGAAGCGCCCCAACGTTGGATCGGGATCCCCCATGAAGCAGGGCAAAATCGATACGCCCAGGCCCTCTCGCAAGGCCGCCTGGGTGAGCAATGTATCGTCAACGAAAAATTTATGGCCTCTGTGTCCACAGGACTGCTTTGTCCAAGCCTTATGAAAAACGCAGCATTCGACGCCGAGCCATCTCGGCTCCTTTCCTGTTTCGCGTAGTTCGGCGATATATGCCGGACTACCGTAAATCGTTGAGGCGACAGTCGAAGCCTGTTTTCCGATCAACGTATCGATCGGCGCATTGGTCAATCGAATAGCCACGTCTGCCTCGCGCTGCGCCAAGCTGGCATCGTTGTTGGAAACCGTGATGTGGAGCTCCACGTCTGGGTAACTGCGGCTGAAGCTGGCGAACATCGGCATCAGGACGCCGGTTGCCATATTGTTGATCGCCGCGACGCGCAAAGGGCCCGTGAGCTTGGTGTCACGCCCCAATAGCGCCCCATCGACTCCGATCGCTTCCTGCTCCATTCGGATCGCAGATCCCTGCAGCCGTTCCCCCGCCGCCGTCAACTCATAGCCGAGCTTTTTCTTCTCCAAAAGACGGACACCGAGACCCTCCTCGAGCTTGTGTATGCGTCGGGAGACGGTCGAATGCTGTACGCCAAGCTGTTTGGCGGCGCCGGATATGGAACCGCTGCGCGCGACAGCGAGGAAAAGTCTCAGATCGTCCCAGTCCACGGTTCCTCCGCTGTGTGCAAAAGTGCACATCAGGATTCGATATTTCGGGAATTGTTGAACCAAAGGATAAGCCTAGACTGATAACCGTCACAGCGACACTTACAACCGAGGAGGAGACAAGATGAGTCACCAACAACCCGCTTTCGACGCAATCAGTTACAAGGCAACTACACTCGCACAGTGGAACGCTGCGGCCGAGGCATGGCACCGGTGGGGGCCCCTGCTATCCAGATGGTTAGGGTCGGCGACGGAGAGGATGCTCGATATGGCCGACGTGCAGGACGGCTGCAAGGTCCTTGATGTCGCGGCCGGCGCCGGGGAGCAGACTTTAGCCGTCGCCAGGCGCGTAGGCCAATCCGGGCATGTTTTGGCAACCGACATCTCACCAACCATACTGGGGTATGCCGCGTCTTCCGCGCAGCTTTGCGGATTCGCGAACGTGGGGACCCAGGTGCTCGATGGCGAAACGGTCGATGAGTTGTCCTCGGAACCTTTCGATGCCGTCGTTTCCAGGGTCGGTTTGATCTACTTCCCCGATCAACAAAAGGCGCTGACGGGTATGCGAGAGAAACTCAGAGACGGCGGCAGGGTGGCGGCAATGGTCTACTCCACTGCCGAGAAAAACCCGTTCTTTTCCGTACCCGTTTCGATCATCAGGCGTCGTGCCGATCTCCCGCCACCACTGCCTGGCCAACCCGGACCCTTCAGTCTCGGTGCAGAAGGTGTTCTGGAGAAGGCGTTCAAGGATGCCGGGTTCAAGGACGTTCAGGTCGAGTCAGTTGATGCGCCGGTTCGACTTTCCTCGGCATCGGAGTGTCTTCAATTCGAGCAGGAGTCATTCGGTGCTCTCCATCAGATGCTCTCTGGCCTGAGTGACGTTGAACAGGACGCGGCGTGGGAGGAGATCGAGGAAGCGCTGCGCCAGTTTGAGGGGGACCAGCGATTCGAAGGCCCCTGTGAGATGCTCATCGCTGTCGGCACGAAATGACCGAGTGTCCGTAGACTCCCGTTGATGGCTGGCCGGTGACTTTCTGTTACCGGACAGCTCTACGCTCCGTTGTGTCAGTTTCGCCGATATTGTTGTCAGCTGAAGTCTTTTGAACTACCAAAGCTGCGACCGACCTGCGAAGCAGCTTTCACGCCGCACACCCAGAGCGGAAGGGCACTTGCCGAAAAACGTGGTGCGTTATTTGAGATTGGCATTTGCGCTTAGAAAACCTCTACGACTTTCGCTACCGTGCAGATGGCGCGGCAGGCGCACCTTGTAGCCATCTCCCTCTGGGAGAGCGGCGGGGCGAGGGGAAAACCCTTCGGGACACTTGTGGTTACATGCGCTGGGCGACACGGCTGTTCCGAAGGGTTAGGCTGTCTAAGTCAATACCTTTCACTCTGAATCTTGGCTAGACTGCCGGATCACGGCTGGTAGCATATGAAAGCGACCCGAGTCGACCTCACCCTCCAGCCCGAACCCAGACGCGTGCTGTTTCGCCCGTTCGTGCCCGATTCGGAGGAGCGCTGCACCAAGATAATCGGCCGGGTATGCGCGCTCTCAGATTCCCAAGTTCGTGAGGAGTTGAAACGGGTACTCTCGGAATTCAGGTCCCGCCATCTGGACTTGAGAGGAATGCTGATGAAGCGGTTCGGCAGCGTCCAGCGCTTTGCACTTATGGATGTGCCGTTCTCGGAGGACAGAAAGCAGCTGATCGGGGCCTATTTCACTCAGGAGTACTCTCTAGAGTCTTCGGCCGTGTTCAATCCGTCCATGGTGTGGCACCCAGACCAGAGCGGCCTGGCCGAGGGCCACAAGCGCTTTGTCCTGAGTCTGCGTTCCCTGGGGGAAGCGGCCACGTCTTGTATCACCTTCCGATCGGGCTCGGTGGACGGCAATGGGTGCGTAAGGATCGACCCATCGATGCCTTACGTGGACATTCCGGAGATTCATCCCAGCACGCTCTATGAGAGGGACCTATTCGGCAAGAAGCTGTTCGAGCTCGGTCTGCTCCATGACTTCGCCCGGGGCATCCTCGATACGCTGGGCGCAGGTTTCACCCTCGAAGAACTGGAGGCTCGGTTACGGCTCGCCTTGCAGGAAGAGCGAGGTAAACGGGAGGATCACACCAGCGTCGCCAATGGTATGGTGGCCTTGGCCCAAGCCAATTACGAGATCTACTTCGAACCGGGCAAACCGCTCTCGGCGCGGGTCATTCTCCCTTCCACCGCGGCCGAACGCAAGGGGATCGAGGACGCCCGCTTCGTCGAGTTTCGCGACGAGGAAGGTGAGCACACGTATTACGCCACCTACACGGCTTTCGACGGCGAGGTCTTCTTTCCGCAGTTCCTCGAAACGAGGGATTTCTTGCACTTCAAGAGCAACACCCTGAACGGCCCAGCCGTGAAGAACAAGGGCATGGCATTGTTTCCGCGCAAGGTCAACGGTCGATACGCCATGCTCTCCCGTCAGGATAACGAGAACATCTACTTGATGTACTCGGACATGTTGCACTTCTGGTTCACCAAGGAGTTGCTCATGCGACCCACCTACACCTGGGAGTATGTGCAGCTGGGAAACTGTGGCTCGCCGATCGAGACCGAGGCCGGCTGGCTGGTGCTGACCCACGGCGTAGGTCCCATGCGCAGGTACACCATCGGGGCTATCCTCCTCGACCTGGAAGATCCCGGCAAGGTCATCGGAAGACTGCGCGAGCCGCTCCTGAGCCCGGACGAGAAGGAGCGCGAGGGATACGTGCCCAACGTGGTCTACAGTTGCGGGGCGGCAGTGCACGCAGGACGGCTCATCATCCCCTATGCGATGTCGGATTATGCGAGCACCTTCGCTGCCGTAGAGCTGAATGAACTGCTGGACACTCTGTTGACGAGCGGCCCCTGACCAGGCCGCGCACCAGACAGAGACTCTGCCGGTCATGCTAGGCGCTTCTTGTAGGCGCACAAGTGTCCGAACGGGCGCTCACATTGTTTGCCTGGAAAGGCATGGAGGAGTACATCCATGAGAATCGGTTTTGTCTCGACCTATCCACCCATAGAGTGCGGCATCGCCACCTATACCGAGCAGCTCAACAACACGCTGAGGGCGGCGAAGAACGAGACCTTCGTCATCAGTCAGTTCGGCGCCCAGGGAGATCATGTCTTCCCCCTCTACCACCCCCACTCGTCCGCCTTCGCCGCCGACCTCTACTCCACCAGCATCCGCATGACGCCGGACGTCATGCACATCCAACACGAGTACGGGCTCTACGGTCCCCAGAGAGGCGTGGAGATCATCCAGCTCATCCTGCGCTACCGCCTGGCTAGCATCCCTGTGGTTACCACCTTGCACACGGTGTACGAGGAGCTGAACGAGCAGGAACACCTGCTGCTGAAGCACATCGTGGACGAGAGTGCCGTCGTCATCGTGCACGAGGAGTTTCAGAAGGAGACCCTGGTGCGCCATTTCGGCGACGCCCACGAGATCCACGTCATCGAGCACGGCATTCGGGATCTGGCACCGATCGCAGATGCCAAGGCCAAGCTGGGCCTCGAGGGCAAGAAGGTGATCCTGCTCTCGGGCTACTTCCGGCCCACCAAGGGCTTCCACAAGATCATCGACCAGTTCCCCGAAATCGCCGAGCGGGACGACGACGTAGTGCTCATGGTGGCGGGCAAGGAGCGCGGCATCGAGTACGATGCCTACCGACGCGAGCTGTTTACCAAGCTCAACGCGTCGCCCTACGCGGATCGCATCCGGATCCTGCGCGGCCAGTTTCCCCAGTACACCTTTGACACCATCATGTCCGCCGCGGACGTGGTGGTGCTGCCTTATGAGAAGGGTGCCCAGAGCGGGATACTCTCCCAGTGCTTTGCGCTGCAGCGCCCCGTGGTCGTCTCAGACCTGCCCGCCTTCCGCACCCTGTTGGAGCGCGTCGACGCCGGCCTGTTGTGCGAGAACGACGCCCAGTATCCCGAGCGCATCCTCCAGTTGCTTAACGACAAGGCGTTATATCGCCGCTGCCAAACGAACATCCAGAAGTATGTGCACGAGCACGCCGCATGGAGGCACATCGCCGGCCGTCACATCGACGTCTATCACTCGGTGGTCACCGTCCCCTACGGCAAGGCTGAGTACGTGTACTTCCCGGAGCCGGAGGGCTACGCGGAGCCTTCCGCCGAGGACCGCGGGCAGTCCTATCGCCCAGTGCCCGCGGCCTGAGGAGTTGGGGACCATGCAGAGACACCCGCTGAATCCGCTCATCCGGCCCGAGCAGGTCCTCCCGTCAGCGCCGGGCTATCGTGTGCGCGGCGCCTTCAACCCAGCCGCGATACGATTCGGCGACGAGGTGCTCCTGCTCCTGCGCGTGGCGGAGGACTGTCCGGCGCGGGAGGGCCGGGCAGCCGTTCCCGTGGCCCGCATCGAAGCTGGGGAGGGCCGTCCCGAGATCCTGGAGATCTCCCTCGACGATCCCGACGTGAGGCTGAAGGACACCCGCGGAATCGTCTACCAGGGCGTGGACTACCTCTCCACCATGAGCCACATCCGCATCGCCAGGAGCCGGGACGGGGTGCACTTCCAGGTGGACGACAAGCCGTTCATTTTCCCGGGGCATGCGAGCGAGTCCTTCGGCGTCGAGGATGCGCGGGTCACGCGCTTCGGGGACACCTATTTCATCAACTACACCTGCGTCTCGCCCGACGGCTGGGGCACCGCCCTGGCCACGACACAGGACTTCAGGTCCATCGCACGGCGGGGGCTGATCTTCACCGTGCAGAACAAGGATGTGTCCCTCTTCCCCGAGAAGATCAACGGCCTCTATCGTGCCTTGCACCGGCCCAATAACAGCGGCTTCGGAAGGCCGTCCATCTGGTATGCGGAGTCGCCGGACCTCATTCACTGGGGCAACCACCGGTGCGTCGTGCGGCCGCGGGACACCTTCTGGGAGGAAATAAAGATCGGCGGCGGCGCGCCCTGCATCAAGACGCCGCAGGGCTGGCTGCAGGTCTACCACGGCAAGGGCCATAACCAGATCTACAGTCTGTTCACGCTGCTCCTGGACCCCGAAGAGCCCTGGCGGGTTCTCAAGCGGGCCAGTCTGCCGTTGCTAAGACCGGAAACGCCCTACGAGACCGATGGCTTCTTCCCCAACGTGGTGTTCTGCAACGGCCTGGTCACCTGGGAGAACGGACGCGTCTTCATCTACTACGGGGCCTGCGACGAGAGCACCTGCCTCCTGGAGACGACGGTGGCCGAGCTGCTGGCGTCCCTCAACGCAGCCTGAAGCAAGCCAGGGCGCACGGGCCGAGCGGTCGATGACGCGTGTATCCTGGAATATCCGGGCGAACGGCGTCAGTCTATAAGTGGTGGTCCGCTCGCACTAACAAATCCGGTGTTTCTTTTCCGTGCCCGGGTGGCGGCGCGTGGGCCGATCGGTGTCCATGCGCTGCAGGGCGTTCTCCATGTCGGTGGCAAGCATCTCGGCCATATCGCGCGAGAAGTTTTCCTTGACCACGATTCGCAGCACCGCCTCTTCCTGGGCGTCCGGAGGCAAAGCATAGGCCGGTATCACCCAGCCGCGCTCGCGCATGATCTCGCAGATCTGGAAAACGGTGTAGGCGCTGTCGTCCTTGAGCTTGACCACAACCACGGGTAGGTAGTTGCGGTCGGTTAGGAGGTCGAACTTGCCCGTGCGCATCAGGCGCTGCTCCAGGTAGCCGGCGTTGGCCATGATGTTGTTCATGATCTGGGCGTAGCCGCCGCGGCCTAGGCGCAGAAAGTTGTAGTACTGCAAATAGACCTGGGAGGCCGAGCGCGAGAAGTTCAGGCTGTAGTTGAGCATCTCACCGCCCAGGTAGGTGATCTTGAAGACGAGTTCCTCCGGTACGCAGGACGCGTCACGGAAGATCACCGAACCCATGCCCGGGTAGACCAAGCCGAATTTGTGGTTGGAGACGTTGATGGAACGCACCTGCTCCAGGCGAAAATCCCAGGCCACCTCGGGGTGGGCGAAGGCCATCACGAAACCCCCGCTGGCACCGTCCACGTGGATGGGGATGTCCCAACCCTTCGCTTGCTTGATCCGCAAAAGCAGCTCGTTGATGCCGGCAAAGTCATCGTTCTGGCCGGTAAAGGTGGTGCCCACCACGCCGCCCACGGCGATGGTGTTCTCGTCGATCAGCGGCTCCACATCCGCGGGGCCGATCACATACTTGCCCGGGCGCAGGGGGATCACCCGCATTTCCACGTCAAAGTAGAGCCCGAACTTCTCCCAGCAGGTGTGCACGTCGGCGCCGAGGATCAGGTTGGGCTGGTCGACGGCCAAACCGGCGGCCTCACGTTTCTTCTTCCATGTCCATTTGTGGGCCAGCAGGGCGAGCATGATGGCCTCGGAGGAGCCGACGGTGGCGGTGCCCACGGCCGGGGCTTCCTCGCCAGCTGTGCCGTCGCTCTTGGGGGCGTGCAGAATGTCGGCCATCATGTTCACCACCCGTTGATGAATGGCCGAGGTGGTGGGATATTCATCGAAGTCGATGAAATTGATGTCGCTGGTCTTCAGCAGCAGCTCGTTGGCCTCGGGCTCCATCCAGGTGGTAACGAAGCTTGCGGTGTTCAGGGCAGGGTTCCCGTCCAGGTTCATCTCGTCCAGGATAATCTGCCGCGCGGCTTTGGCGGCCATGCCGGTTTCCGGCAGATCGTACTTGGGTACGGGATCGCGCATGTAGCGCGACGCATAAGTGCTGCTCTGGCCCGATTGTTCGACGTCACGTTTGTCTTGGGCTTTGGCGGTAAACATATCGAATCCTTAGGTTGGCTGGCTGAGCTCCGGATAGTCAGATTCTCCGGTTATTCCGGTTGCTCGGGATAGTTCTTGACCTCCCCGGTGGCTTGGTCCACGTGTTCCCGGGAAACCAGTTGCCGATAGAGATCCCGGCGCCGGTCGTTG
The DNA here is from genome assembly GCA_034716535.1 of Pseudomonadota bacterium. GTDB lineage: Bacteria > Pseudomonadota > Gammaproteobacteria > Chromatiales > Chromatiaceae > JAYEJW01. Next base: position 7,905 of record JAYEJW010000644.1, read on the forward strand.
ATGTACTGGGTAGCCGCCGATTTGTCGTGGATCTTGGTCTCCGGATGGGTCGGACCGTAGAAGCCCGGAACGCAATCGGCCATCAGGAGCATGTGGTCGTTCCACCCGGAGCCGGGCTGGTCTTCCCGCTTGGGCGGCAGGGTCATGACGGGGATCAGGAAGTTGCCGTGCGGATCGGCCAGGCAGGAGTTGCCCAGGTAGCCGCCCATCGCCTTGCCGTCCAGGGTCTCCACGCCGCGCCGGTTGCTATAGGCGCAGAAGATGTTGTTGTGGTAGGCGTTGGACTTGATGAGAAACTGAACGTCCGGGTAAGAGGTCTTGGTCAGCTCGCCGGTGCGCAGCACGGTGTATGCGTCGGCCGCAGTGGGTATCACCACCAGCTGCGCGCCCTTGAGCGCCAGGATGCGTGACAGCTCGGGAAACTCGGCCTCGTAGCAGTTGAGCACGCCCACACGCATGCCGTTGACTTCGAACACAGTGTACGCCTCCCCTTCCTCGGGATAGACGTGACCGAATGACCAGTTATTGCGCTCGTCGCCGCCCCAAAGGTGCGTCTTGCGGTACTTCTTCAGAAGCTCGCCGTTGCGCCCGAAAACCGCGATGCCGTCGTAGTAGCGGCGCTCCCCGGCCACCGTGGCCGCTTCGGGATAGGGACAAATGATGGACAGATTATTGGCCTTTGCGGTGGCAGCCACTGCGTCCAGGATACCGTTGGTTTGAATATCCTCGGCCAGCTTATGGGCGGTCTCGGCGTCGGTGACGTCGTAACCCGAGAGATAGAGCTCCGGGAAGCTGAGCAGGTGTACGCCGTAGCCCGCGGCCTTTTCAGCCACATCCTGCAGCACGGCCAGGTTGGCGCGCACGGCCTCCATATTTCCGGCCGTTCCGTAGCCTTGATAAAGGCCCAGACGGACATGGGGCGTTTCGGGCAGCTCATCGCTGACGAAGCTTTGGATAATCATCGATACTGTTCCTCCTCCGGCCAATGACCCAAAGGGATACTCCCCGGTTTCTTCAAATCGCTCTAAAGCAGAGGCTATTCAGTCATCGAATGAACTCCACGGCGCAGATCCCGCGCGCCAGGATGTTGTCGAATTCGTGATGATCGGACGTCAGAACAGGCACACCCAAGCGCGTCGCCAGCGCGATGGCGAAGCAGTCTGCCAGCGAGATCCTAGCCACGCCGGCCTTGATCCGTCCAACATCCTTCCAGAAGTCTTCGTCGATGTCGGTACGGCTGAGCACACCCGCTTCCAAGAGGTCTCGGACGAGCGACTCGGCTTGGTCCTCTCCGCCGACGCGGATACAGTCGTAGTAGACCTCACACAGGTTGACCGCGTGCGCAAAGCAGCCCTCTTCGATCAATTTCTCTTCAACGACATCGGATCCGGACTCACCGCGAAGGAAAGCGATTAGAGCACAGGCATCCAAGACGTAGCCCATCTGCTAACGCTCCAGCGCGATCTCTTCGGCCTTACGAGCGGCATACTCCTCGCTCGACGACACGGCGTTCTCGTACTTTCCGCGCAGAGCCACAATTCGGGCCGCCCTTCTCTGCCGGGCCTCGGCGAGCTTGTTTTCGGCGAGGGGCCTGCGCCCCCCGGCCGACTCCAGCCCGTCCTCCGCAGGCTCGCTGGCCAGGGTCACCTCAATCAGGGCGATCACCTCTTTGTTCAGACTGCGATGGTGCTGTTCGGCGCGAAGCTTGAGCTGCCGATGCAGAGCATCGGGAAGGTTCTTGATGAGCACGGAAGCCATGAAAAAGCACACCAATAGTGTTTCGGTACCATTATGCTAGCACACGCACTGCGATTGCAGTCCGATTCAAAACAAGAGGTAGTTTAGCGTCACCGCGGCGTTTCTCAGTGTGAGCCGCAGCGCCTTGTCGGAAAGTGCTCGGTGGAAGGCCGGGTGCGTCGGGATCGCTCCCGCGGCCCGCTCGTACAGGGCGATGGTTGGACTGTTCTTGTGCATGCAGGATCCGTAGCTTAGCAGAAAACTCTGTCCGTCCTATCCTACAAGGGTGTCGGAATCCCCCTCTGTAGTTACCGGACGCGGCCCCCTGTTGCGGAAGGCGCCTCGCCTCTAAAGTTAAAGTCAAAAGGACTGCAAGGGACTCACTGCTCACCGGAAGAGCAGGCCAGGAATCGGACGGTACCAAGGGATGGGAAGCGTCGTGCGCACAGGCGTCACGAATTGAGAGAGGCGGGTATTCTCGGGAGATTTCGCAGAGGGATATAGATCGCAGGGAATCAAAGCCAGGGATGGCATTTCCACTCTATTCGAAGCAGATGTTGGAATGGCTCATCCTGCCGGCTCTGGTGCTGATCGTGGTGCTCGTCACCGCCAAGCCCAAATCGAAGGACCGGGACAAGGGGGACAAGGGACCACCCGCCTGATCAAGACGCCGAATTCAGCCAGCTTCACAGCGACAACGCCGCCACCACAAGGGCAAGCGTCTCCGTCAGTTCCACCAAGGCGCCGGCCGTGTCGCCGGTGAATCCCCCCAACCGGGACATCATGGCCTGTCTCCACAGCAGAAACAGGATGCCGCCGGCAAGCCCAATCTCCAACGCCGCCACGCCGAGATGAAGTAGAGATCCAATCAGGGTTAAGCCGATGGCGACCCAGGCGGCCCGTTGCGTGAGGTGCGCAACCGTTTCCGCACCCATCCCCCTCGGTCTCACGTAGGGCGTGGTCAGAAAAGGGAGCAGCAACTGCGCCCGCGCCAGGGTCGGAACCCAGATCAGGCTCGCCGTCAGGCCCTTGCCGATCAGTGCCGCGATTGCCGCCCACTTGCAGAGCAGCACCAGCACCAGGACGACCACGGCCATGGGGCCGCTGCTCGGCTCCTTCATGATCGCCAGGGTCCGTTCCCGATCTCCCAGCCCGCCGATCCAGGCATCGGCGCTATCCGCGAGCCCGTCCAGGTGCAGCGCGCCGGTCATCCAGACCCAGACCGTCAGCACCAGCGCGGCGGAGAGCTCGACGGAGCCGCCCTCCCCCAGCAGCCTCGCGAGGCCCCACAGCAACAGGCCGAGGACCAGTCCGACCAGGGGGTAGGCCGGGGCCGAACGGCCAAGGTCCGGGCCGGAGAGAGGACCGGGGTCCGGAAGCGGCAGGCGGGTGAGGAAGCGGCCGGCGATTAGTACGGAGCGCCACATGCTGCCGGTCCAGCGTGGAACAGGAGGCTGGGCTGACCGCCTCCCGTTGGAATGCGTAGGCGGGTGAGACAGGCCGGCGGAACCTCGATGAGCAGCAGTGCCTCCGGGGGCATTCCCAGGATCGCGCCCAACACGATGCGGATGACGCCGCCGTGCGTCACGACCAACGGGTGCTGAAAGGTCTGTCCGAGCAACCGGTCCCAAGCCGCGAGGACCCGATCACGAAACGCCAAAAATGGCTCGCCGGCGGGAGGCGTGAAGCCCTGAGGGTCGGTCCAGAACCGGTTCAAGTCTTCCAACGGGATGTCCGCGGCGCGACGATTCTCCCACGCGCCGAAGCGGCGTTCACCCAACGCCGGCCACAGCTGCAGAGGCAGATCCCGCTCCCCTGCCAGCTCGTGCGAAAACTCTGCGCAGCGCCGTGCCGGAGAGGCAATCAGGGCATCCCAGTCGCTCCGCCCCGCCGTCGTGGCGCGCATCTGCTCCCAGCCGGAGGCGCTGAGAGGGTCGTCGGTATCACCGCGAAACCGCCCGCCGCCGACCACCTCGCCATGGCGCAGCAGGTCCACGAAGCGGTCGCTCATGGATGTCCTCCGGAGACTCCTGCCTCCTCGAACGTCGCCATACCGTTGTGCAGCGCGCAGGCCATGCGCAGCAGGGGCACGGCCACCGCCGCCCCGCTCCCCTCGCCCAGACGCATGCCGAGATCCAGCAGGGGCTTGGCATCGAGAGCCTTGAGCACCAAGCGATGTCCGGGCTCGGCCGAGACGTGGGAGAACAGCAGCCAATCCCGCACGCCCGGTTGAAGCCGCACGGCGGCGAGCGCGGCCACCGAGCTGATGAATCCGTCCACCAGCACAGGAACGCCCATGTTGGCGCACGCCGCGTAGGCCCCGGTCAGGGCCGCGATCTCGAAGCCGCCGACGTGGCGCAGGACCTCGGTGGGATCCTCGAGGTGGTCCCTGTGCAGGACGAGCGCCTCCTCGACGACCACGGCTTTTCGGCGAACGCCATCAGCATCGAGGCCGGTGCCCGGCCCGGCAAGCGCCCGGGCCGGCTCATCCAGCAGCGCGCAGGCCACCGCAGCCGCCGCCGTCGTATTACCGATGCCCATCTCGCCGCCGATGTAGAGTCGGGCGCGTTCCTGCCCTGTCCGCTGCGCCGACTCGACACCCGCCCGCAACGCGCCATCGAGCTGCTCCGGAGTCATGGCGGCCTGCCGAGAGAGATCCGCCGTCCCCGGACCCAGGTAAACGCGAACAATGCCCTTGAGGATGCCGGGATCGGCGGCGCATCCAAGATCCACGACCTCCAACCCTGCGCCGAGCTCGCGGGCCAGTACGCTCACTGCCGCTCCGCCCCCGGCGATGTTGCGCACCATCTGGGCAGTGACGGACTGGGGAAAGGCCGACACACCCCGGTTGGCGACACCGTGATCGGCGGCGAACAGCGCGATCTGGACGCGCTCCAGCTCCGGACGGTCCCGACCCTGCATCGCCGCCAGGCGAATGGCGATCGACTCCAACTCCCCAAGCGCGCCGGGCGGCTTGGTGAGCCGGGCTTGGCGAGCCCGTGCCGCCGCTCCTGCCTTAAGGTCCAGTGTCGCCGGGGGGCCGGGCGGCCACAGGTGGTGGACCTTCAAAGTGGATCGCCCTTCAGTACTTGGGGCAGCCCGGCGACGGTCAAGATCACACGGTCGCAGGCAGCGGCCAGCTCCTGATGGAGGACGCCCGCGGCATCGCAGTAGCGGCGGCTGAGCTCGCCGAGGGGAATCACACCCATGTTGGTCTCATTGCCGACGAGGATGAGGTCCCCGGGCAGTGCTGGAAGCAGGTCGAGCAAAGCGGTGCGCTCACGCTCGAGGCGGGAGACGTCCGCCTCGGAGAGCAGGTTGGTGAGCCAGAGCGTGAGGCAGTCGACGACGATGCAGCGTCCCCGGTCGGCGCCGGCCCTGAGCACGCTCGCAAGGGCCATGGGCTCCTCGATCAGGGTCCAGGCCGCCGGGCGGCGGTCCCGGTGGGCGGCGATGCGCTGACGCATTTCCTCGTCTTGTGCGGTCGCGGTGGCGACGTAGGTCACCGCCAGACCCGCCTCCACGGCGAGACGCTCGGCCAGGCGGCTCTTTCCGGAGCGCACGCCGCCTAGGATCAACGTCTTCATCGGGCCTGCCCGAGCCGGGGATGCGCGCGGGCGACCTGCCGCCCCCTCTCGCTCAGCCGGCGGTCAGGTCGCGGTGCCGGGCGTTGGCCACCAGAACCACCGCGGTGTGGGCAATGGCCGCGAGCACGGCGTAGAGCGCGAGCGCCTCCAGCGAGGCCGGGAAGTATGCAACCAGCCGGCTGCCGAGCTCCGCCAGGCTCAGGTCTGCGAAACGTCCGGAGAAGAGGTAGAAACCACCGCTCGCCAACAACTCGGCTACCGTGGCCCCGGCGAGCAGGCTCGCGCTCAGGGGCAGCAGGGTGGACCAGGCGAAGCGATAGCGTTTTCCGTACCAGCGTCCCGCGGCCCACATGGCCCCGTAGGCAGGCACCAGAAGCAGATACGCAGGACTGATACAGAAACTGCTGACGCCGCCCCATGTGACGGCGGCGACATCGATCGAAAGGGCCGCGGCGAACAGCAAAGCGAACCCCCAGGCGGGTCGGAGATAGAGACCGGCAAGGAAGAATACGGCCAGCGAGGCGTCGGGGAGATGCTGTCCGAGCGCTGCGAAGTGCTGGCCTCGGGTGACGGCCATCAGCGCGACCAACGCGAGACCGATCCAGATCTGATTCCGGGCGGTGAGCTTCAACATGGGCATTCTCCAATGTCTATCGTTTGTTGGGCCGCGGGCTCGCAGTGATTGGACCCGATCCTTCGCTGCTTACTCATCCGAACATGGCTGGGGTGGTTGCCGTCCTAAGGCGTATATCTCAGGGTGAGATAAAAGCTGCGCCCTGCCTGATTGTAATAGGCCGCGGTCTCATAGTCTTCGTCAAAGAGATTCTCGATCCGTCCCTGGAGCCGCAGGCTCGTCGAAAAGTCGTATTCTGCGCGCAGATCCACGAGGGCGAATCCGTCGAGCCTTACGTTGTTCGCGAGGTCATCGTAGCGCCGGCCGGAGACGAACAGGGTTCCGCCAGCCCTGATCTTGCCGAACCCGCGATCTAGGTCCAGGCGAAAGGTCTGCTGGGGACGACGCGGCAGCAGGTTCCCTTTGTCAGGGCCCGAGGAACGGTTCTGCGGGTCGAGCAGGGTCAGGTTGGCGTTCAGGTCCCATCCGGCGATGCGCGCGGTGCCGACCGCTTCAGCGCCCCGAATGCGCGCTGTATTGATATTGGCCGCGGACTGGGCGAACGCGTCGAAGGCGATCAGATCGTCGATGTCGGTCTGATAGATGTTCAGCGACCAGCGACCGATGTCCAGGGTCCCTGAGATCCCGAGCTCTGCGCTTCTCGATTGCTCCGGATCCAGGTCTGCGTTGCCGAAGAACGGGAAGTAGAGCTGGTTGAAGGTCGGCGCCCTGAAGGCGGTTCCGTAGGAGGCGGTCAAACGCAGGCCGTTCTCCAGCGAGTAGCCCCAGGCCGCATCGCCCGTCGTATGGCTGCCGAACTGCTCGTTGTCGTCCTGGCGAAGGCTTGCCTTGACCTCGTGGCCGCCGAATCCGCCCTGGTATTGGCCGAAGATGCCCGTGTCGCTGCGCGAATCCACTGTATAGTCGACAGTCCCGTCCACCCGGTCGTCCTCGTAGTCGATGCCGGCGGTGAGAATGTGGTCGTCACCGAGGTAGAGGTCGTTCTGCCAGGAAAGGGTGTCGCGCTTGGTCTCGAAGCGATCGAGGAAGTCGCCGTTGAAGAAGATGTCCGACTCGTCCCAGCTGCGGCCAGCGGAAAGAATCAGGTTCCAGTTTTCAACGGGAAACAGGGACGCCTTGCCCCCGAGAACCTGCTGCACCGACTTCGACTCGTTGCCGCTGAACAGGGTGCCGTCGAACTCCGTATCGTTTTCCGAGCGCAGCCAGGTAATGTCAACCTCCCCGAAGTCGCCGAAGCGATAACCGGCGCGCGCGTTTCCCGCGACGTTGCGGTAGCCGTCCTTGTCCGGCTCAATGGTGAAACAGCCGCCGACGAAGGGCTCGCCATTGCAGGCGTTGAAGCCCTCCGTGTCCTCGAACCGGACGCTGGCATCGAACCAGCCGTTGTCGCCGCCGCCGGAAAGGCCGAGCGACGCGTTCACGGTCTTGTAGGTTCCCCCGCCGACGGTCAGGCGCGGCCTGAGCGGTCCCCCACCCTTTCTCGTGAAGATCTGGATGACCCCGCCGATCGCCTCAGAGCCGTAGAGGCTCGATCGGGGACCGCGCACCACCTCGATGCGCTCGACCTGATCGATGGGAAGATCCTGGAAGGGCGTCAATCCCAAGGTCGCAGACCCGACCTTGACACCGTCGATGAGCACAAGCACGTGATCCGCGTTGCTTCCGCGTAGAAAGAAGGAGGTCGGCTGGCCGCGCCCGCCGCTGTTGGCAATCGCCAGGCCCGGAATACCGCGCAGCGCATCCGGGACGGATCGGGCCTGCCGGCGCTCGATCTCCTCGCGTGTGACAACGGTGACTGAGGCGAGGGTCTCGTCAGCGGTCTGGGCAGTTCGGGTGGCGGTGACGATGATCGGATTGAGCTCGGTCGTGTCTTCTACCGCGGCCGATACCGAGGCGCTCGACGACAGCAGCACCAATGAAAACAAAATGTTACGCATTAACTCCCCTCTACCGTGCACACCCGCACGGAAACCGTTGGCTTGGAGGCAAAGGGAGGACGATCGATGCGACGACGAGGATGCAGGCGGACTGCGGTCTGGACGCCGCGGACATCGCCCTCCGCGATGCCTGGTTCTTGCTTCAGGCCGGTCTCCGGACTCGCGGGTGGGGACCTCATCCCCGGAAGCAGCGCCTTCCCGTGTCTCGACACAGTGGCGTCCTGCTGCTCCTTGACCCGCCTACCGTTGCGGGGGCAGTGCCGGGATTGCCGCCGCCGTCAGGCGGCTTGGCGCACCGGCTTCCCGTTTAACCCCTCCGGCGGACGCCGTCGGGGCACTTGAAACAACTACATTAGAACATAAACGACTACTCTTTATCCGGGGCTGCGCCCGGAAAACCGGGCTTCCCGATGGCGTCCTTGAAGCTCGCCTTCGAGGTGTCCGCCCGGTCGAAGACCGCCTCACGCAGGTTCGCGTGCTGGAAGCTGGCCCCCTTGAGGTCGGCGCCCGTGAAGTCGGCTCCATAGAGATTTGCGCGGACGAAGGCTGCACCCTCCAGCCGGGCGCCGCTGAAGTCGGCATCCTTCAAGTTGGCGCCCGAGAGGTCGGCGCCCGTCAGATCCCGATAGGCGAAGTCCGCCTCCACCAGGTTCCCTGTGAGACGCGCATGGGCGAGCTGCGCGCCGGCGAGGTTGCTGCCCGCAAGCTTTGCGCCGGTCAGATCGGACCGCACCAAGGATGCCCCGCTCAGGTCCGCGTCCGTCAGATCGGCCTTGATCAGCTTCGACCCCGTAAGATCGCTCCCCGCCAAGCGGGCCCCGGCGAGTTCCGCCCCTTTCAGGTCCGCCTCTGCGAAGTCCAGGCCCGCCAGATCGGCACCCTGCAGGTTGGTCTTATAGAGGTTTGCGCGAGCGAAATCAGCACCGGCGAAGGACTTGACCTCCCGCAGATCGAGCTGGCGCAGGTCCGCCTCTGCGAGTCGGGCCCCGGAGAGATCTGCTCCGGCGAGCACCGCGTTGCGCAGATGGGCCCCGGTGAGGTCGGCGCCGCGCAGGTCGGCACTGGTGAGATCGGTACCCTCGAGATTGGCGCCCCGCAGGTCACTGCCTGAAAGCTTGGCGTTGCGCAGCGTGGCCTTGGCGAGCCGGGCATTCTGCAGGCTTTGGCCCCGAAGATCGGCGCCGGCCAGGTCAGCGCTACCAAGACTGGCCCGCTCCAGTCGGGCTCCGCGCAGATCCGAATCGCTCAAGCTGGCGCGGAAGAGGACGGCTCGCACAAGGTTCGCCCCTCGCAGATCGGCCCCGTGCAGATTGGCCTCGGCGAGCTTTGCGGACGCAAGCTCGGCGAAACGCAGGTCGCAGCCCTGGCATTCACCGGTCTGTTTGAGCGTCGACTCGACAGAGGTCGCCGTCGACGTCGTTTCAGCTGCAGATACTAGCGTGACGGCGATCAACGGACCGATCAACAGCAAACAAAAGAATCTAGCCATTCGCATCGTCTTCATAGTTGTAGTCAAAGGTGATCTCCTCTCCGGGCGCGATGTCCCGGGAGGCGTAGAGGTCGAAGCCGTCGAATTCCGCGTTGCCGTCCTCCCGGTGGTTGAGATACCGCAGCAGGTTGCGGCCGCTGCGGCCCACCGGAGGACTGTCCTCGTCGTAGACCCAGAGAACGTAGGTCCCGTCGCGTCTGACCACCGGCCCCTCGTAGGTGCCGATGTAGTCTCCGGCGGCGAACGGGATGCGGGCGAAGCAGCCGGTACCGTGGATGGAGGACGGCGCCTTGTATACCCGGTCCCGCAGTCGCTTGCGTCCGGCATCCGGTTTGTCGGCCATCTGGAACCCTAGCGTTTGCGCGCGCGGTCAAAGGCCGCTGCCATGGTCCCGCTCGCTGTGGGCTGATTTTGTTGCTTGTCTGGCTGGGACTGCCGCCTGCGGGGCTCCTGTCCCCGTTCCTTGTTCGGCGTTTGCGTCTGGGGGCGGTCTCCCTGGCGCATGCTGAGCGCGATGCGCCGCCGCTCCAGGTCCACCTCCAGCACCTTGACCTTGACCAGATCGCCGGTCTTGACGACCTCGTACGGGTCCTTGACGAAGCGATCCGCAAGCGCGGAGATGTGCACCAGCCCGTCCTGGTGCACGCCCACGTCCACGAAGGCCCCGAAGTTGGTGACGTTTGTGACCGTACCCTCGAGGACCATACCCGGCTTCAAGTCCTGGAGGGTCTCCACCCCTTCGAGGAACTCCGCCGCCCGGAACTCCGGACGCGGGTCCCGCCCGGGCTTCTCAAGCTCCGCCAGGATGTCCTTCACCGTGGGCAGACCGAACCGGTCGTCCGCGAGCTCGGCCGGATCGAGCCGGCGCAAGCTTGCGCTGTCGCCGATGAGCTCACGGATACCCTTCCCCGCCTTCGCCAGGATGCGGCGCACAACCGGATAGGCCTCGGGATGGACCGCAGAGGCGTCCAGCGGCTCGTCCCCGTCCGGGACGCGCAGGAAACCGGCGCACTGCTGGAAGGTCTTGTCCCCGAGTCGCGGCACCTTCTTGAGCTGGGTACGCCTGCCAAAGGCACCATGCTCCTCCCGGTGGCGGACGATGTTCTCCGCGGTGACCCGCGTCAGGCCCGAGACCTGGGTAAGTAGGGGCGCGGATGCGGTGTTGAGGTCAACGCCGACCGCGTTCACGCAGTCCTCCACCACGTTCTCCAGGGTGCGCGAGAGCCTGGATTGGTTGACGTCGTGCTGATACTGACCGACGCCGATGGACTTGGGCTCGATCTTGACCAGCTCCGCCAGGGGGTCCTGCAGGCGCCGCGCGATGGAGACCGCGCCGCGCAAGGACACATCCAGATCCGGTAGCTCGCCGGACGCGTACTCGGAGGCGGAGTAGACGGAGGCGCCCGCCTCGCTCACCACCAGCGAGCGCAGCCCGAGGTCGGGATGGCGGCGAATGAGCTCCCGGGCGAGCTTGTCTGTCTCCCTTGAGGCGGTGCCGTTGCCGATGCTGATCAGCTTGGCACCGTGCTCTTTGGCCAGCACGGCGAGCCGGGCGATGGACGCATCCCACTGGTTCCTCGGCACATGAGGATAGATGGTGTCGGTGGCCGCTACGCGGCCGGTACCGTCCACCACCGCCACCTTCACCCCCGTTCGCAGGCCGGGATCCAGCCCAATCGTGGGCAGGCGCCCGCCCGGAGCGGCGAGCAACAGGGCCTTGAGGTTACGTGCGAAGACGCGGATGGCCTCCTCTTCCGCCGCATCGAGCAGTCGGGACTTGATATCCAGGTCCAGCCGCGTGAGCAGCTTGATCCGCCAGGTCTTGCGCACCGTCTCTCGCAGCCAGGGGTCCGCCGGGCGGCCGCGATCGGTGATGCCAAAGCGCTGCGCAATCGTCTGTTGGCAGACGGCGTCCGCTTCCTCGCCCTCCCCCGCGGTCAGCTCCAGGGACAGGACCCCTTGATTGCGCCCACGAAACAGGGCCAGGGCCCGGTGGGAAGGGATCTTGCGCACGGGCTCGCGGTAGTCGAAGTAGTCCGAGAACTTGTTTCCCTCCTGCTCCTTGCCGTCGATGACGCGGGAGATCAGGAGACCTTGCTCCCAAAGGTGCCCCCGCAGTCGGCCCGTGAGCTCAGGATCCTCGGCGAAGCGCTCCATGAGGATCTGACGGGCGCCTTCAAGGGCGGCCGGGACGTCGGTGACGCCTTTCGAAGCGTTGACGAAGCTCTCCGCCAGTACCTCGGGAGTCTGACTCGGGCCATCGAGCAGGCCCACGGCCAGTGGCTCGAGTCCTGCCTCACGGGCGATCTGGGCCTTCGTGCGGCGCTTCGGCTTATAGGGCAGATACAGGTCTTCGAGCCGTTGTTTGGTGTCCGCCGCCGCGATATCGGCGCGCAGATCGTCCGTCAGCTTCCCTTGTTCCTCGATGCTGCGCAGCACGGTTGCTCGCCGGTCCTTGAGCTCTCGCAGATAGCCGAGACGCTGTTCGAGCTCGCGAAGTTGAGCATCATCGAGCCCGCCCGTGACCTCCTTGCGGTAGCGGGCGATAAAGGGCACCGTTGCACCCTCGTCGAGCAGGCGGACAGCGGCTTCCACCTGGTCGATTCGGGCGTGGAGCTCTTGACTGATAGTCTGAATAATATTCGTCATCTTTTTGTTTTCTAACCAAACAAAAAGGTCGCGGCTGGGCTTGCCACGAGCCGGTTTCGGGAAAAAAAGAGAGATCAATCCGCAGAGCAGCGATCGCCGTAGACTGCCATGATGTGCTTGAGCTCGGCGAGCAACCAGCGGCACTCGTCCGGGGTGAGGCCCTTGGTCTCCCTCAGTTCCTCGCCGCGTTCAAGGGCGTCGATGTCGTGCCAGACGTGACGACAGCCCTTCTCGCATACTGCCTCTAGCCTGGCTTCAAGCCGATATTTTTCCGCCGACTGCACGGGTGACACCTCGCCGCTGACCATCGACGATTATAGAATTCCGCTTGGTTGCGGGCCACTCCCCCGCTCCGCTATCGCCTTCTCGCGGCTATGAGCCTCGTTTTTTTGTTTTCGGATCCTTCGGTTGAACAAGATTCCTAAGCTGTTTCATTGGCACACTTCGAGCAGCCCCCCGTCCCTGAGCGCCAAGGACCTTCACCTTTGGAAGATTCCGTCGGGCCCCGACGGTGGGCAGGTGGGTACGCAGTGGCCGCTGCTATCGGCTTCAGAGCGCGAGCGCGCAGATCGGCTGCGCCTACCCCGCCACCGGGGCCGCTACATTCGTGCCCATGCGGACCTGCGGCGAATTCTGGGACTTTACCTTAAGATCGATCCCATACAGATTGATTTCGAGCATGGAATCGCCGGCAAGCCGATGCTGCTGGGTGCTCAATCAGCAGTCGAGTTCAACCTGACGACCAGCGGCGACCTCGCACTGGTGGCGGTCTCTCTGGGATATCCCGTTGGCGTGGACTGCGAGCAGATCCGCGAACAGCGCGATGTGGCCGCCATCTCAAGACGCATGTTCGACCCGGAGGAGGCCGAGCGGATCGCCGCTGCCCCGGTGGCGGAGCAACCCGCACGTTTTTTTCGGTCCTGGACCGCTCTGGAGGCGGGAGTCAAGGCGGACGGCCGCGGCCTCGCCCGGAGGAAGGAGGAACCTGGGATCGGGCGCTTGCAGATCGCACACTGCGTCCCCGAAACGGGGTTCCTCGCCGCCGTGGCGCGCGAGAGCCTCCCGCCTGTCGCAGATTGGGTGACCCTGCAGCTCGACGCAGACTGATATACTGCGCCGCCGTATATGGATGTACCGATAGAAACCGTCAGGGAGATGATTGAAGACGCCGGAAATCGCAGGTTTGCTTTTCTCTTCTGAACAAACGGGTGGATCGGGTTGTTCAGATACCTGCTTAACAACGGAGCCTGC
>JAYEJW010000645.1:0-5003 GCA_034716535.1 Pseudomonadota bacterium
TGATGGAGTCGATGAGGCCACCCTGTCCGAATACCTGCGTACACCCAGGTTGATGGGCCTGGCCAGGCAGGAGGCCCAGCGCACGTTGCGCTTCGTGATCGGCTATCGCCTGCTGCGCGATCTGCGCCGGGGCTGGCGATTCAACAATCCCAATCTGGACCAGCTCGATCTGCTGGCGATTCGTTACCGCGGCCTGGATGAGTTCTGCAATGAAGCGTCCATGTTCGAGCGCGCCGGCGACGTGCTTCGCCGCCTCGGGCCGGACAGTCGCGCCGCGCTGTATTGTGTGCTCTTTGACGAGATGCGCCGCGCCCTCTGTCTTGAAAGCCGTTATCTCGATGCCGTCGAGCAGGACAAGGCGCGCAATAACGCCTTCACCTACCTCCATGAGCGCTGGGCCTTTGCCCCGGACGAGAATCTGGAAACGGCGAAGAACCTGATAATCGGCAAGCGGCCGGAGTATCGCGGCAGGCCGCGCAGCGATCTGGTAACGGGTGGACCACGGTCGCGCTTGTTGAAACAGATCAAAACGGCCGAGTTGTGGAAAACAACGGCTTTTGCCGACCTGGTGCATGGCTGGAAGGAGATCGAATGGGCCGAACTGATCGAATCGATGCTGCGCGTCGCCGTCAACTACGGTTATGTGAAAAAGCAGTCCGTTACCACTGAGCTGGTGGGTTGGCGGTTGAATGCCGCCGCGATGGATTGGCGCCTGATCGACACCCGGGAGACTGGAGACGAAGTCAGGCCCAACGCATTCTTCAGACAGCTCTACCTCACGGTCGCCAAGCTGTTGACTCAGCCCGGGCACCCCCTGTTCGACTTCGAGGCCCAGGAACACACGGCGCAAGTCGATGCCGCCCGCCGCCAGTTGCTCGAACAGCGCTTTCGCTACACTGAAAAAGACCGCAACGACTGGGCGGAAAATCCCGCCCACGAGGCGCCGCTCGAGCGTCTGCCGGTGATGTTCTGCTCACCGACCATGGAGCTGGGCGTCGACATCTCCGCGCTCAACACCGTCTATTTGCGTAATGTGCCCCCGACACCCGCCAACTATGCCCAGCGTAGCGGGCGCGCGGGCCGCTCCGGGCAACAGGCGCTGATAGTGACCTACTGCGCTGCGCTGAGCCCGCACGACCAGTGGTTCTTCCGCCACGCCAGCGATATGGTCCATGGCGTGGTCAAGGCGCCGAGCCTGGACCTGGCCAATCGTGATCTGGTGGAAAGTCACCTGCATGCGGTGTGGCTGGCCTGCGCGCAGGTCGAGCTGGAAAGCAGTATCGCGCCGCTGCTCGATCTCGAAGCGCCTGGCAAGCCCTTGATGCCGGATCTCCGGCGGAAACTCGGCGTGCCCGAAGTCCTTGCACGCGCCCGTAGCAGCGCAAGGGCCGTGGTCGAGCAGTTGGCCGGCGAACTCGCGGGCAATAACTGGTTCTCGCCGGACTATGTCGGCAAGGTCATCGACGATTCGCCGCAAGCGTTCTCCGCTGCCATCGAGCGCTGGCGGGTGCTCTTTGACGCCACCCGCAAACAGATGGAAATGGCCGATCAGATCGTCAAGAGCCACACGGCCACCGACGGCGAGCGCAAGAATGCCAGTCGTCGCTACGGGGATGCCGCGCGCCAGTACGCGGTGCTGCTCAAGACCGGCAACACTCAGAGCTCCGATTTCTACACCTATCGGTATCTCGCCAGTCAGGGTTTCCTGCCCGGGTACAACTTCCCGCGCCTGCCGCTGATGGCCTGGATCCCGGCACGTGGTGGTGTCAACGCCGGGGGCCGGGAAGACGAGGGCAGCATGGTCAGCCGACCGCGCTTTCTGGCACTCTCCGAGTTCGGTCCACGCAGCCTGATCTATCACCAGGGACGCATGTACCGCGTCGTGCGGGCCAAACTGAATGTTGGCTCCGCCGACCACGTTTCCGGCAGCAGCCAGCTCAGCACCATCACCTCGCGCATCTGCAGCCAGTGCGGCTATGGTCATCTGGGCGAGCCGGGCGAGGGTGAACCTCTGACGGAACGTTGCGAGAACTGCGACGCCCTGCTCACTGAACATGACTGGGTCAAGGATCTCTATCGCATCGAAACCGTGGAAACCGTGCCGGTCAAGCGCATCTCAATCAACGACGAAGACCGGCAGCGGCAGGGCTTCGAGCTACAGACCACCTATCGTTTCCTGCCGGGACCGGATGGCGCCGTGCAGAAGAGCGAAGCGACGGTACGGCTGGGTGAGGAGGTTGTGGCGGGGTTGGTCTACACGCCGGCGGCGCGTCTATGGCGCATCAATCGCGGCTGGCGCCGTCGCAAGGACAAGCAACAGCTGGGTTTCTATATCAATCCCATCACCGGCGCCTGGAGCAAGAAGGACGACCCCGGCGCGGACGAAGGTTCGGGCGCGAACGATGAAACACTGCTCGAGAAGGTACCGAACCAACGCATCGTGCCCTTCGTGGAAGATCACCGCAACCTGCTGATCCTGACCCCACTGCCTCCGCCGTCGCTGGAGGCAATGGCCACATTGCAGGCCGCCCTCAAGCGCGGCATCGAGATGACCTTTCAGATAGAGGAATCCGAACTGGTCGCGGAGCCACTGCCCACCGGCGATGACCGAAAGGCCCTGTTGTTCTATGAATCGGCCGAGGGCGGAGCCGGCGTGCTCACCCGATTGGCTTCAGAACCCGACAGCCTGGCGCAGGTGGCCCGCGCCGCGTTGCAGCTGATGCACTACAATCCGCCCGACGGCGCCTGGACAGTGGAAGCGCTGGAAAGTCTGGAACAAAAACAGGAGGGTCATGCCGTCTGTGAAGCAGGCTGTTACCAATGCCTGCTCTCCTATTTCAATCAGCCGGATCACGACCATATCAACCGCCGCAATCCCGATGCCCTGCGCCTGCTGGTCGCCCTGGCCAACGCCAGGGTGGTACTGAAGCGTGACGAACCCGCGCCTCGATCCGGC
This sequence comes from Pseudomonadota bacterium, assembly GCA_034716535.1. Lineage (GTDB taxonomy): Bacteria > Pseudomonadota > Gammaproteobacteria > Chromatiales > Chromatiaceae > JAYEJW01. Next base: position 2,957 of record JAYEJW010000645.1, read on the forward strand.
GACATCACTTTCTCAGCGGAAGATGCATCTCTGGACGCTTGGCTTCGGGCCGTGGACGACGCCGGGTTGCGCCCTCCCGATGCCACGGCCGTGCCGGTCATCCAGGGTGCGGCGACGGCAGCGGGTCAGTACAAGGCCGTGCGAACCCTGGTGTTCCTGCACCCCGTGGATGAAAACACAATCGCCACGCTGAGCGACAAGGGATGGCGGGTCCTGGATTTCTCGGACCCCGCCGAGTGGCAGGCCCGGTTCGCGCGCCATCCCGAGGTCTTTGGCAAAGGCGGTAACCCGCAATGACCCAAGCCGGCTACAAGTTCATTCCCGGCAATCTGGTGCGCGCCCGCGGTCGTGAATGGGTGGTGCAGGCGGATTCCCAGGCCGACTGGTTGCGCCTGCGCCCGCTCGGCGGCGCCGATGAAGACATCGTCGCGCTCATTCCCGAACTGGAATTCCAGCCCGTCGAACCGGCCACCTTCCCCTGGCCGGATCCCGCCCACCCGGGAAATCACGCCGCTGCGTTGTTGCTGCGTGACGCCCTGCGTCTCAAGCTGCGCGCCGGCGGCGGGCCGTTCCGCTCCTTCGGCAACATCGCCATCGAGCCACGCGCCTATCAACTGGTCCCGCTGTTGATGGCGTTGCGCCTCTCCACCGTACGCCTGCTGATTGCGGACGATGTCGGCGTCGGCAAGACCATCGAGGCCGGGCTGATCGTGCGCGAACTGCTCGATCGCGGCGAGATCACCCGTCTGGCGGTACTCTGTCCGCCACACCTGGTCGAGCAGTGGCAGGGTGAGCTGGAAAACCGATTCCACCTGCAGGCCGTCGCACTGACTTCCGCATCGGCCTCCCGTATCGAACGCAATTTGCCCCACGGCGTCAGCCTGTTCGACCACCACCCGGTCGTGGTGGTCAGCCTCGACTACATCAAGAGCGAACGCCATCGAGAATATTTCCTGGCCATCGCACCGGAATGCGTCATCGTTGACGAGGCGCACACCTGCGCTACCGGCGGTCAGGGCAAGCAATTGCGCTTCGAATTGCTGCAACGCCTGGTGGCCGATGCCGAACGCCACCTGATCATGCTCACCGCCACGCCGCATTCCGGTAACGAAGCGGCGTTCTACAATCTGTTGTCGCTGCTCAAGCCAGAATTTTCCGCCTTGCAAGGTCACGCCTCGGCCAACGATCCACGCCGCAAGGAACTGGCGCGTCATTTCGTGCAGCGCCGCCGCAAGGACATCGAGGAATGGCAGGCCGAAGCCGATAGCGGCCGCGCCTTTCCCAGGCGCATGAAAACCGAAGTCACCTATCGGCTCAGCGGCGACTGGGGCGCGTTCTTCGATGCCGTGCAGGCCTACTGCCGCGAGCTGGCCGAATCGGTCGAGAGCGGGGAGAACGGCGCTTCACGCTTGATCTGGTATGCCACGCTCGCGCTGCTGCGTTGCGTGGCCTCATCCCCCGCCGCGGCGGTCAAGGCATTGACCACCCGTATGCAAGGCGTGCTGGAGAGTGATGACCTGTTCACCGACGAGCGCCTGCACGATGGCGAGCCCGACGACCTGTCGGGTAGCGATCTCGAACCCCCGGGTCAGTTGCGGGACACCGCCCACCTGCAATCACTGATCGACGAGGCCGCGCGACTCTCCGGCAAGGCCGGTGATCCCAAGCTCGCCACACTGATCGCCCATCTGGAGAGTCTGATCAGCGATGGTTATCGGGTGGTGGTGTTCTGCCGCTACGTGGCCACGGCTCACTACGTGGCCGAACACCTGCGCCGACACTTTCCCCAGGCAGCCGTAGAGTCGGTCACCGGGGAATACACCCCGGAAGAGCGCCACGAGCGGATCGAAGCCATGGAGGAAGCCGACCGGCGCATCCTGGTGGCCACCGACTGTCTGTCCGAGGGGATCAACCTGCAACACCTCTTCACCGCCATGGTGCACTACGATCTGGCATGGAACCCTACCCGACACGAACAGCGCGAAGGTCGCGTGGACCGCTTTGGCCAGCCGGCCGGCGAGGTGCGCTGCACTATGCTCTACGGCCA
>JAYEJW010000646.1:0-5001 GCA_034716535.1 Pseudomonadota bacterium
TACTGGCCGGCATCGGCAATCTCCACTACCTCCGCTTCGGGCAAGTCCGGAGGCACCAGGCAGTTCTGCAGGGTCCCGGTACCGTTCTCGACCTCCCCCAGCACCTTGCCCGGTCCCAGTCGTGCACCCACCTGCGCCAGCGGCCGGAAGCCGAAGCTCGCCGGTGGCAGATCGTGCATACCGGGTGTGACGAAAGGCTCCCCTGTGTCGCTGATAGGACGCAGCAGGCCGTCGAAGATGCGGCCCAGGATGCCGGGGCCGAGGCGGATGGACAGAAGCTGGGTAGAGCCCCGCACCTCCACGCCCGGCCGCAGTCCGCTTGTGTCCTCGTAGACTTGAACGATGACCTCTTCCCGGGCGACGCGGATCACCTCGCCCAACAGGCGCTCCTTGCCCACTGTTACTGCCTCTCGCAGCCGGAAGGGTCCGTGCGGCCGCGCCTTCAGTACCGGCCCGCTGATCCAGGTCGTGGTCGCCAGGCTCATGCTCTCGCCCCTTCACGCAACAACGCAAGCAGCCGCGCCTCCAGCCGCGCTCGGTCCCTGAGTAAGCCTGAAAGACTGGCGTCCAACACAGCGCCGCTGCACTCGATGACGACGCCCGCCTCGACGCCGCCGTCGGACTGGAACCTGGGGGCCTGCCCGATGCTCTGCTCGAGCTCAGCCGCCAGATCCCGGCGCTCGGCCTCGTTCCACTCGACGGCGTGGCGGACCGTCCACTGGCCGTGAGGCAAAACACCGACGGCCTGTCGCAGGTAGCCCGTCACCCAACGACGCCGGCAATCGCCGTCCCGCCAGCAGGCCAGGAGCAGCGCCCGAAGCCGCGGCCAAGCGGCATCGAGAAGGTCGTGGTTGGTCCGCTCGCTGAGCCAACGCTCGCGCGTCGCCCGCTCGGCGCGAGCCGCCTGGATCCGACTCTGGGCGCGACTGCGCTCCGCCATCACCCGATCATGCAGGTGCGCCCGCTCCTTTCGGTAGGCCTGCCGCAACAGATCCGAGGCCTCTGCCCGCGCGGCGTCGAGGATGCTCCGGCACTCCTGCTCCCTGTAGTCATCCACCAGCTTGAGCAAGGCCTTTTCGCGCTCCGCGAGCTTCATTCCGCCATCCCCAGTTGGCGCCTCAAGGCGGCGCTGATGTCCGGAGGCTGGGCGCGGCCTCGGACATCCGGGATCACCAGTACCAGCGGACGATTGGCTGCCCGCGCCCGACGCAGGCCATCCTCGGGCAGCCAGCGCGCGGCCTCCGCTGTCAGCAGGATGAGCTCAGCCTCGTCCCGCAGGCGCTGAAAAAGACCGGCGGCCTGCTCAGGCCGGGGAACATGGACATCGACGCCCGCAAGACGGAATCCCGCCGCGCTGACCTCATCTCCGATGAAGGCACAGAGGGTCATATGCCGAGCTTGTTCAGAATCAGTACCGAGACGATGACGCCGTAGATCGCGATTCCCTCGGCCAGTCCCACCAGGATGACCACCCGGCCGAAGAGCTCCGGTTTCTCGGCAAGGGCGCCGACGGCGGCGGCACCGACAGCGGCAACCGCGTAACCGGCTGCCAGCGCGGAGACAGCCGTAGCCAGGGCAGCGGCCATATAGCCCCAGCGCAGGACTCCGGGGTCGATGTCTTTGACGGCGACCTCGACGACCTCCTCGGCAAACGCTTGGGGATGCCACAGAAGCAGGCTGCTCGCGCCGGCGAGCAACGCGACGCCGAGAACCAGTAACGCCACAAGCAGGATTTGCCTCTTCATGTTGCCTCTCCACTAACAAGCGCCGGCGGCTCCGGCAGGGGCCGGAACACACGCCCGCTCCCCCGCAGGAAACGGTTGAAAAACTCGAAAAGCACCAGCCGGGTGGTCTGTATGGATACCACCAACCCCTCCAGAGCAATGATCAGCAGGTTGCCCAGGATCATGATCAGGAGCATCCCGAACAGCGTTCCCGTGGCATCGGCCATGGTAACGACGGCGGCCGACAGGCTGGCGTGAGCCAGTGCGAACGCCCCCACCCGGGCGAAGGACAGGGTGTTGACAAGGATCTGCAGGCCGCCCTCGGCCAGGTGTCCCAGGGCCGCCAAGGCCCCCACCAGACGACGATCGACGATGAAGCTGCCGATCAGATACCAACCAATGCCCACGAGTGTCAGCCAGCCCAGATCGAGCCCCGTCACCAGACCGATGAGCCCAAGGTAGAGCACGAGGAATCCCGCGTCCACCAACAGCCAGCGCCCGAGCTCTCCTCGCCAGAGGGCACCGAGCCCGGAGAGCAGCTGCCCCAGGCTCAGCAATAGCACGGCAAATACCAGGGGAACGGCGAGCACGATCAGAGGCTCGCCCATGGGATGAAGCCACAAAGCGGGAATCAGGTCTTCGCGGGCGAACAGACTGCCGAACAGAAAACCGAAGACCACGGCGCTGGCTCCTCCGGAAAGCAACAGCCGCGCGATCTCGAAGCGCCCCTGCAGCCACCAGCCAAGGGCCAGCAACACCAGTCCCTGACCCACGTCGCCGAACATATATCCGAACAGGAGCGGTACCACGACCGCCAGCACAGGCGTGGGATCCACCTCATCGCTGCCGGGGACCCCGAACGCACGCGCAAAGACCTCGAACGGCCGCAGCCACACCGGATTATCCAGGATCTGGGGTGCGCGGGAGCCCCGCGCCGGCGGCGCAAAACGCATGAGCGTGCGGGTTCCCGAGCGGTGCAGCGCCCGCGCGAGAGAGTGCCCTGTCAGGTCGTCAGTCCAGCCCGTAATCCACACCAGATGGCTGCTCGCTAGCTCCAGTCCACCGACTTGCTTGGCGAACCAGTCGAGCCAGGCCACCTCCCCCAGCACATCTCCCAGACTGTAATCTTCGAACAGGGTGTCCAGCCCGGCGTACAGATGGACCAACCGGGTCGAGAGGAACTGGCGACGCGCCGCGATCCGCCTCAGGGCTTCGCCGGCATTGCCGCGCAACCAGCCGGGACGCTCGATGATACGCCCCTTCACCGACTTGACCTGTTGTTTGACCTGTTCGAGCCGATCCGCCGGACCGAGGATCATGTGGCAGCGCTCATCCTGCCAGAGGACAGATCGGGATATCACCCAATCCGGCAGGCGCGGATCCGCGGCCTTGGGTACGACGGCGCAGAAACTCGCGAGCAGAGGCCCACACTCCGCGACCAGGGAGAAATCGAGGGGGCTCTCTTCGATATGCTCGATAACGCGCGCCACCCACTTGAGCCTGACGAGCTCCTCTTCGCAGTCCTGGAGCGCGTCGATCAGGGGATCGGCCTCGCGGCGCCAGGCTTCAATGCGGGCCAGGGCCCGCGCCAGGACCACCGTCGGGGCCTCCACCAGGGTCGATCGACGCAAGCGCCCGCGCTCCCAGTAACGTCCGTAACGAGGGAGCAGCTTTCCGTACATGACGAGCCCCTCCGCCAGGTGCTGCACCGGAAAGTCTTCCTCCTCGCCGGAACGTACCTCCACCTCCACGGAGCCGGTGCGGGCGAGCTCCGCCACAGCGCGTACGCTCTCGGCTCGGGGGCAGAGCACCTCGAACCAGCGGGTGGAGGCCGGGCGCAGCATCAGGGCGTCTCCTCTCTTCCCGCAAACAAGGCGCGTGCCACCAGAGCGGCGCGCAAATGCTCCAGGTCCAGCGCGGTCAACGCCAGATAGATAAAAGGGCCGGCCGGCTGCAACAGAAAGCGATGAAACAGCAGGTGCAACCGAGCGCGCAGGGACTTGCGCAGTGTCCAAGCCGCATCGGGGCGAGCGCGGATGAAGGTCTCGCCATGTTCCCGGATCAGGGTTGACAGGGCCTCCATGTTGCTCAGAAACGCGGGCTTGCAGGGCGGCCAGCGCCGGCGCCATTCCGACGCCCAGACGGCCGGGAGATCCCGGTCAGCCGCGAGCAGCGCTCCCGCCCCCGCATCCGCCAAACGGTGCGGATCCAGATCACCGTCCGCCCCCAGCAGAGTGTGCAGAAAGTCGTCCCGCGCCACCCAGACAGGCATCTCCCCCCCGAGGTCGAGGTGTTGCAGCAGAGGCAGGAGCGTCAGCCACCTGGTCCAGAGCACCGCCTCGCGCCAGCCCCTCGGGACCCAGCCCGCCACATCCGTTGCAGTCTCCCCGTATAGAGCGCGTACACCGCGCTCCAGATCGTGGCAGTCGCTTTGGCCCGAAAAGCCCTTGACCCACTCGCGCAAAACGCCGGCGCGCGCCTCTTCGAGGAATGAGGCGAGGGTACGCGCCGCAGCGAGGCGCTGCCATTCTTCCTCCACCGGCAGATCGGCGAAGCGCGATTGGATCCTGGCATGGACGTATGCGAAGCGGCTGGAGGTTGTCATCATGCCGAACCGATGATCTCGCTCACCAGGGCATGCACGGCACGATCGAGTCGCTCGATATCCCGGGCGCCGCTGGCAGCGGCTTCCGGCTCCGAGCCGAGGATCTCCCGCAGCGACCCTTCCACAGACTTGTCGGCGATACGGTTGGCGGCCTTGATGCGCTCGTCAACACGGCGGGAGACGCGGCGCGCCTGCTCCTCCGCATCGGTGAGAATCCGCGCAGCCTCCATCCGGCACCGCTCCACCGCCTCGACGGCTTCGCGCTCCGCCGCCAGAACTCGGTTCATTGCCTGATCGACAGAGCCTGCTTCCGGGGTCGTGTTGCGATTGGCCATGCGGAAATCCACCTATTCGGGAGGCGCTGATTCATGCAATCCTGGCATGAGAAGCGCACGGCATCCGAAGAACGCGGTTTGCGGATGCCTTCATTTTCAGCCACTTGGCGTGGCTGAAAAATCGGGTGCACCCCTGGCACCGCGGAAACGCCGAACCTGGACGGGCCTCTATTAGCAAATTCTAACACGGGCCATTCTTTCTGATCGGCGTCTTGGTCACCATCGTTGACAGTCGTCAATGGGGCCGCATTGTGACCGAAGGAAAGGGCAAGGGGGTGGACAATGAGGGGGATTCGCGAGCTTGACCTGGAAGCGAGGTCTGTGAAGGTTCGCTCGA
>JAYEJW010000647.1:0-4993 GCA_034716535.1 Pseudomonadota bacterium
ACAGAAGAACAAGAGCAGATACTGAGCTTGTTAGAGGTAACAATGTAGCCACCCACGTGAAATCCGAAATCACCGGCTAGCCCAGTGCTGGCAAGGGGTTTCGCCGATTTGGGTGGGGTAACATCCGCCTAGACAGACCGTTCCCGACACCCAGCGGCCGCCCACAGCTTCATACTTGAAGTCTGCTGTCTAGCGGTAAGCAGACGTCCGACTGCGAACTCGGAGTGAGCCCTGTGCTGCAGAGAAAATCTTTTCCAGTGGGCGATCCGAGCCCGCCTTCTCAAAGCCTAGCAACACAGCATCAGTGGGATCCTAAGCGATCGGCTATTGGTCATGTCTCCCCCCCGCCGGGCCTCAGCCGGATAAAGGCGACCTAGGAGAATGACCTGCCGCAGCCGTGCAGCATAAGCGTTCAGATCACCGACCACTTCGTCGAGCTTGAATGCAAGGTCTTGCGCCTGTGGAAGGAGAGATCAATAGGGAGATGACTGCGTTGCAGCGGCAAAGCCGAGAGTTAGGAGCGAACTCGAGCCCTCGCCCGCCGCTAACTGGACCGCATCGCCATCCGTGTCCCCAGGAGGCTTCGCTTGCGGCGTCCTCGGGCGCATGATTTACTACCGCTCCTTTTTTTACCTCCCCGGACTTACCAAACCTAGTCCGGTTCCCGCGTGCGATGCGGCTGCGCTTTGTAGCCGAGTGCCTTGAGACAGCTTGACAACAAGCGCCTCTCTACGGCGCGTCCAATCCAAGTCTCAATCTGGGTCCTTTCGGAGGAGTACCCGGTATTGCCACAGATACAGCCGGACCAAGGCTGAGAGGAGGTTAGCATGTCAAGTTCCACGAAGCTCGCACGGAAGCCGGATTGTGGTCGGGTCTTCTTGCCCCGGCGTTTTGAGGTGTTCACGGATCGCCAGATCGACAAGATCGCGCCGCTCCGCCAACTCCCCGAGGAAGAGCGCTTCGCCATGAAGGTGGTGGCCAGCGTCCTGCCCTTCCGGGTGAATGAATACGTGATCAACGAGCTAATCGATTGGGACCGTGTGCCGGACGACCCTATTTACCGCTTGACCTTCCCCCAGCGGGGGATGCTGGGGGAGCACGATTTCGCGCGCATGGCCGATCTGCATAGGGAGGGGGCCGACAAGGCCGAGATCGAGGCTCTGGCAAATGAGCTCCGTCGCGGACTCAACCCCCACCCTGCGGGCCAGATGGAGCTGAACATCCCTGTGGAGGATGGAGCGCCGCTGGACGGGCTCCAGCACAAATACCGAGAGACCGTGCTGTTCTTCCCCAGCCAGGGACAGACCTGCCATGCCTATTGCACCTTCTGCTTCCGCTGGGCCCAGTTCGTAGGCGACAAGGAGCTGAAGATCGCCAACAGCGAAGCCCAGGCGCTGCACCGCTACCTTCGCAAACACCGCCAGGTCACGGACCTGCTGATGACCGGCGGGGATCCCATGATCATGAAGACCCGGAATCTGTCCCCTTATCTGGAGCCCTTGCTCGACCCGGAATTCGATCATGTCCAGACGGTGCGCATCGGCACCAAGTCCCTGACCTTCTGGCCCTATCGCTTCGTCACCGACGACGATGCCGACGACATGCTGCGACTGCTGGAGCGCCTGGTGGAGGGAGGCAAGCATGTGGCTGTCATGGCCCACTACAACCACGCTCAGGAGTTGTCTACAGGTATCGCCCGGGAGGCCATAGGCCGATTGCGCGCCACCGGCGTCGAGATCCGCAGCCAAGGGCCGGTGATCCGCCACATCAACGACGACTTCCGCTCGTGGGCAGATATGTGGCAAACACAGGTAGCTCTTGGGATCATTCCTTACTACATGTTCGTGGAGCGGAACACGGGTGCCCAACACTATTTTCAGGTGCCCCTGGCCCGGGCCTGGGAGATCTATCGCGACGCCATGCAAAGGGTCTCCGGCCTGGGACGCACTGCCCGGGGACCATCCATGTCCGCCGGTCCAGGCAAGGTGGAAATCCAGGGCGTGGCGCAGATCCACGGCGAGAAGGTCTTCGTCCTGCGCTTCATCCAGGGGCGCGACGCGGACTGGGTGCAGCGGCCCTTCTTCGCCAAGTTCGATTCCGAAGCCAGCTGGCTGGACCAGCTCCATCCCGCCTTCGGCGAGAAGAGGTTCTTCTTCGAGCAGGAGTACCAGGCAATGAAGGAGCGCCGGCTGCGGACCATCGACAGGCGCTGACGCGAGCTGTCATACGGCCGAAATGGGTCAGGCGAAAGCCAAACGGCCGCGACCGAGCATACGGATGGCGAATCTCCTCTGCTTGCGCAGGACGCGACAGTCGTAGTCGGCGCGCGCAGCGATCTGATCGACACCTACGCCGCCATGGTTGTTGTCACGGACGGTGGGGGGATCGGTGCCGTAGTCCTGTCGAGCTTGGATTTGAGTCGTGTCGCTCCCTTTGCCAGGTTGGGAAATGCTCGGTGGCAAAGGCGCAAGTGAACAAAACAAACGCCTCTCCGGGTTCCCGACCATGCCGGGCTGACTAGCGGGCTTATGATCTGGCGAAGCTGGCGCGTGGCAGCTCGGCCCTTTCCCCATTTGCCGCTTTACGAACGCTCAATGCAAGTCCAATCTTGCAGTAAGATGTAAAGTCCGTTTTGAGAGAGGCGTATCATCTCTATGCACATCATCTTACTCAGCATTCACGGGCTGTTCCGCGGGCAGGAGCTGGAGCTCGGTCGCGACGCCGACACGGGCGGGCAGACCCTTTACGTCGTCGATCTCGCCAGGGCGCTGGCGGAGCGCGATGACGTGGACCAGGTAGACCTGGTAACGCGCCGAGTCGTCGATCCTGCCGTCTCTAGCGATTACGCAGAGCCCATCGAGCCCCTGTCTGACAAGGCGCGCATTCTGCGCATCGACGCCGGTCCAGAGGGGTACATCGCAAAGGAGCAGCTGTGGGACCACCTCGACGGATTCATGGACAACCTCGTTGCGACGCTGAATGAGGAAGGTCGGATGCCGGATCTCGTTCACAGCCATTATGCCGATGCGGGCTACGTCGGTGTGCGTTTGTCGAACCTGCTCGGCGTGCCCCTTATCCACACGGGACATTCACTCGGTCGGGACAAACGCCAACGCCTTCTTAGCGCCGGACTAAGCGAAGAGGCGATCAACGAAACCTACAACATGGATCGCCGCGTCGACGCCGAGGAGGAAGTGCTCGCCACTGCAGATCTGGTTATAGCTAGCACTAACAATGAGATCGAGGATCAGTACGGCCTCTATGACTACTATCAGCCGGAGCGCATGGCGGTCATCCCGCCTGGAACCGACCTGAGCCGATTTTTCCCTCCCAGATCCGACGACCCGCAGACCGCGTTTGCCGGTGAGATCAGGCGTTTCCTCCAGGACCCGGACAAGCCAATAATCCTGGCCCTGTCACGCGCCGATGCCCGCAAGAATAATCAAACTCTGCTCGAGGCTTACGGGGAATCACAAGCCCTGCAGGAGGCGGCTAACCTCCTGCTCGTCGTTGGCAATCGCGATGACATTCGCGACCTCGACGAAGGGGCGCAGGCTGTGCTGACAGAGCTGCTGTTGGGAATCGACGCCCACGACCTCTATGGACACGTCGCAATGCCAAAGCGCAGTCGACAAGACCAGGTCCCGGAGATCTATCGCCGCGCGGCCCAAAGCGGCGGCGTGTTCGTCAATCCGGCGCTGACGGAGCCTTTCGGTCTCACGTTGTTGGAGGCGGCCGCGAGCGGGCTGCCCCTGGTCGCAACAGAGAACGGCGGGCCCGTAGACATCATCGGCAACTGCGACAATGGTATCGTGGTTGATCCTCTGGACAAGGCCGCCATTGCCGGCGCTCTGTTGAAGATTCTTACCGACGTCAGGGGCTACCGCCGGATGTGCGACAGCGGGATCGCCAAGGTGCGCGAACTCTACTCCTGGCAGGCGCACGCCGAGCGCTACGTAGCGCGTGCTAGGCCGCTGTTGAAACGGCATGAGCCCATCCCCGTAACTTCGCAGCGCGTCAAACGTTATCGCGATCGGGCACTGTTTACCGACATCGATCAAAGCCTGCTGGGCGATGTCGAGGGCGTGCGGCAGTTCGTCGCGACGATGCGTGAGAACCGCAAGTGCGCGACCTTCGGAATAGCGACCGGTCGTCGATTGGATTCAGCCCTGTCGGAGCTGAAACGCCACGGCATCCCCCGTCCCGATGTTCTGATCACGAGTCTCGGAACCGAGATCTACTATGCGCCGCGACTCACCCGCGACGAATATTGGAACGAGCACGTCGACTATATGTGGCGCCCCAAAGCGGTACGGCGGATTATTTCCGAGCTTCCGGGGTTGAAGCCACAGCCAAAGAATGAGCAGACCCGCCTCAAGGTCTCTTACGATTACGACCCGGAACAGGCTCCCGGCATCGACGACATCTCTGCGTTACTGCGAAAGCACGACCTTACGGCCAATCTCACCCTAGCCTTTGGAAAATACCTCGACATCACCCCATCCAGGGCCAGCAAGGGCCAGGCACTGCGCTACGTCGCCCAGCGTTGGGGCATACCCCTGGAGCACATCCTGGTTGCCGGTGGCTCCGGTGCGGACGAAGACATGATGCGCGGCAACACCCTGGCCGTGGTCGTCGCCAACCGTCACGGCGAGGAGCTCTCGCAGCTCGAAGACCTGGAGCGGATCTACTTCGCCGATCGACCCTTCGCGCTCGGTATTCTCGAGGCAATCGATCACTACGACTTCTTCGGAAGCTGTACGCTCCCGCCAGCACAATCGCAGGTCCGATGACTGTTGGGACAATTGAGACGCTCGCGGTTGGAGCCTTGAAGGACAAGTTGGTCATAAACAGCATTAAAGGGGCTGCCGCTGCTGAAGCAGACGCCAGGGCAAATCTGTTCTAACCCCCCTCACCGCGCGGGAGAGGTGATCGCGGAACGGAATTGCCGGTCATGCGCAGATAGTCGAAGACACGCCGAACATTACGGGCG
>JAYEJW010000648.1:0-4991 GCA_034716535.1 Pseudomonadota bacterium
GGATGGCCGCCTGGTGGTGCTGGTCCCGGCGGCGCGGGCGGCAGAGATCCGCGCGAGTGCGCTCACCAGGATGCGCAGATACCTGTCCCGCAGGCTATTCGGTCTGCGTATCAACATATCTAACCGCGGCGTCCCGGAGATCCTGGACGACCAACCGAACCACGACCAGTTGACCGAATTCATGGCCGTCGAGCTCCCCGACAGGGACCTGGGACGGCTGTTCCTGGTCAAGGCAGCGTTGTCCGGCGAGGAGATCACGCGGCGGCTAGACGACCTCCTCGGCGACATCGGTCTGGCACCCACCTGGCCCAAGGCCGTGGGCCAGACCATCACCCCCTACCCCAACCCGGAGCGCCTGTCGGACACGGCCCAGCGCCGGCTGCGCAGCGCCGGCTATCTGGTCGCGCTGCTCAATCACAAGTCGGTCAAAGAGTTGCCGGACTACGACGAGCGCGAGCAGGCCGTCGTCGCGGCCGTGGGGCAGGAACGTCCCGACTGGCTCGCGGGGATGAAAGACGGCGCCTCCCGCCGCACCTTGATCGGCCTCTGGGCGACCCGCCTGGCCGCGGACGATTGGGAGCTCGAAGAGCGCATTTGGGGCGCCGAGGGCCTGCTTCGGCGCTGGCTTGAAGGTCCGGAAGACGGGTGCGGTCTGCGCAACAGCATCCGGGGAAAGGGCGGCCAGACGCTGAATGCCCTCATCGAGCACCTGACCCAACGGCTCGACGGCACACCCATGCGCACCGGGCGAGGCGGCACCAGACACTGCATCTTCACCGGCGCCCCCGTATCCGCCGATGCCACCTTCAAGGACGCGGACCGGCTCTACGAGGTCAAGAAGTCCGCCTTCTCCGGCCGCGACGATCGCCTCGAGAACATCGAATCGGCCCAGGGCGAGACCCACATCTCGCCGGTCTCCTACGCCGAGCACCGCTTCCGTGCCCTGGTCCATTCCACCGCCGGCGGCAGGCCGGACGGCATCCCCACCCTGCTGTCGTCTCCCTCCACCACCGGGCTGTTCGCCTCCCTGGTGCTCAACAACGAGCAGGACTTCAGCACCCTGTCGGTCTACGACCTGGCCCGCGAGCAGGTCGCCAAAGGCTCGGTCTACCGGGGCATCGACGCCTACCGCAACCGTTTCCGGGTCGCCCGCTTCGAGCGCGTTCCCGACGGCACCGAGGATCAGGTCGATCTGCTGCGCCTGCTGCTGCGCTCGTGTCGGCGCATTGGCCGCCCACTGCACCTGTTCCGCGGCCTGCCCACCTATGAAAAGGCATTCTTCGCCTTCGACGCCATGCCCCGCCGGCTGGCCGACCTGATCGGCGGCAACCGGCTGCGTATCGAGCAGATCCCAGGTGCACTGAAGTGCCTGGAGACGGCCCTGCTGATCCTTCAGACCAACGGCCTGGGCTTCGAGGTCTTCGACCGCTACGCCAGGCCCGCCACACGACTGGGCGCCGTTTGTCTCGCTTGGTCGCGACTGCGCGACGAGATGAATGACGGGAAGCCGGACCGCACCGCGCGCTTCCGGCACGATTTCGAGCAACTGGTAAAGGAGAACGACATGAGCGAGACAGAGGGGCCACTGGTCCGGCTCGGTCGGGCCGCCGCCCGCATCCAACAACGCCCACGCCCGGGTGCATCCGCCAACGAGGAGATGCTCACCTTCAACCTCAGCCTGGAGACGGCCATCGGCGCCTGGCGGCTGAGTCAGCGCGATCCGGAGTCCCTCGCCATGGCCATCGCCGGCGAGCTCGACACCAACCTGGCACGCAAGGGCAAGATCGCCCACAAGAGAAATCGCCGCGACGCCGAAAACCTAATGGATGCTTTCCAGTCCTTCGCCCGCCAATTCGTCGACGCGGTTTGGTTCGGCGTACTGCACGGCCGCCCCCCGGCCCAGGCCAGTCGCCGCATCCTCGGCAGCATCTACCGCATGTCCTTCCTGACCGCGCCGCGTCCCAAGGACGAGAGCGCCACCGAGGCCCCCGCCCCGGACCTGCTCACCGGCGTGGACGCGTGACCGAAACCTGCCGCAACGATTCCCGAGATCAAGCCTGAACGGAGCCAAACCATGGAACGCCTGAACGACTACCTGCCCCAGCTATCCGACCTGCTCGAAGAGAGCCAGGGCGACAAGAACGCCGCCTACCTGCACCCCAAGCGCAAGAACCTGGGCAGCGTCTCCCTGGTCCTGCTGCGCGAGGCCATCGCGCCCGTGGTCTTCCGCAACGCGGAGCAGGAGATCACCGATATCGAGTTCAACGAGGAGACCTACGTCCGCGCCGTCCCCAACAAGTTCAAGTACCCGGAGCGTGGCCGCGCCCTGCAGATCCTGCGTGCCATGAACGCCGGCGGGCGTTACCCCCAGAACCGCACCGTCATCCCGGCAAAGGCCAAGCCGTCCGACGCCTTCGATCTCAACACCCTGGTGTTCGGCGACTCCGCCAACCAGGACAACAAGGTGCTCCCGGTGCGTGCCGCGGTAAACTACTCGGACGGGCTCAGCCTGCGCCCTAAGTACTTCTGCGTGGAGGAGAGCTTCCACACCCGCGGCTCGGAGGACGGTACCCTGTGGGACGCCCAGGCAAAGAAGAACACGGACAACCTCTTCAGCCGTCACTTCGTGCGTCCCGGCACCCTGCTGGTCCAGGTCCTATCCACCCGCGGCAAGCTGCTGCCCCCCATCGGGCTCAAGCACCTGCTGCTGTCCGTCGGCTTGGCCGGCAGCTACGGCGGTCAGACCTCGGTGACCGGCACCAATATCCGTACCCACTTCGTCGGCATCTACGGGGATTGGTTCGAGAAGGCGGAGACCTCCCCCTACGAGCTGATCAAGCGGGTGGGCGGCAACGACGCCGCCGATCCGGCCGCCCTGACCGACGCGCTCCACGGCCTGCTCGCACCCCTGCACCGCACCGCCATCCCGGGTGCCGAGGTGCAGTCCTGGGTCGACGGGCTGATCGCCGATTTCAACCGGCCCGGCGGTCCGCTGGAGGCGGAATACAAGGACGCCGCCGCGGCCATGGTCCGGCTGTTCGACGGCTGGTTCCAGAAATGAGGCCCAGGGTCGGACTGCGCGCGGAGACCCTGACCCCCTTCGCCTACCACTCGCTGGCGGTCCAGGGGGGGACGGCGACGCTGCCCGAGCTCATCGGCGACATGGCCCTGGGCTTCGGGCTGGCAAGCGTGCTGGGGCACCTGCGCGCCCGGGTCGCCCTGCCGGAGAAGAACTACCGGCGCGACTTGCGCGCCATGCCCTGGCGCACCTCGGTGCTGACCACGGACGCACCGTGCCTGCTGCCGCCCCTGGCCCGGCGGTTGAACCTGGAAGAAGAGGGCGGCTTCCAGAAGAAGCTGCGCGACGTGGCCTACAAGGGAAACATGAAGCAGTTCTGGACCACCCAGGAGGTGCCGCCGGGCGTGATCTTTAGCGGCGCCATCTTCGGGTGCGACCCCTTCGCCGAGACCGGGCAGGATACGCTGGTGATCCGCATCGGACTGCACCGCAACGGCATGGTCCGGCTGACACGCGACGCTGGGATCGACCGGGTACGCCTCAACGCCGCCACCGCAGCCCTGTTCGAGCGCGAGCTGCCGGTGGAGCGCTTCCTGCTCTACGGCCTGCAACTGACCCCGGCCATGTCCCTGGCCGATGCCGGCGAGGAGGTCGCGCGATGGAGCTGATCGTCCAACGGCACTGCGTCGCGGTCGGCGAGGACGGCTTGTCCCCGTTGCAACGGGCGCTGATCGGGCACCCGGCCCGGGTGCGCGTCGCCGAGGCGCCCACCGGTGCCGGCAAGAGCTACGCCTTCCAGCGCGCCCTGCGCGACCAAGGTGCGCGCATCCTGTTCATCGTGCCCACCCGACGCCTGGCCCAGAACCTGGCCGGCGGCCTGGTCCAGGACCTGATCCGCCAGGACGGCTGGAGCGAGCAGCGGGCCGCGGACAGCGTCGCCCTCTGGAGCGCGGATCAGACCACGGTTCTCAAGGAGCAGGGGGTGGTCAGTATCAGCGGGGTCCGGCTGCGCCAGATGCGGGCGCTGAATCTCGCCAACCGGGGCGGCGAGATGATCGTCGCCGTTCCCGAGGTGGTCAGCGCACTGCTGGTAAAGCGGTGGCTGGAGCAGGGCCAGGCCGGCGAGGGTGTTTTCGACCTGCTGACCGACTTCGATCACATCGTCTTCGACGAATTCCACAGCATCGAGGCACGCGGATTCGGGCTCGCCGCCCTGTTCGCGCGGCTGGTCACCGTCGAGCTCGACAACCGCGTCGGCTACGGCCGCGCCAAAATCAGCTTTCTCTCTGCCACGCCCCTGGACCTGCTGCCCACCCTGGTCCAGGTCGGGGTGCCGGAAAGTCGGGCGGTCGTCCTCCACGAGGAGCTGGTCGCGGACGGGCGTCCGCTGCACGGCGACGTACGCTTGAAGCTGGCCGATGCACCACGGCTCTACGACCTGATCCTGCGCCACCTGCCGGACATTGCCACCGAGCTGGGGGCGGGCAACCAGGCGGTCGTCATCTACAACGCCCTGGCGGATCTGGAACGGGACCTGCCCGGCCTGGCACGGGAACTGATAGACGGCGGTATCGACCCGTCCCGCGTTCTGGTGGTCGACAGCGTGCGCGACAGCATCGAGTACAGCCTGCACCAAGCCGGATTCGCCATCGGGCGCAGGCGCGACCCGCTCGCCTACGACCTGATCCTGGCCACCGCCAGCGTCGAGCTGGGCGTCACCTTCCGCAACGCCAACCTCATGCTCATGGAGCCCGGATTCGAGGCCATGAGCTTTCTCCAGCGCTACGGCCGCGCCGCGCGGCGGGGTGCCGACGGACGTGTGATCGTGCGCCTGGACCGGGCGCAGATTCGGAGTGTCGCCGTGCTCAGGATGCGAAACGGGACGTCCCAGTCCCCCTTTCGCCTTCCGCTCGGCGACAGCCTTTATGCCCCGGTTCGCCCCGCTCCGGGGCCACAGCTTCGGCACTTCGCG
>JAYEJW010000649.1:0-4987 GCA_034716535.1 Pseudomonadota bacterium
GAAGGTCCGGATGCTCACGTTAGCAAAACCAGTACCTACATTTTTCTCCGTCAGTTCATAGGTTCCAGGTTTCGCTTCCACGAAACAGTAATGATCCTGGCTGATCACATGCATGGACATGTAGCGCCCGCCGACCTCCGGCAGTGTGATCGTCACGGGCTTGGACAGGTCCAGCACCGTCCCGGAGTAAAGCGTGTCCTGGTTCATGCGGATGACGGGCTGATTGTCCGCGGTGGTGGGCTCGCGGAGATGCGAGAACTCACCGAAACGGACCTGGAACGCCTCCATGTTGGCGCGGATCATATGATCCGATTCGGCCCGCACGAAGTTCTCGACCGTGACGTCTTCAGCGAAGGTCAGGGCCGGCAAGCAAAGCGCCAGTATCAGTAAGCGTCTCATGATCATCTCCAATTGGTTTCTCTGTTCTCTTTGAATAGCGGTGTGTATTACAGCCTCAGAAGACAGTGGCCAGGGCCGCTGCCTCGGGCGCGCAATCATGTTGTGGAGTCAGTCCGTCGCGCCGGGCACGATCGATGTCTGCACGGGCCGCCTCCCTGGCTGCAAGGAACGCCTCGTTTGCATGCAGCCTGGCAACCGCAGCAGACCCGACCGTACGGCCCGCCACCACATCGCTATACCAGTGCACGTTGCAGACGTTGCGGCTTTCGCCAAAGGCCCGGCCCCTTGCGAGTATGGCTTCAGCCCGGTCCGGGGCCAGCTCGCTCAGGATCAGCGCCCATCCCCATCCGACTGCCGTGTGGCCCGACGGGTAGGAGCCGTCCTTGCGCAGCGTGGTCTCTTCTTCCGGCGTGCAGACCGGTTTCCCGTTGGTCATGAAGGGGCGTTCGCGCTGGTAAACTTTTTTCGCAGAGTAGGTCGCCAGGCCGAGGTCGGCGAGCGTCCGCCGCAACAGCATGTAGAGCGCGGGCGTGTCCTCTTTCGTCACTGGGATTCCCAGCGCGCAGGAGAACGTGCTCGCCGTCGCCGGAAATGACAGGTCGGCATCGCGGATCGCCAGATCCCAGCGGGCCGAGCCGCGCAACGGCAACATCTTTTCGCTCCACGCAGTATCGAAGGCCTGCCGTGCCGAGTGCTGGCTCGGTGCCGGGGGCACGAAATTCCTGCTGTCGAGTTGATCCGCCTTGGAAAGATAACCCTGCAGGACGCCCGGCATGATTTCCGGCACCTGCTCCTGGAACGCCGGGGCTTCGGCTGTGGCGGCGGGCCTGGTGTCGATGCCGCCGCAGCCGGCTAGGCTGGCGAGCAAGAGCACCAGCAGGATCTTACGAGACAAAGACACGGGCGCATGCGACACGATGCGGTGAGGCACAGATTGCATCGGCTTATCTCTTCACACTGGCTGCTGAGTCGGTCCGTTCCAGGTCGCCCGGCTTCCAAGTCTTGTCGAACCAGGGTTCCAGTGGGCCGTAGAGCCGCAAGATGACCGCGAAGCCCTCGCCGGGCATCGTCTGCACCCAGTTGGCCTCCTGACCACTGGGTGCGTCTGGGCCGAACCAGATGGTGTAGGAGCCGTCCTCGTTGGCGGTAACGTCGGGAAGCGTGCTGTCGAGCCCGGCCAGCTTCTGATCGGTCTCTAGCATGGACAGATGCTGCGTCGAATAGACGGTGAAGGACCAAAAATCTTTCGCCGGGACCGGTCCGGGAAGGGTGATCCGGTAGCTTTTCGCGCCGTCCAGATAGGCGCCGGTGGCATCGTGCGCGGTGAACGCATAGACCGATCCGGTACCGACCTGCGGGCGCGCCATTGCCGGCGTGATGCCGGTCGCGGCAAAGTGGAACATCGTTCGCGCATCGAGCATGAGCTCGCCGTTGTCGATGAACGCGTGGCTGCCGCCCGCGAAGCCCGTGTACCACTGCCGATCCGGGTAGAAATACACCTGCTCGCGGTTTCGCGGCCGGAATGTGATTGCGCGCGCGGTGGCGTTGGCGACGAGCGCTGCCTCGGTGAGGAGCTTGGTCATCCGGTCGTCCGGCGCGAACCGCTGACCTTTCTTGATCCCAATCGCGGCGAAGAGCCCGGTGATTTCCGGCGGGAAGGCGTCTGCCGGTTCGTGCTGAACCACGGCATCGATCTCCTCGAAGAACGCGAACGAGCGGGCATGGATCGTGTTCATCGGAAGTGCGGATATGTTGACGAACGCCTGCTCCGGCGGGGCCTTGGCTTCGGATAGCGGGTATACCTTCATGGCGGCCTTGACGCCGGTGACCGCGGCGGTGACGTCGCCGGCGACGGCGAAGGCGCGACCCAGCAGCCAGTGACGGTAGGTGTCCGAAGGCACAACGTGGAAGCCCATCTCGGGCACCGCCCCGTCGTATCCCGGCGGCAGGAAGAGGTAACGCCCCCCGCGACCCTGATCCGGCCCTGTCACGCCGATGTCGGTCACCCAACGGAAGAAGGCATCATCGACGAGTCCGAGGAGCCCGGGGGGCACCTCGACCACGACGGGGCCTTGGGAGAGGTCGAGGCAGGTCGTGACGTAGATCGTCGTCGAGTTTGCCGTCAACCAGAGCGAGCGGGCGTCCAGCAAATCCTCGCTGATGCCGACGGTATGGGCGGGAATTCCCGCCTCCTCAAAGCCATGGCACAGCGCATAGAGCGACGCTGCCGACATACCGCTTAGAAAGGCTTCGACACCGCGGCTGAAATCGAGGTTGTCGTAAACCTTTGTGACCGTTTGCTCGTCCGGCATGCCGTCGAAGAAATGCAGGCTGCCCAGCCGTTCGGTCTCGACCCTATCCGGCGCAAGCAGCGTGTCCGGCACGTCGGCGGCATAGTTCTGGGCACTGGCGCTGCCGCTTCCAACGAGAATTCCGAACGCGACGAGGCCGGCAGAGAGCACTAGACGAGACATGACAAAAGTTTTCATACAATAAAGCATGGCTATTTCACCGGCGTGGCTTCCGGGGGCGCCCACGAACCGTCGAAATAGGCCGGCTGCGGCAGGTAGATACGGAGCATGTAGTTCCAGTCTTCCGTTATCGGCAGCTGATTCGGCTGGCTCGGATCCCCGCCGAAATGCACGGTCACGCTACCGTCCGCATTCGTCTGTGCCTTGCGGCTGTTGATGACGTACCTGTCGTACTCGTTCTTCTCGAAGTAGCCGTCGCGATTGTAGACGCTGACAGACCAGAAGGCGTTCGAGGCCGCCGGGGTATCCTTCAGGGTCAGGACGTGAGGCCTTTGCCCATCGTTGAGGACCGGCGTGAAATTCAGATAGACGGCGTTCTCCGGTTTCCAGCCGCCCCAGGTATCAGCCGTCCCTATGAGGTAGGCAGCCGGGTCGACCTCGTCAAGGCTGGCGCCATAGGCCCGGTCGCGGACCTTAAGGTACTTGCCAAGGACCTTGAGCGCGTCGCGCATCTCTTCGAGGTTTCTCTGGTCCCAGTTCGGCACCTCGAAACGTCCCTTGTCCGCCTGAGACACCTTGATGCCGTCTTGAGCGGCATGGGCGCGGGCCAGATCCTCCGGGTCCTCCGCATCGACGAGCGTGCGGCCGATCACAGCGACGTAGCGGCTGCCCATGTCCTCCTGTGTCAGTTCGTACTCACCGGGTTCGTAAATCACCTGCCGCGCAAAATGCCCTTCGTTGACGACCAACAGCGATTGATAACGGTCGCCGATATCCGGCTTCGTGATCACGGCTGGTGTACTCAGGTCCAGGACAAGCGATGAGTAAAGCGTATCCCGGTTCATCCGCACGACGTTCTGTCTGTCGATCGGCGTCAAATCACGAAAATGGGCCCAGTCTCCAAGACAATCGAGTTCCTCGATGGCGACCTGCATCATGTGATGCGTCTCGGCCGTCGGGAAATCCTGCACGGTGACGGGTACCGTATCCACGGCCGCCGGGAACTCTTGCTTGTCGAGTGCCGCTCGAATGCCGTCTGAATCGTCCTGCGCCAGGACTGTGCCAGCCGTCAGGGCAGCGACCAGCAAGATATGGGCCTTCGCTGTGTGCATCAGGATGATTCCTCGCAGTTTTCTCGGTTACAGCTTCTTCGCCTTCGGCGGCGTCCAGCGGCCGTCGAGCGCAGCCTGCTCAGGGCCGTAGAGCCGCATGACCATGTAGAAGGGACCGTCGGGCGCGGGCAGCCAGTTGGACTCCAGGTCCTGGCCGGGCGAGTCCTTGCCGATGTAAAGCACCAGGGAGCCGTCCTTTTCCAGCTTGAACTGGTCCAGCGTCACCGAACTCAGCAGGTAACGATCGAGCGGATTGTCGATGAACAGCTGGGTTTTACCGTCGTACATCGACAACGACCAGAAGGCCTTGACCGGCGGGAGCGTCCCTTTCGGGAAGGTCATCGTATACCGGTGGCTGGATCCGTCCAGTGGCTCACCGTCGGCATCAGTGAGATATGTCGGGTAGCTCGCCTCATCCGCCGAGTTACCGTAGATTCCCTGGAGTGCAGCCACCGCGCGCACCAGATCGGCCCTGTTCAGGCCGAAGTTCGTTTCGGCGCTCTGCTGGAGGAACTCCCGCGTACCGAATACTTTTCCACTGGACAGAGGATCACTCACGTTCCTTGCGAGGAATGCCTCCATCTCGACAAGGCCCTCTTTCACCCCGGCTTTCAAGGCGGCCTGCGTTTCCGCCGGAAGCGCTGAGAAATCGAAGTCTGCTTCCGTACCGATGCCGAGGCGCGCGAGGTTCTGCCAAAGCGCCTCCTCTCCCGGCCCCGGTTTCCCGAGCCGATCCATCATGAAGTCCAGGTAAGCGAAGAAACGCTCGTCGAACTGTGCGCCCTCGTCCCATTCCGGGAAGTCGGGCCGGATTGAGGCGGCCGGTGCCTGCTCGCCCAGAAAGGCGCTCAGCGGTTGCAGTTGGTACTGCCCCTGGATCTCCGCGACCTTCGCCAGGTCATCCTGTCCGAACAACTGGGTGCGGGTGATATTGAGGATGAAGTCGGTCTCGCTGCGGATGACGTCGGTGACGCCGGCCGGCTTGTCACCGTCCCAGCCCGGTCC
>JAYEJW010000650.1:0-21102 GCA_034716535.1 Pseudomonadota bacterium
GTAAAATCCAGCGACCGCGCTTGCTAGTGATCGTTTGGTTCAACATCCGCACAATACGCTCCCCATGTTCCTGAGCCTGATTAGAATCGACTCCTCCTCGATCTGCTTGGTGGCGTCTCGGGAACGCTCTGCCAGGCGCTGGACCTCATCCGCGACGACGGCGAAGCCACGACCGGCCTCTCCGGCCATGGCTGCCTGCATCGCCGCGTTGAGGGCCAGAATGTTGGTCTGATCGGCGATGTCGTCGATCAGCTCCACGATCTCTCCGATCTCTTGCGAGCTTTCCCCGAGGCGCTTGATCCGTTTCGATGTCTCTTGGATTTGCTCACGGATCGCATCCATACCCTGGATCGTGTCGCGCACTGTTTGGGCCCCGCGACTCGCCACCTCTACCGATCGGGAGGCGACCTCTGCGGACTCCGACGCATTGCTCGCCACCTCGTCGATATCCTGAGTCAGGGACTTGATGGCACCCGTGGCTTTCGAGATCTGCCGCTCCTGCAGCTCGCTCGCGCTGGCCAGCTGCATGGTGGTCGTCCTCGTATCCTGGGCCGAGCTGGTAACCTGCTCAGCGGTATCGTTGATCGTCGCCACCAGGGCACGGAGCGCGTCCACGGCATAGTTGACGGAGTCGGCGATGGCGCCCGTAATGTCCTCGGTCACGGTCGCCTCCACCGTCAGGTCGCCGTCGGCGAGGTCTCCCATCTCGTCGAGAAGGCGCAGTATGGCCTGTTGGTTGGCGTCATTCTGGGCTTTCGATTCCGCCTCCCGCCTGCGCGCGTCGATCAACAGCTGGACAACCAGTAACACGAGAAACACGAGCGCCGACGCACCGAACAGCAATACGGTCGCAGGCCCGACGGTAACGGGACCGAGCTTCAACCGTCCGGGAGATGTCCGGTAAGCCTGGATCAGGTCGTCGAGCGTCCTTTCGATCCTGTCGCCCGACGCGCTCATCTGGTCGACGCCCTCCAACCCCGGAAGTACGGTCCGGACAAGGCTCAGCAACTCGTCCGCGCTGACACGCATGGTCGAGAACAACTGGGAGGTGTCCGCAAGGGCCTCACGCACCTCGGGATCATCCTCCCGCGACAGGTCCAGAGTCAGATCCCCGCCGAGAAGGCCGTCCAGGACGATACCGAACTGTTCCGCATCGGCGGAGAATTGGTCGATCGCCCGCGCAGAAGCGGACCCACCGATGAGGAAATCGCCGAGAGAGGCCGACATTCGCTGAATCAGCGTCAGCTGGCGGGCGGCAGCAAGGATTCGCCGCTGCGGTTGCTGCCGCTCCACCATGAGCTCGACGACCCGCTCCATGGACTCGGAGAGCTCTGGAAGCAACGCACCGGTGGCCGCCACCAAATCGCGGACGGCAAGGATGCTCTCCTCATTGGCCAGGATCCGATCCAAGCCCTCGCTCAACGCCAACCAGGCGGTCTCGGTGTTTCTAAGCAGTTCGGCGAATTCCGGCGGTGATGGGGGGAGGCCCTTGTCGGGCGCGCCCTGCGTGAGCTCGTCGAGGCTGGTCTGAAAATCGTCGCGGACGCTGCGCAGGCGGGGAAAGGCCAGCTCCTCGGATTGGGCGGCGGAGACCGCGGCCTTCTCGGCCTGCTGCACCAGTCTCTGTTGATCCGTCGCATTGAGCAGGTATTTTTCGTTGTAGCCACCCCAGCGTTCCGCGAGGAACAGACTCGCAAGGGCCAGCACGAGCGAAATCAACAGCAGCACGGATAACAGGACGACGGTGAGGTTGACGGAGGTCCTTCCGCCCCTGCGCGCGGCCCCTTTCGTTCTTTTTGCTGCCATGGTATCCCGCCTCCTGTCGTAGAATTCGAATTGCTATCGCGATCTGAGCCGTAAGCTCAACTCGGTGTCGAAGCGACTCATTTAGAACAAAGGCCGTACAACCGGTCGCGACGGTTTGGGTCGACTTAGGCTGCGACGAGGTTGAACGTCTCATCCGAGCTCAGCCGGTGCAGATTGAACACCGGGTAGTGCTGTTCGTCCCAAGCGAAGCTGCCAACGACCCAGGGCATGAGCAGATCGTCAAGGTCCGGCGCCTCTTGAGCCCGGGCGGAGACGTCGAAGTGACGGATGCCGACGACTTCTCCCACGAGCAGGCCGAAGGGAAACGTTTCCTGTCGTACGACGAGAACCCGGGCCTTGACATTGCGCACCGTGGAGGTGCCCAAGAGAAAGGCCTGAAGATCGAAGATCGGCAACAGCGATCCCCTATTGTTGGCAATCCCGCAAACCCAGGTCTTTGTGGAGGGGATCGGCGTGATGTCACGCGGCAATTCGAGGACTTCGCCAATCTCCTCCAGGGGGGCAAGCAGCTCGATATCGCCAATACGGAAAAACACCCCCGCCCATAGATCCCGCGGCTCTTCGGATTGCGGTAAGACGGCGGCGTTCTGCGAGAAACGCCGCTCGAGCTCGCGCAACGCCTCCAACAGCGCGTCGCCGCTTGCGACCGGGAGCCCGACGAGCTTCTCAACCACCGAGCGCGGTCCTTATTCTTTCGACCAGATCTTCCGCATCCACCGGCTTTATCAGGTAGTCGAGCGCCCCTTGCCGCAATGCCCATGCCCGGTCAGTGTCTTGGTCCTTTGTCGTAACCATAATGATGGGAATGTTTGAAGTGGAGAGATCTCTTTGTAGCTGGCGCGTGGCCTGAAAGCCGTTGAGGACGGGCATGACCACGTCCATCAGGATCAGGTCGGGGTGTACGCGGTGCGCAGCTTGGACACCCTCTTCCCCGTTTGGCGCCGTTTCCACTCGATAACCCGCCCTGACCAGCGCGTTGACGTAGATGCGCACCTCAGTGGGCGAGTCGTCGACAACGAGAATCGTTCCTCGCGTTTCAGTGGCAACGGACGCCGACCCCCGCTCGCCGCCCTTCTTGCGAAAAAAGCTTCTCATCGAAACCAGGCGTACCGGGATGCTATGCGAAATCGGCTCAGGCTCCGGCAGCCGCGGGTGAATCCAAACACACTATGCGGCCTTGACGACATGGCGACGTATCGTCCCCAAGAGCTCTTCTTTCGTAAAGGGTTTGGTCAGATAGCGTTCCGCTCCTACCATGCGGCCCTTCGCCTTGTCGAACAGCCCGTCTTTACTTGACAGCATGATCACGGGGGTATGGCGCAATTTTTGGCTATTCTTGATGAGAGCGCAGGTTTTGTACCCGTCCAAGCGCGGCATCATGACGTCGACGAAGATCAAATCGGGATGACCATCGACGATCTTGCCGAGCGCCTCAAATCCATCCGCCGCCGTTATAACCTCGCATCCGGCCTTCAGCAGCAGATTTTCAGCCGTTCGACGGATTGTCTTGCTATCGTCGACAATCAGGACCTTGATGCCATTCAGGTCGACGTTATCGTCTCTACTTGCCATGGTCTATACACCGTTTAGCAGTCGCCTCCCCGGTCGCCAGGGCGCACAGTGGTCAGACCCCACCACTCCCGCGGCTGCCTGCCTCCCCGTTAAAGAACAGCCTCGTTTCCATGACCTCAAAAGAACTCGACGACTCCTATGGTCTCGACGCCAAGCGCCACTCTCATCGCGTAAAGTCAAAAAGGGGGAGGCTCATCCGCGCAGTTTTTCGCTTAGTTCTCGGAAAGCGCTTAGCCCTGACCCTTCGCGCGATGCCGCCTTCGAAGGAGCCAGCTGCTCCGACATCCATTCCGCTTCCCGATGATTCCGCCAAGCAACGGATTTGAATGTGGGCGCCAGCGCTCGGGGGCGCTTTCGACGCGCTCATTCTCTGCAATCCCAGATTATTGCAACCCGGAGCCGACAATCTGCGAACGGCTTGGCGCTTTCGAGAAGGAACACCTCCGATCGAGAGGGTTTCAGCCAAGGAAACGCCGAAAATAGCGGCTTCCGGATCCTTAGTTGGAGATCGATCGGAACCTGCCCCAAGACGCCCGCCCCCACGCTGACAGCAGATTCCGCCGTGCGTTAAGATGCGGTGATGGAACGCTATGTCGGTGTCCTCATGGACCCTATCGGGTCGATCAATGTCGCGAAGGACAGCACCTTCGCCATGATGCTGGCCGCACGCCGTCGCGGCTGGCGGATCCGGTACATGGAGATGTCCGACCTGTTCCTCAAGGGATCCCGATCTTGGGCGCGGATGCGCGAGCTCGAGGTCGTCGACGACGCCACGGACTGGTATCGCTTCACCGACGACGAGACGCGCCCCCTCGACGCCCTTCCCCTGATCCTGATGCGCAAGGATCCTCCCTTCGACATGGAGTATATCTACGCGACCTACCTGCTCGAGCAGGCTCAGCGCGCGGGGTCCCTGGTGATCAACGACCCGCGCAGCTTGCGTGACGCCAACGAGAAGGTCTTTACCGTCCAGTTCCCCCAATGCTGCCCGCCGACGCTGATCACACGGCGTCACACGGACATCGAGGAGTTCTTGGAAGAGCACGGGGACATTATCCTGAAGCCGCTCGGCGGCATGGGCGGGTTCTCGGTGTTCCGCGTCCGCAAAGGAGACCCGAACTTCAACGTGATCGTGGAGAGCCTGACGGGGGAAGGAGCACGTTTTTGCATGGCGCAACAGTTCATCCCCGAGATTTCAGAGGGCGACAAACGGATTCTGCTCATCGACGGCGTCCCCGTCCCCTATGCGCTCGCCCGAATACCCCGGCCGGGGGAGACCCGGGGCAACCTTGCTGCCGGCGGCACCGGCGAGGGACGCCCCCTGAGCAAGCGGGACCGCTGGATCGCCGCCCAGGTCGGTCCCGAGCTCGTGCGTCGCGGCATCCACTTCGCAGGATTGGATGTCATCGGCGAACAGCTCACCGAGATCAACGTCACCAGCCCGACCTGCATCCGAGAACTGGACATGCAATTCGATCTCGATATTGCGGGGAGCCTGATGGACAGGCTGGAGGAGAGACTCGGTGAGCGCTAGAGCGAGGTTTGATCGGCGCCGCGACGAGGGGCGGAATCGCACGAACCGGGGGGCGGGAATCGCACGGCCGAGGCGTCTTGCGGTCATGATACTCTCGATCGCCACGCTCTGGCTCGGCGGCTGCGGTGACGATACGCCCGTCTATACCACTCGATTTCTCGCCTTCGGCACCCTGGTGGATCTGAGCCTCGTCGGCGTTAACCGTGACGCAGCCGAGCGCGCCAGTCAGCTCGTCGAGCAGGACTTCGCGTTCATGCACCGCGCCTGGCATGCCTGGGAGCCCGGCCCGATGGGGCGAACCAACCAGCTGCTCGCGGAAGGCGGGGCGTTCTCCGCGCCCCCATCCGTCCTGCCCCTGATTGACAAGAGCCGCAAGTACGCCGAGCAGAGCGGGGACCTGTTCAACCCTACGATCGGTCATCTGGTGGACCTGTGGGGATTCCACACGGACTCGCCGGAATGCCGTCCCCCGCCACCGGCGAACGAGATCCGACAGCTGGTCGCTGCCAACCCCCGTATGAGCGACATACGCTCTGACGGCGTCCTGCTGGCTAGCGACAATCCGGCGGTGAAGCTCGATTTCGGCGCCATCGGAAAGGGCTACGGCATCGACCTGGCGATTGAGCATCTGCGCGAACTCGGCATCCACAATGCGATCGTCAACGCCGGCGGGGACCTGCGGGCCATCGGCGACCGCAGCGGCCAACCCTGGCGCATCGCCATCCGACGCCCTTCGGGCGGCGGCGTTTTCGCGGTCATCAAGGTGAGCGGTGATGAGAGCGTCTTCACCTCGGGCGACTACGAGCGCAACTTCATCTACGAAGGCAAGACGTACCACCATATCATTGATCCCCGTACCGGCTACCCTGCCGAAAGAACCCGTTCCGTGACGGTTGTTCACACGGATGCGACCACCGCCGACGCCGCAGCAACGGCACTCTTCGTTGCCGGACCCACGTCCTGGTATGAGGTCGCGAAGCGCATGGGGATACGCTACGTCCTGCTCATGGACAGCAAAGGCATCGTGCACATGAACCCGGCCATGGCCGGACGGATCGAGCTGCTGGACAAAGACGTCGATCTGGAGCTCAGTGCCCCCCTGGCCCCGCAACCGAGAGAAACGCGGTGAGCCCAGAATGAAGCCGGCGATTGCGGGGTCTCCCCAGTTGTGGGTGGATACCGCGCACGAGACCTCCTCGCCATCGGTGTTGGTCGCAGCCGCGCTCGCCGCCTGCGGGCTTCACTTGCTGGTCATCCTGGGCGTAGGCTTCGAGCCGCCCGAGGCCCGCTCGGGCAAGCGGACGACCCGTCCCCTGGAGGTCGTTGTATTGCGCCAGGCGGCACCGTCGGACGAGAAGCCCGAGGTCGCCGAGGCTGTTGCTCAAGTGGACCGCCAGGGCGGCGGCACGGATGACGCACAAGACGCGGCGGCGAAGCCCTCCGTCGAGCCTGCACCGGAGCCTCTGGATCTTGGCCCCGAGATGGCTCCGCCGGAACCTGTCCCACCACCGGTTCCCGAGCCCGCGGCAGCGATCGAGCCTCCGCCACCCGTGCCGATCATCGAGGACACCACCCTGACTGCCACCTTGCCGCCGTTGGACTCCGACCTGGAGGCCCCCGCCCCTGAGATGTCGCCCGAACCACCGGAGGAGCCCTTGCCCGACCTCAAGCAGCCCGCACCCGAGGTCACCGCGGCGCAGATCGTTGCCAGCCGCAACCTGGAGATCGCAAAGCTAACCGCGCAGCTCGACGAGAAGACCACCGCCTACGCCATGCGCCCGAGGCGCAAGGCCATTAACGCCAGCACCCGCGAGTACAAGTACGCAAGCTATTTGGAGGCCTGGCGGCGGAAGGTGGAGCGCATCGGCAACCTGAACTATCCGGATGAGGCAAAGCGCCGAAAACTGTATGGAAACCTCATCCTTCACGTGGCCGTGCAAGCCGACGGCAACATCGCGCGCATCCGCGTGCTGCGCTCCTCCGGTTACGACGTCTTGGATGAAGCGGCAATTCGCATCGTCGAGCTCGCAGCGCCCTTCGCCCCATTTCCTCCCGATATCCAGGCGGAGACGGACATCCTCGACATCACCCGCACCTGGCAATTCCTGAACAGCAACCGCCTCGGCTGGGAGAACTGACCACCCACCGGGGTCCGCGAGATGCTCTTGCGCTTGCCACCGATCCGGACCGGCCGGATACTATGTCCATGTCATTCTCGACGACGCTTACAAACCACTTCCTGATCGCGATGCCGGGGCTTCAGGACCCGAACTTCTCGCGGACCGTCACCTACGTCTGCGAGCACACGGAGCAGGGAACCATGGGCATCGTGATCAACCGGCCCATGGACATCCGCTTGGGCGAGGTCCTCACCCAGCTCGATATCGCGTCCCCCGACCAGCAGGTGCTGGACACACTCGTCTATCAGGGCGGACCGGTACAACCTGACCGGGGGTTCGTGCTCCACTCGACGGAGACGCGTTTCGACTCGACCCTTAGCATCACCGCGGAGATCAGCGTCACCACGTCGCGGGACGTGCTGGAGGCGATCGCCGAGGGGAAAGGGCCGCATCGTAAGCTCATCGCCTTGGGGTATGCAGGCTGGTCCGGCGGCCAGTTGGAGGAGGAGATGAGCGCCAACGCCTGGCTTAGCGGGCCGGCGGACGTGGACATCCTGTTCGGTATGCCGGCCGAAGCACGCTGGCAAGCCGCCGCCCACCTGCTCGGGGTGGACATGAACCTGCTTAGCGGCGAGGCCGGGCACGCCTGAATGGGCACTCTGCTCGGCTTCGACTTCGGCCCTCGGAAGATTGGTGTGGCCGTCGGCCAGACGGTCACCGGCTCCGCGTCCCCCCTGGCGACCATCCGCAGCCGCAGGGACAAACCCGATTGGGCGCGCATCGAGCAACTGTTTCTCGAATGGCGACCCGAACAAGCCGTGGTCGGTCTGCCGTACAACATGGACGATACGGAAGCCGAGATCGCACCGGGCGCGCGGCGCTTCGCCCGCCAGCTCGCCGGGCGTTTTGGCCTCGAGGTGCACCTTGTGGACGAACGCCTCACCTCTTTGGAAGCTCGCCGGCAGCTCGGAAAGGACGCGACCGCCACAGGGATTGTCGATGCCATGGCCGCAAAGCTGATATTGGAAACCTGGTTGAGTGAGCCCCACTGACGTTTGGAAAACCGCCGATGAGCTGGAAACCGCCATCGATCGCATGGAGGTGGAGCTGGGTGAGCTGCTGCGCGCGCGCGCGGTGAGCGATCCGCTCATGATCGGTATCCACACCGGCGGAGTCTGGGTCGCGGAGCGTCTGCATCGGGACCTCGACCTTTCAGACCCCCTCGGACGACTGGACATCTCCTTCTACCGGGACGATTTCACCCGCATCGGCATGCACCCGCAGGTTCGCCCCTCCCATCTCCCGGTGCCGGTGGATGACCGCCACGTCGTTCTCGTCGACGACGTACTGCAGACCGGGCGCACCATCCGCGCCGCGCTGAACGTCTTGTTCGACTATGGTCGGCCCGCTTCGGTCCTGCTCGCCACCCTGGCGGAGCGAGACGGGCGCGAGGTGCCGATCGAGCCGAATGTGGTGGGGCTGCACGCAAGGCTGGAGCCCGGCCAGCAGATCAAGCTCACCGGACCTGAGCCCCTTGAGCTCGTCCTGGGCCGGATTCCAAAAGACCGCGTCAAGAAGAGCTCATCGGCTCCATCGGCCCCATGAGCACCTCCGCCGCCCAGCTCGACCCGCAGGGAAACCTCAAGCATTTCCTCACGATCGAGGGCCTGAGCCGGGGGCTCCTGACCGAGATCCTGGACAAGGCCGAGGGCTTTCTCGGCGTCGCCCAGCAGGCAGTGAAAAAGGTGCCCCTTTGTCGGGGCAAGATCGTCGCCAACCTGTTTTTCGAGACCAGTACCCGCACCCGCACCACCTTCGAGCTGGCGGCAAAACGGCTGTCCGCCGACGTGCTGAACCTCAACATCAGCACGTCCGCCACCGCGAAGGGAGAGACCTTGCTCGACACCCTGCGCAACCTCGAGGCCATGCACGTGGACATGTTCGTGGTGCGCCATGCCGACAGCGGCGCCGCCCACTTCATCGCCGAGCACGCGAATCCTCATGTGAGTGTCCTCAACGCCGGCGACGGCCGCCATTCACATCCCACCCAGAGCATGCTGGATATGTTCACCATCCGCCAGCACAAGAGTCGGTTCGAGAATTTGAGCGTCGCCATCGTCGGCGACATCCAGCACTCGCGCGTGGCCCGATCCCAGATCCTGGCGCTGAACACCCTGGGCACCCGAGAGGTGCGGGTCATCGCTCCGCGGACCCTGGTTCCGTCCTGCGCCGATGCGCTGGGGGCGGAGGTCTTCCACGACTTGCGCGAGGGCGTACGCGATGTGGACGTGGTCATCACGTTGCGTCTGCAGCGGGAGCGCATGCGCGGCGCCATGCTGCCGAGCGAGCACGAGTACTTTCAGCTCTTCGGCCTCACCGAGGAGCGCCTGAGCACCGCCAAGCCGGACGCCATCGTCATGCATCCAGGCCCCATCAATCGCGGTGTGGAGATGGACTCCCAGGTAGCCGACGGCCCGCGCTCCGTGATTCTGGAGCAGGTGAGCAACGGAATCGCCGTGCGAATGGCCGTCATGTCCATGTGTATCGGCACTCAGAATCTACGCGGTCAGGGCGATTCCGATGGCTGATGGCCTGAAGATCAGCATCCGGAACGGCCGGATCATCGATCCGGCGAACGACATCGATACGGAATCGGACCTGCACATCTCCGACGGGCGCATTGCCGCCGTGGGGCCGGCACCGTCGGGCTTTCGGGCGGACCGTACGCTGGACGCCCGCGGCCATGTAGTCTGTCCCGGACTGGTGGACCTGTGCGCGCGGCTGCGCGAGCCCGGACTCGAGCACAAGGCCACCATTGCCGGTGAGACCGCAGCGGCGGCAGCGGGAGGCATTACCACCTTGTGCTGTCCGCCGGATACCCAGCCGGTCATTGATACTCCCGCGGTCGCCCATCTCGTCTCCCAGACCGCCGAGCGTGTCGGCAAGGCGCGCGTAATCCCCGCAGGCGCCCTCACCCGGGGACTGAAGGGTGAGCAGATCAGCGAGATGGCCGCACTCAAGCACGCCGGCTGTCCGGTCATGAGCCATGCGGACCAGCCGATCAAGAACACCCAGGTCCAACGCCGAGCAATGGAGTACGCGTCCACCTTCGGCCTCACCGTGTTCCTGCGCCCGGAGGATCCCTACCTACGAGACCAAGGCTGCGTCCACGAAGGGCGGATGAGCACCCGTTTGGGTCTGCCCGGAATCCCGGAAGCGGCCGAAACCGTCGCACTGGCCCGAGACCTCGCCCTCGCCGAGCAGACCGAGGCGCGGGTTCACTTCCGCGGGCTCTCCTCAGGCCGCGCAAGCGAGAAGCTCGCAGACGCGCAGCGACGAAAGATACCGGCCAGCGCCGACGTGAGCGCTCACCAGCTGTTTCTCACGGAAGAGGATCTGGAGGATTTCGACGCCAACTGCCACATCCTGCCGCCGGCGCGCGCGGAAAGAGACCGGACCGCACTTCGCGCCGCCGTGGCCCGCGGGGACATTGCGGCCATCTGCTCCGACCACCAACCCCACGAGGAAGATGCCAAGCTCGCGCCCTTCCCTGCCACGGCGCCCGGCATCTCGGCCCTGGAAACCCTGCTGCCGCTGACTTTGCGGCTCGTCGCCGAGGGCCTGATGGACCTGCGTACCGCAATCACCCGGCTTACGTTCGGGCCGGCCGAGATCCTCGGCCTGGGCTCGGGAAGGCTGGACGACGGGCGGGTCGCCGATGTCTGCGTCTTCGATCCGCAGGCACACTGGGTGGTGTCGCCGGGGAACCTGGTCAGTCAGGGACTGAATACTCCCTTCCTCGGATGGGAGATCCAGGGCCGGGTGAGCTGGACCCTGCTCGCCGGCCGGATCGTCTTCGAACGAGACCGCGAGGCACCATGACCGAGAACGCCCACCGCGACACCGTCTTCCTCGAGGAAGGCGAGATCTTGAGTCACGAGGCCCACGCGGCCGATCAGTTCGTGCTGCGGCTGTGGGCGCCGGAGTGTGCCCGTCACGCCCGGCCCGGGACCTTCGCTCACCTGCGCTGCGATCCCCTGCTGCCGATGCGCCGTCCCTTGTCCTTCATGCGCGCAAATCCGACCGAGAGCTGGGTGGAGTTTCTCTACAAGGCCGTGGGCGAAGGTACGCACCTTCTGGCGGCCAAGCGTCCCGGCGAGGTTATCAGCCTGCTCGGACCAATCGGTCATCCCTTCCAAGTCCACCCCGAGCGCCCGCGGCCACTGCTCATCGGTGGCGGCGTAGGCATTCCGCCCATGGTCTTCCTCGCCGACACCCTGCGCTACCAGCGCCACATACGGCCGTTCGCCGTCCTCGGTTCGGAGGTACCCTTCCCGTTCCCGGCACGTCCTTCCCAGTATCTCATCCCCGGGCTGCCTCCGGAGGTCATCGCTGCCATGCCCCTCCTGGAAGACTGGGGTCTGCCGAGCCGGCTGGCGAGCCGCCAAGGCTACCCGGGGTGCTTCGAAGGATTCGTGACGGAGCTCGCCCGCAATTGGCTGGAGACCTTGGACCCGGCGACGCTCGCCGAGGTGGAGGTCTTCGCCTGCGGCCCCCACCCGATGCTCGAGGCCGTTGCCCGGCTGGCGCGGGAGCTCGGCCTGCCCTGTCAGGTCTCCCTCGAAGAATTCATGGCCTGCGGGGTGGGCGGCTGCGCGGGCTGCGTGGTGTCCGTGCAGACCCCGAACGGCGCCGCCATGAAGCGCGTCTGTGTGGACGGACCTGTATTCGATGCGAGACAGGTCTTCGCCTGACGCTCGTGCGATACGGCGTTTGTAGTACTCCCTGTCGGAGTACTACTGTCTGTCAACAAGCGATATACCGTCCAATTCCTCGTCGAGGCGCCCGTTCTCGGCGGAGCTGCCAAGTTTGATCGCCAAGCGCACCTCGTTTGCCGAATCGGCATACTTCAACGCGTCCTCGTAGGAGATCTCTCCCTCCTTGTAGAGCTCGAACAGGGCCTGATCGAAGGTGATCATGCCGTGCTCTCTGGACCTTTTCATCAACTCTTTGAGTTTGTGCACTTCGCCCTTATGGATCAGATCCGATGCAAGCGGGGTGTTGATAAGCACCTCTATGATTGCCCTGCGTCCCTTGCCTCCTGCGCGGGGCGCCAGCTGCTGTGCAACGATGCCCTTCAAATTCAGTGAGAGGTCGACGAAAAGTTGCTCGCGAGCATCCTCAGGAAAGAAGTTGATGATGCGATCCAGGGCCTGATTGGCGTTGTTGGCGTGCAAGGTGGCCAACACCAGATGGCCGGTCTCTGCGAAGATGATTGCCTGCTCCATCGTCGTTCGGGTACGAATCTCACCGATGAGAATCACATCGGGTGCCTGGCGCAGGGTGTTTTTGAGCGCGACCTCGAACGACTCGGTGTCCACCCCCACCTCGCGCTGGGTGATGATGCAGCCATCGTGCCCGTGGACGAACTCGATGGGGTCCTCGATGGTGATGATGTGGCCCGTACTGTGGCGGTTGCGGTAGCCCAGCATCGCTGCAAGTGAAGTGGATTTTCCGGTACCTGTCGCCCCAACGAAGATCACCATCCCCCGCTTGGTCATGGCGAGGTTGCGTATGACGGCCGGTAGCCGAAGCTCCTCGAATGTCGGGATATGGCTCTCGATCCGACGCAGGACCATCCCCGCCGCGTCCCGCTGCACGAAAGCGCTCACGCGGAAGCGGCCGACGCCCTTGGCATCGATGGAGAACTGGCACTCCTTCGTCTCTTCGAACTCCTTCTGCTGTTTCTCGTTCATCACGCTATAGACGATCTCGCGCGCTTTCCGCGCACTGAGACACTCTTCGCCAACGGGGGAGATGGTGCCGTCGAGCTTGACCGACGGCGGCCTGTCGGCGGTGATGAACAGATCCGAGCCCTTTTTTCGGACCAACAGGATGAGCAGTTGATTGAGATCCACGGTGTTCCCCCGCAATGGTCTCTGTCGAGGATATCCCTAAGTAAACGCTTCTTTGTTCTGAGCCTTGGCCTTCGCGTCCGCTCGCTTGATGAGACCTTTCTTCACCAGGGCCTGAAGATTCTGGTCAAGGGTCTGCATGCCCACCGCTTGGCCCGTCTGGATCGCAGAATACATCTGGGCCACCTTGTCCTCTCGGATGAGATTGCGGATGGCGGGCGTACCGATCATGATCTCGTGGGCGGCGATCCGGCCTCCACCGATCTTCTTGAACAGAGTCTGAGCCACTACCGCGCGCAAGGATTCCGAGAGCATCGAGCGCACCATGCTCTTCTCCGCCGCCGGAAAGACATCGATGATGCGATCGATCGTCTTTGCCGCCGAGCTCGTATGCAGGGTCCCGAACACCAGGTGACCGGTCTCGGCCGCGGTCAGCGCCAGACGGATCGTCTCCAGATCCCGCATCTCGCCGACAAGAATGATGTCCGGATCCTCACGCAAGGCCGAGCGCAGGGCCTCGCTGAAGCCCAAGGTGTCGCGGTGCACCTCACGTTGATTCACCAAACACTTCTTACTGGTGTGTGCGAACTCGATGGGGTCTTCGATGGTGAGTATGTGTGCATACTCTTTGTCGTTGAGGTGATCGATCATGGCCGCCAAGGTCGTCGATTTGCCCGAGCCTGTGGGGCCGGTCACCAGGACGAGGCCGCGTGGTACGTTGATGATGTCTTTGAATATACCTGGTGCACCCAACTCCTCGAGACTGAGCACCTTGGAGGGAATGGTTCGGAAGACCGCGGCTGCCCCCCGCTTCTGGTTGAATGCATTGACACGGAAGCGCGCCAGGCCCGGGATCTCGAAAGAGAAATCGGTCTCCAAGAACTCTTCGTAGTCCTTGCGCTGCTTGTCGTTCATGATGTCGTACACGAGGGAGTGGACAGCGCGGTGCTCCAAAGGGGCCACGTTGACGCGGCGCATGTCCCCGTCGATGCGGATCATGGGAGGGAGACCCGAGGAGAGGTGAAGATCCGAGGCGTTGTTCTTGACGCTGAAGGCGAGCAGCTCGGCAATATCCACGGAATTCTCCCTTCGGGTTCATGCGTGCGCTGTGGGGACCCGCTTAGAATAGCGTGAAAAGTCTCTCGGCGATGAGATCCCGGAGCACGAAATCCCCATTCTTAGAAGAACGTCAATGTATCGATCCCCGGCGGGGTCGTAGAAGCTAGCAGATCCGTGGCAACTGCTCTCCGGCCAGCCAGTCGACGATGCGTTGGCCGCCGAACGCGGTCTCCATCTGAACGAACCGGTGGGCATCTTCGACCACTTCGCCGACAAGGGCGGACTGGACCCCGAGGGGATGGGCCCGCATTGCATCGAGCAGCGTCTGAGCTTGCTCGGCCGCGCAGATGGCGATCAACTTGCCTTCGTTGGCCACATAGAGGGGATCGAGCCCAAGCAGCTCGCAGGCCGCGGCCACCTCCGGTCGCACCGGGATTGCAGGCTCACGAATTTGCATGCCGACGCCGGACTGGTGCGCGAGCTCGTTGAGGGTGGTGGCGAGCCCGCCGCGGGTCGGGTCGCGCAGGCAATGTATGTCGGTACCCGTGTCGACCATCGCGGCGACCAGGCCATGGAGGGCAGCGCTGTCGGACTCGATCTCTGTCCCGAAGCCCAGGTTCTCCCGCTTGGACATAACGGCGACCCCATGGTCGCCCACAGTGCCGCTCACCAGGATCGCATCGCCGGGGCAGGCACGATTCCCGGAGATGTTAACGCCCTCCGGAACCAGGCCGACGCCCGTGGTGGTGATGAAGACGCCGTCCGCCTTGCCGCGCTCTACGACCTTGGTGTCGCCGGTAACCACGGGGACGCCCGCCTCGTTTGCGGCGCGGGCCATGCTTGTCACGACGCGTGCCAGGTCGGCGAGCGGAAAGCCTTCCTCCAGGATGAAACCCGCAGCCAGATAGAGGGGCTTGGCGCCGGCCATGGCCACATCGTTGATGGTGCCATGTACCGCAAGGCAGCCAATGTCCCCGCCGGGGAAGAACAGGGGGGAGATCACGTGGCCGTCGGTACTCATCACCAGCCGTCCCGCGGGCGGATTGAACATGGCCTGGTCGTTGCCCTGGCGCAGCAGCTCGTTGTCCAGGTACCGCTTGAAGAGCTCTTCGATGAGCTGCGCCATGGCCCGGCCACCGCTGCCGTGGGTCATGTCCACCGCGCCGCGTGCCAGGTCGAGCCTCAGGGGAAAACGGCGGCCGGACCCCGGCATCAGGCCGCCCGCCCCGGTTCGGCGTCGTCCGTATCGCGGAAGCGGCCATAGCTCCAGTAGGCGGCGCAGGCCCCCTCGGAGGAGACCATGCAGGAGCCCATGGGGTTCTCAGGCGTGCAAACGGTTCCGAAGAGCTTGCAATCGGTGGGCCGCTTGATCCCGCGCAGGATGCTCGGGCACTCGCATCCCTTGACCTCGCGGCCCTCTGGGGCGGCCACTGTAAAGCGCTGCTCCGCGTCGAGCTCGGCGAACCCGTCGGCGATGCGCAGGGCGCTGCTCGGAAGATGGCCCAGACCGCGCCATTCGAAGCTGTCGCGCAAGACGAAGACCTCGTTCATCAGGGCCTGGGCCTTGCGGTTGCCCTCGGGGGTGACGGCGCGGGTGTACTGGTTCTCCACCTCACATCGGCCATCGTTGATCTGGCGAATGAGCATCAGAGACGACTGCATCACGTCCAAAGGTTCGAAGCCGGCGATCACGAGGGGCGTGCCGAACTCGATGGGAACGAAGCCGTAGGGTCCACTGCCGATGACCGTGCTAACGTGTGAGGGCCCCAGGATGCCGTCGATGGCGACCCTGTCCGGCTCTGCAAAGGAAAGGATCGTCCGCAGGGCAGGGGGGGTGAGAACGTGGTTGCAGAACACGGTGAAGTTGTTCAGGCCCTCCGTACGGGCCTGCTTCAGAGCCACCGCCGTGGGGGGCGTCGTCGTCTCGAAGCCGATGGCAAAGAGCACGACCTGCCGGTCCGCATTGGCCCGGGCGACGGCGAGTGCATCCTGAGTCGAATAGATCATACGGATGTCTGCACCGCCGGCCTTTGCCTTGAGCAGACTGCGGCGATCCCCGCCGGGTACTCGCATCAGGTCGCCGTAGGTGCAGAGAATGACGTCTTTACCCTCCGCAAGAGCGATGGCCTGGTCGATCCGGGTGGTAGGAAGCACACATACCGGACAGCCGGGACCGTGGACGAACCGCACGTTCTCGGGGCAAAGGTCCTGTACGCCGTAGCGGAAGATGGCGTGGGTGTGGCCGCCGCAGAACTCCATCAACCGGTACTCGCGCCCCGGATCCGCCGCTGCAGCGATGGCGGAGGCAAGCTTGCGCGCGAGCTCCTGGCTGCGGAACTCATCGATGTATTTCATGAGGCCCCCTCCTGCCCGGCCTCGTCCAGCGCGCCGGCCTCGGCAATGAGCTGTAACGTACGCTCCGCCTCATCGGGACTGATCTTGTTCAGCGCGTAGCCCACGTGCACCAAGACATAGTCTCCCACGGCCACTTCTTCCACCAGGGCCAGGGACACCTGCTTGCTCACCGTGCCAAGGGCAACGGTGGCCGTGTCCGTCGCCGCGTCCGTGGCGACGATTTCTGCGGGAATTGCAAGGCACATGCTGTCAACCTGTTCGGGTGTGGGTCACAGTTGCACAAGGAGTAATTACATCATACCCGAGCGAAAGTTCTGCGACGGACGTCGCGGCGCGCCAAGGGCGGACAGGAAGACCGGATGGCCAAGTCGGGCCCGCTCCCCTTGGCGAAGCTCGATCTTGAGCCAGCCGCCGGAATCCGCCATTCTGATGCACCATCGCTTTCCCGCCTTGGGCCTACCGGGGATTGTAGCTGAATGGATCGGCGCAATAGCCGCGCCCCCGGCGCGCGTTTTGCCTCCACGACGGCGAGGGTCCCGATCGCGGAACCGAGCGCAAGAGCCTGTTTAGAGACCTGCCATGCTCAATCGTTTACAGCTAGAGAAGCTGCGCTCCAACATCGTTTTCTCCGCCGATCTCGGCGGTCGCCACCTCGTGCTGCACAGCACCTGGGGGCTGTTTTCGCCGCGGGAGATCGACGAGGGTACGGGTTTGCTCCTACGGCACTTGTCAGTGAAGCCCACCGACGACTGCCTGGACCTGGGTTGTGGATACGGCCCGATCGGTCTTGCCATGGCGTCCCTGGCTCCGAAGGGGAAAACACTGATGGTGGACAAGGACTTCGTGGCCGTGAATTACAGCAACGGCAACGCCAAGCGGAACGGAATCCGCAACGCACATGCTCAGCTCAGCAACGGCTTCGACCAGGTCGACCCTGGCCTGCGCTTCGACGTCGTGGCCAGCAACATCCCGGCCAAAGTGGGAAAAGAGATGCTGAGTCTTTACCTGCACGATGCCCGGAGCCGCCTGCGCCGGCAGGGCCGTCTTTACGTCGTTACCGTCAACGGCCTGCGCCAGTTCATGAAGCGCAACCTGACGGATGTCTTCGGCAACTACGACAAGCTCAAGCAGGGAGCACACTACACGGTGGCGCTGGCGCGCAAACAATAAGGATTGGGGAGCTGCCGCGATCCGCGACTCGGAATATCTCACGCGAAGGCGCGAAGCACGCGAAAGAACTAGTCTACCTCTAGTTCAGCCGTCTAGGTTCCTC
Organism: Pseudomonadota bacterium; assembly: GCA_034716535.1. Classification (GTDB taxonomy): domain Bacteria; phylum Pseudomonadota; class Gammaproteobacteria; order Chromatiales; family Chromatiaceae; genus JAYEJW01. Next base: position 17,656 of record JAYEJW010000650.1, read on the forward strand.
TAACAATCATCATGCCGGTAGATTCTTTTCGCGCCCTTCGCGGCTTCGCGTGAGACTCTCTCCCTGTTGTTCGGGAATCTTGGACGCGCCGATGCTCGATCTTCCTTGCGGTAGAAGAATCATACTCGCGGCAATTCGTACTAGGGCTCGCCCTGATCGCCTTGCAGCAGCCCGAGCATCCGCGCCGCCTCTTGCCCGACGCTGTTGTCCGCTCCCAGGGCGCGCGCCTTCTCCAGGGCCTCTTGCGCACCCGGCTTGTCCCCCGCCCTGGCACTCACAAAACCGAGAGTCAGCCAGATGCGCTGAAAATCGGGCCGCTTGCCGGTGCCTTCCTTGAGCAGCTCCAGCGCGGCTTGGGGCTGACCCGCGTAATAAAGCGCCAAGCCGAGATCGTTATGGGCATCGATGTCCTCCGGATCGAGCTCCAGGACGCGCTGATAGAGAGCGATCGCCTCTGCGTAACGCTTCTGCGCGAAAAGCCCATCCGCCGTCTGATTGAGCAGTACGGGATTGGTCTCCGTCACCGCTGGCGGGATGATGTCGCCGCCGTCCTGCATCGCACCCTGAATCCAGGTGCGCTGCCCTGCCTGGGGCAGGGCGTGAGGAGACTGCGCGGACGGCGGGGAGGTCGCGGCGATCTGCGACGGGTTGCGCAGATAATAGTCCCTCGTCAGGGCGAAGACGGCAAAGCCGTAGAAGGCGAGGAAGAGGGCAAGTATCAACCACTGGAGGGGCGAGAGTCTGGGCATGGGCCTGATGTTCTGTTGTCGATCGTCTGCAGTCGTTGCCGGTTCGGCGCGTTACGCGATTATCGTACCCGACAATGAAGAAAATCCACCCCCGACACGACCTTTCTTGCCCCATCGGGGCATAATATCAACAGAGTCGGTGAAGTCTGGTCCAGGACCATTCGCTCGCCGCAATACCGACGGCTTTTCGACGACGACCACCCAAAGGAGGACACAGCCCATGACCACCGCAGTGAAAGACCTCGCAGGCGCCACGGAAGCGATCATCGCCAAGCTGAAAGAGAAGGGCATCACTAACAACGAGACGCTGCTAGAGGCAGCGGCCGCCCCAGCCCAGCGCAAGGGGCTAGCCGCCGAGTGCGGCTGCACCGCCAAGGAAATCCTCGAGCTCGCCAACCGGGCCGACCTCGCCCGCATCAAGGGTGTCTCCGGTGTCTACTCCGACCTGTTGGAGAAGGCGGGTGTGGACACGGTCAAGGAGCTCGCCACCCGCCGCGCCGACAACCTGCACGCCAAGATCGTGGAGACAAACGACACAGCCAAGCTCACCGAGCGCCCGCCGACCGCCGCCGCGGTGGAGGAATGGGTGGCGCAGGCCAAGGCGCTCCCGAAGATTCTCACCTACTGAGCTCCGACCGGCTCGGCGGGACAACGGCGGGAATCGATCAGGATCGCGGTGAGGAACCCGCACAAACCGCTGATCAGATCGGCGTTTCCCGCGGGGCAGGATGCCCCACCATTTTTGACGGTGATAAGCCGTTGTAAACGGCGCGATCCGAGAGTCGCGCCTATCGGATCGCGAGCTGATTAGATCCAGGGACGGTTTTAATCAGCATCTCCGTAGTAGCCCTGCGAGTCGCAGCGCAAAAAAACTGTTGCTCTACCTCCCTTAAGTCCTGCGCAAGGTCAAGGAATGAACTGCGTTCGGCAAGTCGCGCAGCACGCTCCAGAGTCTCCGGGGTAAGTTGTTCAAACGATCTGAGTGAGGATCCAGAATACAAGCGTCCCGCTCGCTCAATTCGAACTGGGGCAAACCCAAACTGATCTCCGGTCAGGTCTACATCAAATTCCCTTCCGTTCAGGGAAAACCGGTTGAACCAGTGGCTCTGCTCGTGAACTCTCGCGCTCACCAGTTGGCCGCCTAGCAGCCCGTAAGCGATCACAGCGACGACCGCGCAATGTCCCGCACCCCGCGCGGAACTCTCACCTGAGCCAGAGAAAGCCGTTTCCGGTGAGAAGTTAGGTTCGAGGGACGCTCGTAGGTCTCTTAGCGCGCGAATGAACTTTCGTAGGCTCATTGGGTATCCTCCATCAGACAGGTTTTCTGACCGCGTAGACTGCGAGCGTTGCTGCGATGATCGAAGGCACGAAGATTAGCATTAACTTCAACCAGAACCCCTGATCATCAGGCATCAATCTAACAGCGTGCGGAGCGCCAAGAAAAATGCCGATCGCTAGTGCCAGACCAATGTTTCTGAAATGTCGAGGTTTTACCGTCAGCGGTATGTCAAGCAGATGGCTTCCATCCTCAACATCGGGGCGTGAGGTCGAGGATTTGACCATGAATATGCTCACGGCTGCTGTTTCCTCCAATCTCACATGATCCGTCCGCAGCCGCACGTAATTTAGACTATAAGGTGAATCTGCTTCTATCGCGCGGTTGCGGGTCACGGAAAGAGATCCGTCAGGATCAACCAACAGCCACCCAGTCGGTTGCGGGTTCTGCAAAGGCCGATGCGGATGAAAGTGGCCGATCTTCAGCTCGTACGATTCAGCCGCTTTCAGAGGTAAAATACCGTCAATATCAATGACGCGCCTCTTGCCTGACTTTGTGTGATGGTAAATGCCTTCAACGTACGGAAAGAACGACTGGTCTAGATAATCGGACCTTGAACCGATGCGATCCACAATCTCCTGCCATCGTTCAACGTCAAAACTTTCTTCAAACTCCCATTTCTCGCGTTCGCTCGTAAGCGCAAAGAGACCACGTAGCTTTATCCCGTCTGCTTCCTGTTTCCAACGAGGGAGTTCCGGAAACGCATTTACAATGCGTTGATCTACCGACTCTTGATTGGGCAATACGGGGAAGCCGTTCATTTTGAGGGAGACAACCACGAACTGGCCTTCCCGCTCGCTCCGCTCAATGCGTGAATACCGGCAGGGAATCACACTCGGTCTCTGAGGCTTGATGTTCTGATCAAGGTAAGCGAAGAGCCCTGTGCATCCCGCGGCCTGCCCAGAGCCGAGAAGTTCCCAAACATCGTCTTGCACGTACTTCCGCATGTAGCGGATAACAAGACGCCCGTTCCGCGGAAGTGCCAAAGATCGAACAATATCAACCTTGTAACGAGGGCGCGCGCCTGATGAAAGAAAAAAAAGCGTTCCACTCATCTCGCTGATCTCGGTTCAAATGCCGCGCAAGGCTACAGTCGCTGGAGATTACCCGCGACTCCAAGTCCTCAGCAGCCCCGCATTAAATGTAGTTTGGCGCCGAGCGCGTCAGCGCATTTCCCTCACTCTTCGACATCGCCGGATGATGAATTCGCTGACCCAATATTCGCCTGCGCGAGGTCGCTACGTTCGAACAGCGTGCACCGCATGGTCGTAACGGCGCGTCAGGTAACCCGCCTGGAAGTGCTCGACGAGCGGCGATTTGAGGCACAGACAAGCGTACCGGATCCCGCAGAGTTCCTGCGAG